>JANORL010001286.1:0-8872 GCA_031415295.1 Polyangiaceae bacterium | reverse complement strand
ACACGAAGCATCGAATGTCGTTCTTATTCTGACTTTGAGGTCTTGTCAATTCTGTACGGCATTTTTCTTGGGTTGCCGATGACCGACGGGATGCACCGCCGGCGTGTACGGGGGCTCCGGCACGGACTGCGGGACGTACGTTGGTTTGTCTGCGCCGCGAGTACGCGCGGGTACGGCGCGAACACTGGGCAAAGAAGCAGGTTCAGGTTTGCCCATAGGTACGGCACGATACTCGATAGGTTTGTCAGGAGCGACAATTTGTTTGTCGTACTGATACATTGCACGACCGTGACCCGTTTGGATTTCGCCTGTGATTGACGCGCGTGGTTGCACGGCTGAATTCGACGGCACGAACATCAGGAAAGCGATGATTGCCGCGGTAATTTGCCCCGTGTAGTGCGATAATTTGCCGGCATCACGCCATTGCGCGGCTTCACCGTTCGGCACAGAAACGTCATTGCAGCTTGTATCGACGGGCGGCATGACGCAAAGAGTCTCTGCGGCGATACACTGAGCCATACGATTCCGTGCTCGTTGGTAGCATTTCTGGCTCGCTCCTTCCTCGATTTCCAATTCCGTGCCGATTTCTTTGTGGGACATGTCATCAATGGCGCGAAGCATGAGAATCTCGGCTTGTTGATCGGTAAGGCGCAGCGAAGCGCTCGAAAGCCGGCATCGTGCCTGCAAACGCTGTACGCACCGCTCCGGAGAAGGTTCGGGGGCGGCATGTTCATCCATGTTTGGATCGTACTCGGCGAAGCGTTCGGCGTACCGCTTCGCGTCTCGCAGATGTCGTAAAATCACGTTTCGCGCGACGCCTCGACCCCACTTGTCGAATTCGCCTTTTTCCGGTTGAAATGACGCAATGCTCGCAATGATCTGCGCAAATGCTTCTTGCACGAGGTCTTCGACATTGGCGCGTTTTACACAGTATTTACGACACGTCGCCCTGACGAATGTTGCGATACCTTCTCGAAACGTGCGTTCATGGACCCGAAGGGCGGGTGTTGAATCTTCTTGGACAGTGAACTCTTGGACCCGAAGGGCAATAGCGGGCATGCGGACTCGTAGCTCCTCTCGCGTGCATGTTGCACGTACGCGAAAAAGTCGGACGCAAAATCTTGCACTTGCGACCAGTCACACACAAATCGGCCGCCGGGAGCCGATGAGAAGCGGGAAATGATGTTTTTCGGCAGCTTCTCACGCGCTCGAGGATCACAAAGCGTTCAAGCGGCGCCTTTCGACTGAGAAAAACCTTTCGCGACGAGTTCACCGGCGAGTTTTTGGAATGCGTCTTTCGGCAAATCGCGCTGGGCTTCGAGCAGAGTTGCGATGACGTGTTCGTCGGGGGACATGCACAGCACGGCCGGATGCACGCCGAAGACGGCGGCGATACGGTTGAGCATGTCCCGCGTCATGTTTTCGCTTTCCGTTTCGAGCAGGTACAGCTCCGCGGGAGAAAGGTTTGCCGCTTGCGTAAGTGCTTCGGCGGAGATCCCACGCACTGCGCGGAACTCGCGAATGCGTGCGGATACTGTGGCGGCGAGGGTGGCTCCATCGGATTGAGATTTCATACGCGCGAAGGTAGCCGAGTTTGGCGCAGAACGGATCAACTATTTTTGCGGCCGGTAGCCGAATGATCGACTGGATGGTTGGACGAACGGCCGTGTGAGAGGGACGAACGTTACGCATGTTCAGCATTCGTAACAGTCAGACGAACCTTCGCGTGAGAGGGGAAAACGAAGTGCGACTGGCTACTCACAGATGACTTGACTTTTCCGCCGTACCCAGGCAAACCCGCCCATACCAACTTTGGGGGACCACCTTTCACTCGCGCGATTCCAATCAGCATCGGGCACGCCTATCTGCGTATGTTTGGAACTCCAAAGCACGGCGTTGCTGAAGCGGTTCGGCCGCGCACGTGACCAAACCATGTATTTGCGTCCAAACCCTGTCAGGTTTTCCCTTTAACGAAAGACAAACTTCCCTCACCTCTCTGGTCCGAGACACGTGGTAATCGTTGGTCCAGATGAACCGCATTCTCTCCGTTTTTCTGGGGCTACACGTTCCGGTTCTATGCATTGCACTCCCGGCGTTCGCGGATGAACCGCTTGCGCCGACTACCAACGAGCCAACGAGCAAAGCAGCGCCGCGACCTGCTCATGCGTAAGCGTGTTCTCATCCTCCGCGCTGCTCGGCAGCAACGTCGACGTGTCGAAATAGTCCTCCGGCACGTCGGCTGAAAAGGCGACAACTGGGTCCGTAAAGGCGACACCCCGGTCTAGGCGTTGCGAAACGTCGTCAGAACCGGCGGAATCGCACGGTTCGCGACGGCTAGAATCCCCCTTGTCGAATTTAAAATCCCTTGCCCGCAAGGGCGTCCCGGTTCGACCCCGGGTGGGGCTACTAGATTGAAATTGTTGAGGATTTAGCAGACCGAACAGAGCCGCCATCGGAGGCTCTACTGTCGAAGAGGGTGGCGCGTTCGATCCCCGCCATCGAACTTCTTCAGCTGCCTCGATCCCCGCCATCGAACTTCTTCGGCTACCTCGATCCCCGCCATCGAACTTCTTCGGCTACCTCGATCCCCGTCATCGAACTTCTTCAGTTGCCTCGATCCCCGTCATCGAACTTCTTCGGCTACCTCGATGCCCAGCACCGCGTCTCGACGCATTTGTCGATCCCCGCCATCGACTTTCCTCACCAACTCGATGCCCAACACCGCATCTCGACTCCATCCTCATTCCAGCGCAAACGTACCGCATTGACGCGCGGGCCTTCACGATGCAGAAAACCGTAAAACACGCGCCACACGAGCGGCACGGCTTCGGCGGCGAGGAGTTTGCCGTCTTCGTCGGGATACAGCCAGCCTTTGGCTTTCCCGGGTGGGATCTTCGGGAGAAACCCAGGCGGTAATGGGTTTTGCACGACAATCCGTAACGGGAAGACGGCCATTTTGCAAATACGGTGGATGAGTTGCGCAATATGGCGTCGCGTGGCGGGTGCGCGTTTGGCAGGTAAAGCACGCATGATAGCTTCGGCGTGGTCGAGCGAAAACCTGTCAATCGAAACGTCGCCGGCAATGGGATAGACGTACAGCTCGAGGCGGCCGCCGTCATGGGATGCGCCGTCCTTTGATTTGATATGGTCGGGGAATTCGCGCGCGAGGTCTCCGCGCGTCCATCGCTCGCCGATTTCGCGAATGGTCGGCACGAGGTTTGTCCGCGCAGGCTCGACGGCGCCGGTGATCATGTCGACGGCGAGCAGAACGCGAGCGAGTTCGTCGGCGTCAGCTCGGGCCGCTCGACGAATGATGTCGGGCGCAAGGTCCGCACGGCCAACAGCACGAAGACGCTCGACGAGGGTGGTGAGAAGCCGCGCGCGGTCTTCGGCGGAGGGTTCGTCGGTGCATGTGGGAAGCTGCATCGAGGGACGAACGCCGGGTGCGAGGGTGACACGCGCGTACCAGGAACCGTGACGGAAGTAGACGTTGCCGGTGAGGGGGCGGGGCATGCGGGGAGGAGTATGAGGATTTGGGCGGAGGTCAAGACCGATGTGGTGTTCAACGAGGCGCTCGTGACAACTACGAGACTGAAATTCCCGACAAGCGTGTGATCTAGCTCGACACCAAACGCCTAGCTTGTTATAGCGAGCGGGCACCAATGGTACTTCCTCTTCAGAATGGCGGGAGAGGGGCGCGGATTCATGGCATCGATTTACGAGATGAGCCTCCGAAAATAGCAGAATTCTTCCAACACATTGAGTTGCCTAACGCTTTGAGTGCAGACGCGAATTCCACAGTTTGGAAATTCGACATGCTAGTATCTGCACCTTTTACACAAGCACCGCATATTCCTCGTCACCTAAAAGCTTTTCACATGCACCGAGTGGACGGACAACATAGGAGAGGACCAATGGCAAAAACCGAAATTCCTAAGCGGCTTGACCCGAAGAAAGAAACGCTTCGCGCTCTATTCATTCGATCCGGAAATCAATGTGCGTTTCCAGGGTGTCGCTCGATCCTCTTAAGTAAAAATGGCCAATTCATTGGCCAGATGTGCCATATCGAGGCGGCCGAACCGGGAGGGGAGCGATTTAACGCAAAGCAGACCAATGAAGAGAGGAGGCGAGCATCAAATCTGATTTTGTTATGCTATCCGCACCATATCGAAACCAATGATGTCATAGCATTTCCTGTGGATCGAATGCGTCGTATTAAGATAACCGTCCGGCCAAGCGCATTCCAAAGTGCCCCGGAAATTCCCGTAAGCTTGCCGTCGTCGACAGGAGGTCGAGATGGCAGTACGAAAAAACGCCTCGCAATGGGCAAAGCTCGTCAAGAAATGGAAACGCAGTGGTGAAACGGCAGCGGAGTTTGGCGCGAAGGCCAAAGTCCAACCGGCGGCACTTCATTCGTGGCGTTGGCGGCTCCGAAAAGCTGGGTTGCTCGACGACGAATACGAAGCGCAATCCTCCGTAGTGCCGGAGTTTCTCCCGGTTCATGTCGTGTCGCACGATCGCGAATTCGAGCCTGAGCAAGCTCATGATCAGCACGTCGATATCGTCGTCGACGAGCACAATACGGTGCGCGTTTTACCTGGATTCGACGACACGACGTTGCGCCGAGTACTCGATGTGCTCCGCGAGAAAGGGGCGCGTTGATGTTTACCCTCCCGCCAGCACTGCGCATTTACTTGGCGACGACACCCACGGATCTGCGCAAAGGTTTCGATGGTTTGTCGGCAGCCGTGATGGGAGTCATTGGCGAAGATCCGGCATCGGGGCATCTTTTCGTTTTTCGAAACCGTCGAGGGGACCAGATCCGCGTTCTCTTCTGGGATCGCACGGGATACTGCATCTTCGCCAAACGGCTCGCTCAGGGGCGGTTTCACCTGCCAACCGACGAGCGCGAGCGAACCTGCATCTTGCTCGCCCCTCGCGGACGTCGCGGCGACGAACGAGGGAGATAAAAAACACCGCTTGCGCGTTTCCACGGCGGACCTCGAGGGTGGTGGCTTGGAGATCTCGGTCGAAGAAAATGGCGTCATCCTAGTTAGAGGTCGCACCGGTCGGCCCACGGGCGGAGGGTTTTTGGTCAAGGCTGTTTGCGACGGAATCAAGCTTTACCTTGGTCCAAGAGAACAATCGCCGATACGCCTCTACGTATACCTCGACCCGGGGTGAGGGTCTTCGACGAAAAATCACGCCGCCCCCTTTGCGTCAAAATTATCAGTCACCCTCTTTTCTCGCTTCCCCTGCAGCGTATCCCCATGATAACTTCGTCTGCTCGAGCACCCCGCCATGGCCATCCCTACCTACGACACATGCATTGAACCTCTGCTCCGGCTCCTCGCAGAAAATACCGATGGGATACGCACCACCGAAGTGTACGAAAAGCTCGCCGATCACTTTAAGCTCACCGAAAACGAACGCGCCGAATTACTTCCGAGCGGTACGCAGCCCGTCTATCACAATCGTATCGGCTGGGCACATGACCGCATCAAACGCAAAGGTTTTTCGTCCAGCCCGCGCCGAGGTTTATGGAAAGCGACGGAAGCGGGAATCCGATTTATTGTCAGTCACCCGAGGCCTCTCACGACGCAAGAAATCCAGACGATTGCTCGACTCGATTCAGACAAAGGCGGACAACGCAATTCCGATGAAGGGAGCCTCCGCCAAACACCGCCAAACGAAGCGATGCTTGGTAACCAAGCTCCAGATGAACGCATTGAAAACGCGCTGAAAGAATTGCGCGAAAGCGTCGCTCATGATTTGCTGAGCGCCATTGCCGAGTCCTCACCACGCTTTTTCGAGACGCTGGTGCTCGATTTGCTCCATGCACTCGGATACGGAACGAGCCGCGCGGATGTGCAGCATGTCGGTGGCTCCGGTGATGGCGGCATTGACGGCATTATTTCATTGGATCGTCTGGGCCTCGAAAAAGTGTATATCCAAGCCAAACGGTGGGGCAGTTCGGTAGGTCGCCCCGACATCCAAGCGTTTTATGGTGGCGTTTTATGGTGCGCTCGCGAGTCGACGAGCAAACAAGGGCGTATTTATTACCTCGTCGACGTTCACGCGCGAAGCGCAGGAATTCGCAGCGCGAATCGAAAGCGTCGTGCTCGTGGACGGTGCGCGTCTGACTGCACTCATGATCGAGTATGGGATTGGCGTGACCCACCAGCAGCGCATCGTGCCGAAATTCGATAGCGATTATTTTGACGAAACCTGAATCGACGAGTGATCGACTGTTCGTGCAAAGCTATTTGCATTTGCCATCACCCAGTCCCCCTCATGGACCCACGTCTGCGTGCTCCCGAGAAACTTTCTGCGGAGCCGCTTCCTCGATGCGCCTGCGGACGAAATCAGTATAGGCCGTGCGGAGCGGCAGTTCGCCGTCTACGTGCAATCGGCGACGCGTCGTGACAACCTGACAGCCATCCCGCCCGTCTTTTCCCATGTGTTCGACATCTCGAAAATACAGGCCCATACCCCGCTTGTGCCATGCCGGCAGTCCATTAAATTGAATGCCGTTCTGAAACAGGAACTCGTTCCGATCGGCTACCGATTTCCCCTCGAGCCTTTGCGTCGCCTCACGGTCGGTGAGTCCCTGCGAGCGCAAAAGCCAATAACAATGCCCGTGTAATGCATTCCGATGCGCGTCATCATGCCGCCAGCGGAAGTAATCAACCACGTCCGATTCGGTAGGCAACTGCGAAATTCGACTATCGAATGCCGCATGATCGTCGAGCAGCCTAGCAAATCGCGCACTCGCCTCGCCTGCCAAGATGGATTCGTATTTGCGAAGCTTTCGGCCGAATACGTCGGTATCGCGCCGAAACAAAAGCGAGATCTCGTCGCTTTGCGTATAACCATAAACAACAGGGAACCCGCAATCCATGAGGTGCTTCGTCGTCTCGACCATCATGTCGCGAACACGAACGTCGTAGGGCGCATCAAATTTTTTGCGCTCGCGCACGAGCTTCGTAAAACCACGGCCATCCAGCCGCGCGACCATGAATATTCCCGGGAGGACCTGATGATCGTGCGCCGTCTCGAAAATACGCATTCGAGTCTCGAGGTCGTCGAATTTCATTCTTGATATCCTTCCACCAAACATTGTCCTTCAGAAAGCTTCACGAAAAAAAGTTCGTCAAATCCCTCAGTACGCGAAGGAAGTTCGAGCCGAGAACGCATTCCAAGCACCGCTGCATCCGGCACTCGTTCATGTTCGGCGCGTTTGGCATTTCGCTCGAGGCACAAATCTTTTCGACTCTCGAAGAAATAGCCTCGTACAATAAATCCCGCATCGAGCGCTGCGCCAATGTACATGGAGCGCTCGGCCCGAGAAACATTGGTTTTGTCAATGACGAAACTCGTTCCGCCTTCGAGGCATGCTTGCACAAGGAGCCGTTCGCGCGGGGCTGTTCGCAACATGTCGCCATTGATGCGAATGTGCGTGTCGACGAATTGCGTCTTGAAAAACGTCGACTTTCCCGAAGCAGGCAAACCGATGAGCACGATACACGACGGCACGCGATCGCCCCACCTCTTGCGTCTTTCAGCTCGTTCGGTGGCGTTCATGTTCGCGCATCATAACGGACAAAGCCTGCGTCGACAAGTGCATTCCCTTTTCCGGTATCATACCAGGCATCGCGTCGAGCACTTCGGCAACCCCTCGGCATGACTCGGATACGGTTGACTGCCGCGCGGCCCTGCTATCGATAAATTGCTTCGAGTTCTCCTTCAAGCGACGTACGCGCGCCACTCGTCCGATTCGGCAATGCACTGAATGACATGATTTCGTTCCAAAAGAAAACGCGTCAGATAACGTTCCAGCACGAGAACGTCGGCGATTCGACCCAGGGGACCGAGCGGAGACGTAAAATCGAATACATCCCGCATTTCGGTGTATTCGCCGAGCGTGAAGAAGAAATGGTCGTGGTCGAAGCGGGTGAAAGCACCGCTCACCATTGAATCGCGAAAGTGTCGAGGTGGATCGAACTTGGTGATGCTGCTCGTGAGATTCTGCCAAATGCCGAAATGGCGAGCTCGCCAGGTCACCTGATCCCCCAGGCCGAGAAGCCCACGAGTCACACCAGCAATGGCGCGCTCTCCGGTACTCGATGTCGATTGCACGTGTAGATCGACGTTCCGAGAGAGATCGAAGCAGCGTTCGATTGGCGCTCGAATACGCGTTTGCAGCTCGATGATGGGCATAGTTGATCATGGGTCAGGACGGTAATTGCCTGCACTCAAATATTTCCGCAATTAAATCGATAGGCAGGTTTCGACCAGTCATTACCGAGCACGTGGAGGCCATAGTCATTGCGCCAAACCTCGTAGACAATCGCCTCGGAATGGCCATCGCCATCGATGTCGCTCATCGCCAAGATATCGAAACCATCCGCGCCACCGCCCAAATTGCCAACAGGCGCAAAACCGCCTCCACGGTCGACCCAGAACGAGCCACAACTTCCGCAAGGTCCGCGGGTAGAAACCAGGCGCTGTCCGCCCGTGCGCAAAGCTTGTTCGACTCGTATACCGGATTGGCCGACCCAGGGGCCATCGACAACATCGACACCACTAGCGCCTTGCAATTGCGGCTTCAAATCAACATCGGCAGTCTCTGGCCATACCGCAAGCACCCTCGACGCCAGTGCCACGTTTCCACTCTCCATATAAGGAATCGTCTCGTCAACGCAGGTATTGTACATGCAGCACGCAGGTCCCATTGGAGCCACATAATTGCGTCCTCCTGCATCGTCGAAGAAATCGCGTGTCGATCGCGCAATGGTGAGAATCGCTGGCAATTTCGCATCCGATCGGGTTATTCGCACGCGTGCCGTCGCCGGCATCGCAAGACCACATG
>JANORL010001285.1:0-4075 GCA_031415295.1 Polyangiaceae bacterium | reverse complement strand
AGCGGCTGCTGGAGGCTCGGCTGGTTCCAGTGGATCGAATACTGGCGGTGGCGGTGAGGGTGGTGGATTCATCGATCCTGGTACTGGACCATTTGGTGATTTTCCCATGGCACCGGTCGTTTTGGATGGCCTCGAACCGGGCATTGCTACACTTTTCGAAAAAACGCCAGGAATGGACACCGGCGGGCCATGTTTGTCCGAGCCAGCTATGGACGCGATGTTTCCGCGTAATTGGACGCCGCTTTTTTTCGAATGGTCTGCCCCTGCCGATCTGAACGTCTTCGAATTACGACTCGAAGTGGACAACCAAATTCGTCCACTCATCGTGTATACGAGGCAACTCTCGCATACGATGCAGATTGGCGCCTGGAAAGGGTTGGCGGATCATAGCGCCGGACACGATGTCAAGATTACGTTGCGTGGTGCGCATTTCGAGGGTGGTGTATTGACGACGGGCCCATTCGTTGGAGCCAGCGGAGTCGTGCACATTGCGCCGGTCGCCGCTCCGGGGTCCGTCGTGTATTGGACGTCGACCGGAGGAACCTCATTTCAAGGTTTCACCATTGGCGATCCAACATCGAAAACAGTGCTCAGTCCGGCAATGGCTGGTGCTACGTCGACGGGCGGTACGACGACGTGCGTTTCGTGTCATACGTCGTCTCCAGATGGGAAACTCATCATTTACAGCCGAGATGCCGACAATGGCACCCGCGCAATCGATGCTCGGTATGTGACCGGTGGTGTTGTTGGGCCGGACGTGATTTCACCGAGCGCCCTAGCATTGCTTGGTCGGAACAAACAAACAGCGCCCGTTCTTTCGCCAGCGCATTATTCGACAAGTGACGCGATTGCTATTTCGATCTTGTCGGATCCGAATATCAATGCCGGGCGGTACGAAATCGTGTGGACGAATTTGCATGCACCTGACGGCAATGGCTGGGGCATTATGGCGCGTAATGGCGATCCACGATTTGTGGCGTCGAGTCCCGCTTGGCGCCGCGATGGTAATGAAATCGCCTATGTGACGTCGGCAGCGGGTGGCGAGGGCGTAGTTGCGGCCGTAAATGGGTCGGATCCGACGATGGATATCAACTCCATTCCGTACAACGATCGTGCGGGCGGTGATGCCAAACCATTTCCAGGGGCGAGCGACCCCAACTTCCATGAATTCTACCCAGTGTATTCGCCCGAGGATACGTTCTTGGCGTTTAACCGGACAGACAATCAACCGATCAGTTCGTATAGCCAGCCAGCAGCGGAAGTGTTTATCGTTGCTGGGAGCGGAGGTTTGCCCACGCGTCTACAGGCAAATGATCCGCCGACGTGTACGGGCCTCTTGAGCCCAGGCTTGACGAATGCGTGGGCACGTTGGGCACCCAAAGCCGAAACGTTCAAAAGCTTGAAATATTATTGGGTCGTGTTTTCGTCCAATCGGCGCCAATCCGCCGCATCACGGCCCCAGCTTTACGTGGCCGCCGTGGTCACGAAAGTCGAAGCCGGAATAGAATCGCTGGTCGCGGAATATCCGGCGATTTATGCAACGGCGCAAGATGCCGGTGGAAACAATCATACGCCGGCTTGGGATTTCTTCGAGGTCGAGCAAATTCCACCAAAGTGACAATGCATCTACCGGCAGCTTGAGCTGGTTTCTCCGAGCCACGATATCGAGTGTCGGCTATTCGTCAAATTCCTTGTAACCCACGGGAGGCTCGGACAATTTCGCCACCTTGGATGCGCCGCGAAAAACGTAATCCGAGTAGCCGTACGGTCCGTCCGACCAAACCCAAAAGTCTGCGAGGAAGTCGAGTGAAAATCAGCGATTGGCTGGACGAACGCACGGGGCATCAGGCGCTCGTGCGGAGTTTCATCGATGCGACCATACCCGGGGACGCTCGATTTATAAGAACTCCGCGCGGGCGCGAGCGAGGGTGAAAATGGTTGACATTTCCCATGAAACACGACGGAACGGGCGGCATTACGAGGCGTTGTATCTTGTTGCCGGGCTCTTTACCGCAAGCAGCTTGTTGCCTGCTTGCGGTGGGCGCACGGACTTGACCTTCGATGAAGTATCGGCCCCTGTACTTCCGGGGCCCGAATGTTTCGGTTGGCCTGGCGAACTATTCCTCACGTATGCAAGCAATGGCTCTGCCGACGCAGACGTGACGGCAATGGCCGTCCACCCAAGCAATGGTGACGGATCCTTCGGCGTTCCTACGACGATCGATATGAAGGAGCCTTTTTCTGGAGTCGTTGTTGACGATTTCGACGGCGATGGATCCCTCGAGATCCATTTGTGGGCATTATCGAGCGGCGTCGAGTATCTGCTTGATTATTCGTGTGTCAAGGCGACGTGGTTCATCAAACCCGTCATTGGCGGCGACGCACCTCCCCGTCACGATTTCAGCTCGATCGGCGACGTGAACAACGACGGTTATATCGACGTCGTCGGATGGATTCCGGCAAAGAATGGCGAAGGTCAGCCGAACGAGGATGCACTCGAGGTATACGCATCGCTTGGAGGGCCCGGCGGAGCTTTTACTCATCAAAAGAGCGAGCTGAACCTAAAAGATACGTTCGTTTATTGGCTTGCGGCAACGCCTCATGTACGGGATATGGATAGCGACGGTTGTGCCGATTTGATCTATATCCGCTACGATCACGGAGGAAATGCCAAATCTAAGGTGTATTTGGCAAAAGGGGATTGTACAGGGCGATTTGGTTCACCGCATGAGATCCTGTCCATGCCGTTTCCGGGGACAGGCGATGATATCGGCGATCTCGACGGCGACGGGTTCATGGATCTGATCGCGGGGCTCGATGACGATGGAGATCCTGGTCAAACCTGGGTCGCAAAAGGGGACGGCGCAGGTAATTTGGCGAGTCCGATTCCGGTGTTCGACGTTGTTGGTGAAGAAAAGGGTCACGACGGCGCCGGCTGGGGACGTTTCTTTCTTCATGATTGGGACCACGATGGGCAGCTCGACGTGCTTTCGGCGTACACGACTGGAACGAAGTTTTCCTCGCCGCAGGCAGATATCCGGATGAATCAGGGCGGGTTCCATTTCGGTGGTCCGTCGGTCGTCGTGCCGGCGCCAATGGCCATCGGCCAATGGTTGATGGGGCCGGCGTCGAAATAGAGCCGGCGCGGCAATGGCTTATGTGGACCGGGCCGACAAGATCGAGCTTGCGGTAAGCGACAATGGCGAAGGGTTGAGATTTTTGCGTTTGCTGTAGCCGACCGAGGCAGTGCTCGTTGGTGCTTTCGCGGACCCTCGGTTCCCGCCGCCGACCGTATCGGTGTACGAAGAAAGAAAACACGCCTGGGTATCGTTGCCAGACGGCATCGAGCATATCCAATGACGATGGCGCACAGTGGATACACCCCTGGCCGTCGGTTTTCCATCGTCTAGGATTCGCATCGCCGCGCCATCGCCGCGCTCAAATTTCCGGCTTGAACGGACGATTTTACTTGCTTTTCTCGATTCACCACGATACTCGTCGTCGTGATCATGCATAACCCGCACGCCCCTTGGAATGTTGAGCACAAGTGTGAGCACCTTGTTGATCTGCTAGTTATGCGGTCCGAGAGGCACGGGGAGGATCTCCTTTATCGATATTTATCTACGGGTGAAGTCAATGGACCGGCAGATCTGTGGAGTTACGCCGAATTGGACCGCCGCGCGCGCGCGATTGCCGTCAAGTTGCAAGAACACGCGGCCCGAGGGGAGCGAGTCCTTCTTCTTTATCCACCGGGACTCGAATTCATTGCTGCATTCTTTGGTTGCATGTACGCGGCCGCCGTTGCAGTGCCAGCATATCCGCCGGATCCCACACGTTTGCACCGCACGTTGCCGCGTTTGCGAGGAATTGCGCTCGATTCGAATGCGCGTTTCGTATTGACGACGCGGGAGATTGTCGAACTGGCGGATGCCGTTGCTTCGCAGGCCCCAGAAATCTCCGCATTACAATGGTTGGCCACCGACGATGTACTCCCGGACCTCGCACAGCAATGGCGACGTCCAAAAGTGACCGGAGATATGATTGCGTTTCTCCAGTACACGTCGGGCTCGACGGG
>JANORL010001284.1:0-2291 GCA_031415295.1 Polyangiaceae bacterium | reverse complement strand
CTTCAAACGCTTTTTTGACGGCGTCGCCAAAGTTGATCTCGTCCATAGGTACACCCTCTTAGCCGAGCAACCGTGGTCTGACAAGGTCGTTGGCGACCTTGGGCGTCCGTTACTGCTTCATATCATACGCTTCGACCGCATTCTCCATAAAAAGCGGAACCAGAAGACGCGAACGCTTCGAATCGAATCCAATGTCCGCCGGAGACTTCACATTCGAGAACGCCACAGTAAACGGCCCCGTCGTTTTTCCTTGGTAAACGGCATTCGCATCCCAGCTCGAGATAAACAACGTTTCTCCGTACACCACGAGCCCATCGAGCTGCCCCATGGGAAGCTTGATCGAGTTTTGCTGCTGCCCCTTGTCATCGAGACGATAAAGCTCGCCCGAGCCTAACGTTGCGACCCAAACGCCCGTCGGACCAAGAGCGAGACCATTGGGTTGACCGAGTTTTTTGGCATCTTTCGCGAGTGGACGAACCTTGCCTTTTTCAATCACGTACACGGCGTCGGAGCCGCTTGTTCCAGGGGATGTGGCGCCTGCTTTGATTCCCGAATCCGATACGTAAATCTTGTTGTCCATTGGATTTACGGCGATGTCGTTCAAAAAAGACGCGCCAGCGATTTTGATGTTTCCTTTCGGCTCCCCGGTCTTGAGGTCGAACATCCGCACGGTATCGATATCGGCCACATAGAGTACGCCACTGTCGATCGCCGAACCTTTGGGCGCGTTCAGTGTTACCTTGTTTTTGCCGCCTTCAATCCATTTTTCATTTACGATGGCCCCGTCTATGCCAAGGGCCGAGATGTACCCATTGTTGTCGACGGCGAAAGGCGTTCCGTTGATGTTCGAAACGAGATAACGATCGTTGACGTCGTCGTACAGAACGCTCTCGGGTGTCTGGAAGCCTGCCGTGTGAAAGAGTGGTTTGGGACCCTTCGGCGCGGCAACAGCCGAAGGCGCCGGCGTAACGGCAGAGCCTGCGGGAGCCTTGGTCGCGACCGACGAACTGCCGCTCGATGCGGCTTTGGAAGCGTCCGACGTCGGTTTCTCTTCGTCACAAGCCATCAAAACGAGCGGGAGAACGGCAAACAGGAGAATTTTTCGCATGGTGGCCGAGCGTATCGGGTTACGACGTCGTGGCCAAGAAAAAATGCGTGCAGGTTCCCTCTTGACGAATTCCAACGCACGCGCTTTGCTGCGTCGCATGGACCCCTTTGCACTCGTCGCTGGCATTTCGCTCGAACAATACGCTGAACTTTGCGCCGTCGTCGCGCTATACGAAGGAAATGCCGAGCCCCCGGCCGAATTGCTCCATGACAAGGGCGTATCACTTGACACTTGGAACGCAGCACGAACAGGCTGGACAACTCGTCTCGAAGACCCTTCCACGGCGGCGATGTTGTCGATGACCTTCGTTCCGGCGTATTACGCAGCCCTCGATCGCGTGCACGGTCCTGCTCCGACACTTTCGTTCGAAGCGTACATCGCCCTCGTGGCTGAAGTTCAACAACACGGGTTTTTGGCGACGATGGGTCGTCTCGGTCTTGCGCGGCATCGTTATGCACAAATTGCTTTTTCGTGGAACGTTGCATTCTCCCGCGATCCTCAGCAATTTGTTGCGTACGTATGTTTGCTCCACATTGAAATCGCGCGACTTGTTCGCGGCGAAGCCTCGCGGCCCTTTCCCGAGCTTGGCGAAGTTTTGCCGGTACATGCCGAATCGCCCGATACGTTTCAATCCATCGAACATGCTGTGCCGACACCTCCGGCTCTTCCCATAACGACTCCCGCGCCTGTCGTCACGCCGCCTGCCATCGTCGCACCGGCCCCTGTTCAACCCGCGAAAAGCATCGAACAAGAAGCGACCGAAGCGGCGAATGCGGTTGGCAGTGTGTTAAAGAACGGCTTTAACAAGCTTGGTGGAGCGCTCGATGCATTTGGAAAATCGTTGAACAAGCCCACTGCGGGGTCACAAGTATTGGTCACGTGGTCCGATGGCAACAAATATCCTGGAATGGTTGCGGATATTGGGCAAGGCCAATACCTCGTTACGATGAGCGACGGGCGCCAAGTGTGGGTGCCCGAAGCGTACGTTGGCAGCAATGCATGAGTGATGTCGCCCTCAAATCTCTATTCCGGCGGGGTTTGGGGCTGCACGCCCCATCGTAAATTGTATAGAGGGAAAATGCCGAAAGCGTGTTGCTTTTGTGGTAATTTTTCCTTACTTGGGTTGAGCGCGAAGCGCGCAACCGGTCGACAAACAAGGGTAAGTTAGCGCTTATGGGGTATG
>JANORL010001283.1:0-18027 GCA_031415295.1 Polyangiaceae bacterium | reverse complement strand
GGAACGAACAGTGACGGTGGAGCGATTACCCCGGTCGATCATTCGAGTACGGGTGGTGCAAAAGTCAAGATATCGACGAGCACGTTTGTCAGTCCCGTCAAGTGGTTTCTGATGTGGAAAGTGCGGGAAAACCCGCCGATCATTACCGTCCAGGCGTTGGCTTGATCGGGCAGCAAGACCGCGACGATCAAGGTATTTCCGTCGCAAGGAATCAAAGCAAGCCTCTTTGCCGAACAGAAGGACGACGTCACGAAGGGATTTCTGGCCAAAATCGAGAAGGTCAAGAAGGTTGCCGAGATCGTCCAAAAAATCACGAACATGGCGGGGATTGAAGTCAAAATCGAGTTCTTGATCTCGCCGAAAGTCGAATTCGAACTGCAATACGTCGAGTGCAAAAAAGAGCATGGTTATTACTCGACCATCTACACACCGGCTCGCGTAAATCGCAAATGGTCGTTGACGATTGGTTTCGATCCGCTCATTAGCGTCCAGGGGAACATCAAGATTTCGCTCATGACGTTTCTCCCCGGTCTTGGCCCCGCGATGGCGAAAGTCATCAATTACATCAATCGCAAGTACCCGACATTTGCGGCAGATCTCGTCTTCGGGTTCAAGATCGCCTATTCGTGCTTGTACACGGTAGGACAAGACGAATACGACGCACCCTCCAATACCGGTGGCAAGGGCAAAATTACGATCGAGCTCAGCATGGCAATCGAATTGACTCTTATTGGGATCAAACTCACGTTCAAAGCGGCGTTCCCGGCGGAGGTATCGCTGGGTCTTTTCTTGGGCGATAAGCCGAAGGTGCTGCTCCAGCTCGTGCTCGAGGGTTCCATCAAGAGCACTTTCACCATTATTCTTTTCCCCGATTCTTGGTACGAATGGGAAGTGGCCAAAGCCGAACCGGATTGGCTCAAATGGGAACCGGATGCCAAACGAGTCGACCTCCTTCCCGCCCCCTGATATGCTCCTCCGAAGACCTGTGGCGAGTCAGCCAGCGCCGCCCGATGGGGCTGCGCCATTGCCGGTGGGCATTGTCCCATTCTGCGGCCCGGAACCGCGTCTGGCGGTCATCGTCAAAATCACCTGTACACTGCGCGAAAACCAAGACGGCTCGCGCTCGTTCGTACGTAGTGAAAAACAGGAACCACTTTCGCTTGCCATTTCGTCGACGCTGATTGGGGCTGGCTCCGACGATCTGGCGTATCCTGGTGATTTCGTTCCTCGCAAAACTGCGATTGATGTATTGGTCACGGGTCATGCGCACGCGATACATCCGACCGGGCAGATCAATTCTGAATTTCACGTCGGATCGGTTTCGCGAACGTTTTCCGCGGCAACGTCGGGCGCGGCGACGATGTTGCCCCTCACCGCGCCTTATCTGCGCGGACCGGACGGGTTTTCCCCAACGGAATCCATTGCAGCACGCGGCGTTCCGACGCTCCTGGACGAGCACCCGGCCGACTTCGATTACAGCGTTTACAATGCGGCACCGGCAGCGCAACGTGCCATAGAGCTGCCGCAAAATGGCAAAATGTTTCTTCGCGGGCTCGTTCCGGGGGTCGAATACATCGAAGCGATTCTGCCTTCCATCGCGCCCCATGCGGTCCTCGTATCCGCACACGACAACCGCATCGACGTACCGCTTCGAAACGACACGATTTGGATCGACACGGATCGATCGATTGCCGTGTTCGTTTTTCGTGGTGACGTGCAACTAATTCCGCCAGACGTTTTCGACTTGCGCCACATCATCGTTTGGGTCGACGAACTTCGAGAGAGACAAACAGTCGACGAAGTGCGTCGTGATTTGCCCCGCGGTGTTTTCGGTTTTACTGTGGCAGCGGAGGATCTCGCGGGTGGAGGTCCCCCCGGCGACCCAGCAGAAATCGACTTGGTTCGATATTCGACATTCGACGTTTCGCCAGATTCGACACTGAGCCTCGAACAATACGCCACCATTTCCGCCGAACTGGCCGAGGGAAAACCAAAACGCGAAGAAGTGCTTCGTCGCCACCGGCTCGATGAAGACCTTTGGCTTCTCGAAGAGCGGGCCATTTTGGGAAATATGGCGGAGGCGGCCGTGAAACAGGACACGGCAATGGCCGTGCGTTATGGTGAATTGTTCATGGTCGCGCAAGATACGCTGGCCGAACCTTGGGAAAAAGAGCAAACGATCGACGACTATGTCGATCTGAAAGCCGAAATGGAAGTCACGGGCGATCCGCAATGCGCGCTCGGCAAGCGTGAAATGCGGCTTGCTCCGTGGATGCGCCTCGATCGGCGGTTCACACGCCAAGCGTTGGCGGATCCTGCATTTGCACGTACGCTCGAAGAACGACTCGCGACTGCAATGCGGCGGTATTCTGCCGGTCCCGACGAGCTGCCGGTCATGGAAGAGGAGATTGATTTGTGACGAGCGACGGGCGAGGCATTGCGCTGGTTTTGCGTGCCGGTGCACGGGCTCCCATTGGTTTGTCTCGCGTGCAAGTCGCGATGGGCGTACGCGCGGGTCGATTGGACCCGCGACCCTGTGCATTCAAGGACAAGCGAGGACAAACGATTGGGTCGTGCCGCGTGGGAGGTTTGGCCCTGGATCTGGTGGGGCACGATCGATTGCTCGGGCTCGCTGCACCCGCATTACGTGAAGCTTGGCCCGGAGCTTTCTCGTCGAGCCTTCCCTTGGTCTTGGCATTGCCGGAAGCCGGCAGGCCCGATGACGATTCTCGGTATGGGCCGGCATTCATCGACGCATTGCGAGCGAAAAGTCGCTGTCCCATTGATTTGCAACGTTCGACCGTCGTGCGCGGAGGGCATGCAGGGTTTGCCATGGCACTCGAAGTTGCCTCAAACATGCTTCATAAGGCAGGGCTGGGTCAAACTCCGCCAGCGGTCGTCGTGGGTGGCGTAGACAGTTATCACCATGAAGGCGTGCTCCAATGGCTCGATGGGGATCATCGATTGCATGCGATGGGTACCGAAAATGGAATGTTGCCGAGCGAAGGGGCGGGATTCGCGGTGCTCTTGCGGCCGGGGACCAAATTGCAAGGTGCGACGTCGGAGGATCGGCCGCTCGGGCGTATTGCTGCAATCCGTACGGGACGCGAAGAATCGACATTGATGGGGCGGCCGAACCTCGCCGAAGCGTTGACGCAAATCGTACAAGACCTCGCGGCTTTTTCAGGACCATTACCGTGGGTGCTGACGGATTTGAATGGCGAGCGTAACCGGAATAGGGAATGGGCGCAAGTGGCATTGCGAGGAACACTTGCTGAAAATGCGATTCAATTGACGCCTGCGCAAATGCTCGGAGACACCGGGGCAGCAACGGGCGCGCTGTTTCTCGCGATTGCGTGCACGTATTTCACGACCGGTGCGGCTCCGGCAACTACGGCAGCCGTGGTGCTGCAATCAGAAGGGCCCGAGCGCGGAGCATTTTTGCTCGAGGAGGCGTCGTGAATGGAATCCAGGCGCCCATGACGAATGGGGACAAACCATCTTCGCCCGCTCATGCGGAAGCAGCAATTGCCCGTGACGTGCTCGAAAGGGCGCTTTTCGATGTACAACGCTCGTCCGTTCGAATGGATCGGGCACACGTAACGGAAACATTATCGCGCGCGCTCGATGCGCTCGCGACGCTCGCAAAGAGTCACCTGGACGACGACGATCACCTCGACAAGGTGGAAGTGGCCAAATGCGCGATTCTTACGGTGCATTCCGCGCTCATCACGCAGAAGCAAGCTGCACTCGATGCCTTGGCGGCAGATATCACCATCGTTGCCGATTCACTCGCGGCAAGCGTTCGGCGAGTCGTCGATGCGCAAGGAACACGTCGATTACTGAATTGGCAGGCGAAAACTACGCAACCAGATTTGGCGCCGCCATTTCGTGCAAGTTCGGGTTCGGTCGCCCTTTTGCGTATCGATCGGGGACCGATTGTCGCTCCGGTAAGATTGCTCGTTCCCGAGGAAGACCTCATCGAAGTCGATGAAATCCCCTTGGATGGCGATTCTGATGAAATCGAGGTCATCCCGGAAAAACCAATCGTAGCGGTGCCATTGCCCATACAGATCGACGATCCCGATCGTGCAGGCGCGGCTGGTGAAGAAGCGACATTACGCCGACTTGCACGTGAGTTAATGGAAGAAGTCGGCACGTTGGGAGGGCTTTGCTCGCCCGGACCTGCTCGCGCGTGGTCGCGCGGAGTGGTCTCGTTCGAGGAGCGACTTTTGGCGGCATTCGATGCGCTTGTTTCATTAGTGCAACCGATTGAATCGATCGACGGCACCGAATTTCGATTCGACGTGCTTGGTGAATTATTGGCGCATTCGAATGCAACCGAAGTGCCGGATCCCGCGCGAGCCTTCGCGCGAACGTTCGTGCTTTCGTGTGTGGAGGGCGAGGATCGGGTACGTGCCGCTGTCGTTGCATTGGAGCAAGCGCATCCAGCTACATATCCAGCGCATCGCGATGCGTTCATTCTTGGTTCGAGTCCTTCGATTGGGCCGGCAATGCGACGGCTTTGCGAAGATGCGTCGGCGCCCATTTTGCGTGTGGCGCTCGATGTATTGACTGCCCGGCGTGAATCGACGGTTGCGGTGATCGCACCGCTCCTCGAGCATCCTGATGCGGGAGTTCGCGTGCGCGCGGTACGTTGTCTCGCAGTGGCAGCGGAGCGGAACGCGGCGATATCGATGTTGGCGCAGGTCATTGGCGAAGAAACAGATACACGCGTCGTTGCTGCGGCCATGCGCGCATTGGTGCGTCGGGGCGAACCTTACGGGCTCGAATCGGCACGGCAAGCGTTACGGAGCAATCGAACGGATCAAGGCGAACTGCATTCCGATGCGCGTCTGGATCTTTTGGAAATGCTCGGGATTACCGGAAATGCCTCCGACGGCCCCGTCCTCCAAGCCGCCCTTTCGTATCGACCGCGCGAGGCTGAAGCGCTTGGATGGCACGGCAGTCCGGGGCATGTGGAGCCGCTTTTGGCGGCGCTACAGAATGCTGCATCGACCCCGGGGAAGAAACTTTTCTGCGCGGGCATCGCGAGGGCGCTCGTGCGAATCACGGGGGCAAACATCGTGGACGCGTCGGGGGATCCTTGGCCGGATCCAATGGCGTGGAAAACGTATTGGGCAGAAAACCGGGCGCGCTTTACGGCGACATTACGTTATCGGTTTGGCCGACCATACTTGCCCATGGCCACGTTGGACGAGATCTCGACAGACGGTGTAATCATGGCGGATCGCGAGTTGTGCATTTTGGAGATCGATACAATCACGGCGGGTGGGGCGGAGTTGGATCTGCGGCGGTGGACAGCACTTTTGGACACGGGCATGAATCGGTTGCGGAGTTCATTCATGGACAAACCACGCCATGCGGACGGCTCTTCGTTTGCCGCCGGTGAATGGGCATCGTCGCGGTGGTTACGACGGGGTGTCATTTAGAAATTCGCATCATGACCCTTGGGTCGCCGCGGTGACGACATTGCTTGTCGCAACCGCCTTCGCTTCTCCCCATTGCGCTCGCGACCCATCGCGGCAACCATGCGCCGCATGCGCCTCCGCCACGCGCTCGCTTCTCTGTCCGCCCTGTTCACACTCGCGGCATCCGCGACAACATGGGCCGCATCTTCCAACGTCGTCGCACCCGCCGCTGGTGGTCAACAAGCACTCGCTGTTGCCGCGAACGAAGGATCCATCGTTGCTAAGGTTTGTCCAAGCCCTACCGGTTGTGCCGCGACCGGAGGCACTTCGATCGACGTTCCCGCCGATGCCACGCCGCTCATCAAACAAGGCGCGCGTCTCGACGATATCCAGCTTGCGGGCGGAAAACATGTCGTGCGGCTCGTCGCCGATGGAGCCAACGGAGAACGGTTTGTCGTGTTCCTCGCCGCTCCCCTTGTCAGCAAGGGCGAAACGCCGATCGTTCTCTGGAGCGGTTTTACCGGACAATCCAAAGGTGAATACGGTGAAGAACGCGTCAACGTCGTCATCGAAGAAAAACTCGACGGCGGTACACGAATCATCGTCGGCGAGCAACGAAACGACGTCACGATCTGTGGAAGGCCAGCCCTCGTTGCCGCACGTGAGATCGACCCAGCAACGTTGACGCTCAAACGAGGCGCGAGCGTCCAGAGTTTGTCCGAGACCGACCGCGCAGCAGCCGTGAAAATCACCGCCACCCTCGTTACGGAACAACGTCCGCTTCCCGTCGTGTCGCTTTTGCGCGCACAAACCGCATCGAGCGCCGTTGGCAAAGCGATCGGCACCCTCACCGATGGCGATCTGGAAACCTCGTGGTCCGAGAACAAATCCGGCGTCGGACGGGGCGAATTTGCATCGATTGCCTCCTCCAGCGACATCGCGATCTCTTCGTTTGAAATCGTCGTTCGTCCGCCCACCACGGAGGTGCCCGATGGTACGGCACCGAAGAAGTTTTACCTCGCAACACAAGACAAACTTGTTGAGGTCACACTACCGGAAGATGGTTGGCGCAAAGCTGGCGCGCGCTTCGTTGTTTCATTGCCGAACGAATTGTCGACGTCGTGCGTGTCGCTCGTTCTCGACACGGCGTTTGGTTCAGCGTCCGCCGATGTTGCGCGCGTCACGATCGCCGAAATCATCGCCAAAACGTCGCTTGATGATCGAACGCCGGAAGCCCTCGTCCAGATGCTTTCCACCGATCGCGCGAAAGCCGCCGCCGCGCTTCTCGAGCGTGCAGGAAACGCTGGCGCCGATGCAGCGATGAAGGGCTACGACAAACTCGATGAAGCAGGCCAGCGGCGTGCCGACAGCGTCATCGACGCGTCTTCTTGCACCCTGCACGCGCCATTTTACGTGCGTTTGATGGGCGAAAAACTCGCCGCCATGGGACCGAAACGATCCAAACGCGACATCGATCCGGCACTCGAACATGCGACGGATCGTGTTCGTCGTTGTGGTCGGGCCTCTGCGCCAGCGTTGGCGGACCTCATCAAGACCGCGCCACCCGCGGTGAAAATGGCCGCGGCTGCCGAGCTTGCGCTCCTCGCCCCCGCGGAATCCGTCCCGGTTTTGCTCGACGAACTCGGTACCACTGACGAAAACCTTCGTCGCGAAATGCGTACCGCCCTGGCCCACGCCGCGAAAAATGAACGTGCATGGCCCGCGATCGTTACGGAACTCGAACGCGAACGTTTTTCCACACGAACCGCTGTCGTCCAGATCGACATGTTGCGATCGCTCGGAGCGCGCATCGGAACCGTCAACGGTGCGCGTGAAGCGTTCGTGTCGCTCTGGGCTCCTGAAGCACCTTTTCGAACGAAATACTTGCTCTTGGGTCCCGCTGCCGAACTCGCACGAACCGGCGATGATCGCGCGCGAGCGTTACTTCTTGCCGCACTCCGAACCGATACTGATCCCCACGTTCGACAACGAGCGGCTCAAGTGTCGGCACGCGTTCCTCCGTTGCAATCAGCACTCGTCGAAGCTGTTGATGATCCCGAAGTGCGTGTACGTGAAGCCGCTGTCGAAGCGCTTGGTGCGCCGGACAAAGATGCAGCATCGGCTCCCCCTTCGGTGCTTCTCGTCGCCGCGCTCGAACGGCGTTTGCAGAAGGATCCATTCACGTTTGTCCGGGTACACGCAGCGCGTTCGTTGGGACAACTGCCAGCGACGTCATCGTCAGACGATGCACTTGCGGCTGCTTTGAAGGACGTTGCTGCCGATGTTCGAGCTCGCGCCATCGATGGCCTTGCTGTTCATCGCGCGAAAAATCACATGATCGAGTTGCGCGAAATCGCTGACCGCGAAGACGAGTCGGCTGAGGTGCGGGCGCGCGCGATCTTGGCTCTCGGCGTATTGTGCGACGCGTCGAAAATTGACGCGTGGACGTCGTTGGCGAAGCTGTCGGTGCAAGGCATGTCCGATGGTGAACGGATGATCGGCGCAGCAGCAATTGCTGCACTAGGAGACGTGAAACCGAAGGATTTGGCCAAGCGGTTGGCTCCGCTGCTCGATCCGAAGGCACCGAGAAATGTGCGTGAAGCAGCGCGCGCCGCCCTCGAAGCTCCATCAGGTTGTAAATAGGGGAGCTTGATTTTCACGCGCGCCAATTTTGCCTTTTTCGCCTGATGCGCAGCAACCATGGATACGCCACAGTAACTCGTGTAATTTCAATCTGCTCCGAGGGACGAGACGCAGGTGAATACCGCGGCCGAGAACATAAAGCCTGGAACGATGATCTCCGAACGGTATCGAGTTGTCCGTCAACTCGGTCGTGGGGGCATGGGGGCGGTTTTTCTCGTCGAACACGTTCATACGGACGAACAGCTCGCGCTGAAGATCCTGAATGCGTCGGTTGCTTCGGACAAAGTCGCGATCGAGCGGTTTCGGCGTGAAGCCCGAACGCCAGCGCGGATCAACAGTGATCACGTTGTGCGTGTGACCGATGCGGACGTCGCCGAAGAACTCCACGGCATGCCGTTTCTGGTGATGGAGTATTTGCGCGGCGAAGGCCTTGAAAAGCGTGTTGCGCAGCTCGGGGCGCTTCCTCCGGAAGAAGTGGTTTTGTACCTGCGGCAAGTCGCGCGAGCGCTCGACAAGGCCCACACGCTCGGCATCATTCATCGCGATCTCAAGCCGGAAAACCTGTTTCTCACGACGCGCGAAGACGGCACGCCGTGCGTCAAGATCCTCGATTTTGGCATCGCCAAGATCACGGGCGACGCATCGCGAGAACTCGTGCGATCCGCGGCCACCACGACGGGACAAATTTTCGGCACGCCGCTCTACATGTCACCCGAGCAAGCCAAGGCGGACAGCTCGAAAATTTGTCCACAAACGGACGTATGGGCAATCGGCATCATTGCGTATCGATTGCTTACGGCGACAGACATTTGGACAGCCGAAACCATCACGCACCTGATTGCGCAGATTGCCTACGAGCCCATGCCTGTGCCGAGCGAACATGGTTCGCCGCTCGGACATGATTTCGACGCGTGGTTTGCCGTCTGCTGTGCCCGTGAATCATCCGAGCGGTATGCGACGGCAGGTGAAGCCGTTACTGCACTTTCCAAAGCCGTTGGAGTTATCGAAATACCCTCCACGACGGACCGCCCAACCGGACGGTTCCTTTTGGAAAAACTCCTGCCGCGCACCTCGGCGCCCGAAATCACCATGGATGATTTGCGTGTCCGAGAGACCGAGCCTCCTCCTGCCAGTGGACCGACAAGTGATCGCGCGTCCGTCGATTCCGAGCGGCCGTTCAGAAAATCCGGTGGACCACTCACGTTGACAGGACAAATCGGTACGACTTCATCGTTACTTCCTCCGAAAACTTCAGCTCGTGGTAATCCGAAGTTTGTCGCGGCACTGACATCGTTGGCTATGATCGCCGCAGTTCTTTTCTTCATGTGGCGTTCGGTGTCGGAGCATCGACTGGTCGAAAACCCGCGCACGAGCGAGGACAAACCAGCTGCGCAACCAACGTCGCCTGTCGTCACTGCCCCGGAAAACCCCGTTTTAACTGCTGCAACAACGGCCAACGACGCGACACAGTCCACATCGACCAATGCCACGCCTGCGCCGGCAACATCGTCTTCGTCGGCGCCCCCAGCAGCGCTACCCATCAAGACGAAGCGCAAGAAGTATTCGGGAGATCCGCTCAAGGGTCGCTACTGACGGCGCCAAAGCCCACGCGTGGCTCGCCTGTTCGTGCAGGGTTTGCCCTTTGTTTGGTTCCCGGACCTGCTCAATGTAGATACATTGAAAAGTGCTGCCCAACGTTCGAGTCGTGAGGCAGGCCCGTCCTTGCACCTCACCGGATATTTCTTTGCATGAAACCCGAGCGTTTGTCGTTACAAACCTGTTTGCTCGTTGCCGTCATGGTTGTCGTGACCGGGGCGAAAGAAGCGCTCGCGAATGATCCCGTGGCTGCGGACGCCCTGTTTCAAGCGGGAAAGCAGTTCATTGCGGAAAAAAAGTACCCAGAAGCGTGCAGCAAATTCGACGCCAGTTACAAGCTCGATCCGACACTCGGCACCTTGCTGAATCTTGCTGATTGTTACGAAAAAGCGAGTCGTTTTGCGACGTCGTGGGCGACGTGGGGCGCGGCGATGGAGCAAGCACAACGCGACAAGGATGCGCGTGCCGACTATGCGAAAGAGCGCCGTGATGCGCTCACGCCGAAGCTTCCCAAAGTCGTGATCCACGCCTACGGAATGATGCCCGGGATCGACGTTTTTTGGGATGGCGGCAAGGTTTCCCCAGGCGTGTTCGGCACGGACATCCCCACCGACTTGCTCGAACACAAGCTCGTCGTTCGTCGTGACGATGGCGTGGTGCTTTTGGAGCGGAACGTCCACGTCCTTGAAGACGGGAAAAAAACCGAGATTCCAATCGATGTCGTCGCCCTCAATCGCGAACATCCACGAGGTTTGGCGAAGGATACTCCTTCATCCCCGACGCCGCTAAGTTCACAAAGTTCAGCGGGGCTCGTCATTGGAAGTGTTGGATTGGCGGCGCTTATTACGGCAGGAGCACTCGAGCTGGGAGCGCTTGTCAAACGCAACGAAGCCACAGATGGAAGTGCGTGCGTTGGCAACTTCTGCACACCGCAAGGGATGGAGGCGATTGGCAGGGCGCGGACGTATGCCGAAGCGGGGCAATGGGTCGGCGTCGTCGGGCTCGTCGCATTTTCTGTCGGAACCACCTTATTTCTTGCAGCACCGTCAGCGCCTGCCGCGAAATCGATGCCTAGGTCGAGGCCTGGGTCGGCGCTCGTTCCAGGTCAAACGTCTCGGCATTCACGAATCCTTTCTCCGTCGGCCATTTGGTGGAGTCCCTGGGCGGCGCCCGTAGGTGGTGGAATCGTCGTGGGGGGCGCGTTGTGAAGCGAGTTATCGCGCGTCGCTTGGCGAATTCGTTCATGGCCGGACTATTTTTTGCCGGATGCGCGACCATGTTCGAGCTTGATGGATACGACGACGCCGTTACGCTCTTGTGCCAATGTCCCGGATTCGAATCCATAAAGGATTGTGCTGGTTCGGCGAACAAACGATTGGCTTTCGCTGACGAAACCGAGCGCAAAGCGTGGCTCGACGAGTTTCAAGCCAAACAATGTGGTGTTGTCTGTGACCACGCCGACGAATGTTACGGCGACGTACCAGCTTGTCGGGAAAAACGTATCGGGTGCGAGTGTTGCACTTGGAACGATGGCAAATTCTCGTGCACGACGGGCACGTGTGAGACGTGTCGTACATGTTCGGAGATCGCGACGAGTACGACAAATGGTAACGACTGTGTCACCGGTCGCGCTCTTTATCGTGATGTGCGGCAATGCGCGTGTTCCGAATGTT
This sequence comes from Polyangiaceae bacterium, assembly GCA_031415295.1. Lineage (GTDB taxonomy): Bacteria > Myxococcota_A > Polyangia > Polyangiales > Polyangiaceae > Polyangium. Next base: position 6,683 of record JANORL010001283.1, on the reverse strand, counting down.
CTATGCAATGTTCGGGTTTCTGTCAGGGGACTGCGAGTCTCGAAAACAACGGTTCCGACGCGTGCAGCAAGTGTCTTGTCGATGCTTGTGCGTCATCGTCGACAGCGTGTATGGCGGACAAACCTTAGTGGAACGCGAGGGTCCGCATGACTAGGCTCTTCTCCGCACCAGCGCATGGGAAACCGAGTCTGTTTGGCTGTCTGCTGGCTGGTGCCTTGTCACTGGCTGCGGCGAGTTGTCTGGGCGTTCTTCAGCTAGATACGTACGAGTCTGCATCCGAGCAAATTTGTTCTCTTTATGATCGATGTTACGGCCCGGAAGCATTTGTCGGATGTCGAAGGCACGTTGCTGGGCAAATCGAGACTGCGGATTCGAATGAGCGTACTGATTTTCTCGATCAATTCGCGGATTGTCTCGACGATTGCCAACACGCGAGCAGTTGTCTTGACCAACCTATGTTTTGTGGAGCAATTCGTGAACATTGTGCTGCAAACGCGCAATGTTGTGGGTTTTCAGCAGGCGTTGCCGCGTGTGTTGGGCAGTCCTGTTGTCTGGTCAATGAAGCTGCTTGCAGGCGTGATGCCGATTGTTGTGCGGGTACGTGTGCAGCAGGCAAATGCAAAGGAAGCGTGGCTCCCGTCTGTTCGCAGCTTGGCGCGGCGTGTTCCAACAATGCCGATTGTTGCAGCAGCATTTGTGTTGGCAGCGTTTGTGCCAGCCCATGTAATGCTCTAAATTCGGCGTGCACGATTGATTCCGATTGCTGCTCGGGTAAATGCAGCAATGGTATTTGTCGAAAATCAGCCTGTTCCGCGGCGAATGAATTGTGTCTTTCGGATGCCGATTGTTGCCAGGACTCGTGCGACAAGGGGCGCGGAATTTGCGGAGCGGGCGGGTGTTATGCCGACGGGTTTCCGTGTTCCCAAGATGCGGATTGTTGCGCGGGGCTCTTGTGCAACCCGGCGGACAATCTATGCACCACCTTATCGTGCACGAAATATGGTGATTCGTGTGCTGCGGACGCGGATTGTTGCGGTTTGTACTGCAATGGATCATGCCAATGCGCGCAGATTGGCACCGCGTGCACGCAAGCCGCAGTCTACAAATGTTGCACGGGGGTTTGTGATGCCGGCGCCTGCGCGGATTGTCGTCCTGCAGGCATGACTTGCACCACGGACGCCAAGTGTTGTTCCGGCACCTGTGACAAGGGTACGTGTTGTGATGTCGGGTGTTCACACAGCTTGTGCACGGTTGGAGCTGCTTTGAGCACCAAAGATTGTTCGCCGAAGAATGTCGGTGCCGGCGCAGCATCGTGTGTCAGTACGATCTGCGCTCAGGATCCAGCGTGTTGTTGCACCACGTGGGATCAATCTTGCGTCGATCTGGTCGCGTCGCTCTGTAACCTCGAGTGTCCTTAGCCTCCGATCCAACGCTCGCCGCATGTCTCGTACCGACGCGACGGTTGTTTCTTTTCTGCGTGTAGTCTTGGTGCTACGCCGTGCCTGCCATGAACTCTGCGAGCCACCCTAGACCCCTCGTCAAACCCTTCATCCGTTTAGCATGACAAACTCTGGCTGGACGATGCGTCTTGGCGAGGCGTGCACGCTGGCGCTTTCTGTTGCTGCACTGGCGGCTGTTCCGACTGCTCTACGCACGCATGTTTCGGGTGGCGGGCTGCTCGACGGATTGCTCGTGGGCACCGCGGCGCTCCTCCCGTTTGTCACGCTCCTCGTCGTGCTTTTGCGCGCCGCTGGGCGTGGATTGCGTGGGGTCATGGGGACGCGTGTGAATGCGGCAGCGACGCTCAGCATCGCGCTACTCGTGGGACTTGCGTTGCCCGCGTTGAGTGTCATTGCCGGGCTTCTCAAGGCGCTAACCCATCATCGAGGGCTTGGTGGGGCGACGTTTGGAGTCTTGGGTTTGGCGGTCGTGATTGGATGTGCACTGCTCGCACGTCGCATGGTGGATCTGGGTCAGAATCTCGTCGAGCGTGGGGTTCGTCCGGTATTCGTGGCGGCGGGTGGCGCGATCGTTTCTGTTTTGCCGCTCGTTTTTTTGGCCTTTTCGCTGGCGCGAACTTCGGTTGGTCAAGGCGCAGGTTCCGTCGGTTCGGCCCTCGTCGATCTGGCCATTGCGCTCGTCGCGACGGCACTTGCTGCGTCCATCGAGCTTCGATCGCAACACAGCAAATTTGCTTCAGTGCTTGGTGTTCCGTTTGCCGCGGTGCTCATGATCACGGCTTCGGCGCGACTGGAGTCGTCTGCGGCGGTGGGTCGGTCTGTCCAAACCGGTGGGGGACTGGCGGCCACGTTGCTTTCGGCGCTCGAAAAATGGACCGATCGTGATGGCGATGGTGTTGGCGCGCATTTCGGTGGAGACGATTGCGACGAAGGTGATCCGCTTCGTCATCCCGGTGCGGTGGAGATGCCCGGTGATGCGATTGATCAAGATTGCGATGGTACCGATGGGGTCGTGCCAAATCCTGTGCCCGGACCAACTTCGGGACCGGCACCTTCAGGATCGGCAGGCAAAACGACCAGTGTTGCCATGCCAAAGAGCAATACGAATGCTTCAGCGCCGGACATTCTACTCATTACGCTCGACACGGTGCGTGCTGATCGTACGAGTGTGTACGGTTATGACCAAAAAACGACGCCGCACCTCGAGCAACTCGCCGCACGAGGAGTCGTTTTTGATCACGCGTATGCTCCAGGAAGCGATACGCAACGGGCGTTGATGCCACTCGTTTCGGGCAAACCGTTGTCGCAAACCGTCAAAGAGCGTCGCGAATGGCCGACGATTCCAGCGGATGTCGATACGCTCGCCGAACGATTAAAACGCGTCGGTTATGCAACAGGTGCCGTTGCTTCATTCACGTGGGTGAGTGCCGAGAAGGGGTTTGACCAAGGATTCGATCGTTTTGCGACGGTGTACTTGGAAGAACATCCCGAGCGCAGTGTCACGGGGGCTTTGGCGACACGTTCGGCGTTGTCGATTCTCGACGAATTTGGTCGCAAGGACGCGCCGATTTTCCTGTGGGTTCATCTTTTCGATGCCCATGAACGGTATCAAGAGCACGAAGGAAAGCGTTTTGGCCGGGGTCCTTCAGGATTGTACGACGGCGAAATAGCGTTTGTGGACAAACAGATCGGCCAGATCGCTGCGTTTTTGACAAAATGGAATCGCTCGCGTCCTTTGGCGTGGGTCATTCACGGCTCACACGGCGAAGGATTCGGCGAACACGCAACGAAGGGACACGGCACGGAACTTTACGAAGAAATGCTGCGCGTTCCGCTCGTGGTGGTCTTGCCTGAGGGAAAACCAGGTCGTTATGATGCGGGTGCTGTGACGACGCTCGATATTGCACCCACCGTACTCGCAATTGCGGGGGCTTCCGCCGATGGAGTCGTGGGAATTTCACTCTTGCCGCACGCACGTCTCGACCCAGCCGCGCCTCGGCATCCGCCGATTCTTGCTTACGGACCAAAACGTGTCGCGCTGATCGACTGGCCGATGAAGCTCATCGTACAGGAGCGCAAGAAGCAAAATCGCAACTTCTTGTTCGACCTTGCAATCGATCCGCAAGAAGCGAAGGATTTGTCTGCCGAGCGCGTGGATGACCTCACGCGTCTCGAAAAGCTCTTGTCCGACGTTGCACCGACGCCATAGAAAGGTCGTCCAACCGCCATGCCAAATTCCCCAGATCCCAATCAAACGCATCATCGTTGGTCTTCGCGTCACCTCCAAATTGTCGGAGCCGGGGGCGTTATCGCAGGTATTGTGCTAGGCGCGACCATGGGCGCTGTCGGTGTGATTCAATACACGCAAACCCACGTGTTTCCGGTTCATTTGGCAATGGGAGCCCTTCGAGCTGTATTGCCACGACCGCTGGCGCATGAATGGCGTCTCGTAAAAGGTAAGCATTGGCAAATCATTTCTTCGACGACTGCGGAAGCGGTGGCGACGACCGATTCGGTCGAGGGCAATCGGGGAATTTGTCCTTCGGGAATGATTGAAGTCAAAGGCAGCATGAAGATCGATCCTTCGGCGACAGCGGCGTACGACGGCAAGTCTGTCGAGGAAATGCAAAAGACGACGTGCACGAAATGGATCAACAAAGATTATCCTGAGCGGTGTGCCGTTTTCGATCGCGACAAATGGCTCGAGGTTTCCAAAGAATTGCCTACGAAACCGATGCATTATTGTATCGATCGTTTCGAGTACCCGAATGAGCGCAATTCATTTCCGGTCATCTTGGTGAATTTTAACGAAGCCAGCGATATGTGTACCGACCAAGGCAAGCGGCTTTGCGACGAACATGAATGGACGTTTGCTTGCGAAGGCGAAGAAGCGCAGCCATACCCGTACGGATATGTGCGCGATACCGAAGCTTGCGTCATCGATAACAAATGGCGTCCGTACAATGAAACGGCCATGTCCCCGCGCGATTCGCTGAAGGCCATGAATGAACTCGATAGATTGTGGCAAGGCGTAGCGAGTGGTTCGCGCCCTCGTTGCAAGAGCTCGTTTGGCGTGTACGACATGACCGGCAATATTGATGAATGGACACGCGGAGTACGTACTTGGGAAAGGCCGTCGATTCTAAAGGGCGGGTATTGGGGTCCGGTACGTACGCGATGTCGTCCAGCGACACGATCGCACGACGAGAACCACACATTTTATCAGCAAGGGTTCCGTTGTTGCTCGAATACCGACGCGACGATCATTGAAAAACGTTTTTCCGCGGACAAGGCTGCGGCGCCATTGCCTGGGGAAGCGTTATGATGGTCGTGCCCGCGCGACGGGGTTGGCCGTGACGCACGCTTCTCCGCCGGCGCCTTCAGCTTCCGAAGGGCCGCAGGTGACGGCGAGTCCCGCACCACAGATTTCACCCGTTCAATCACGATTAAGGTGGATGGAGATCGCTACACGGCTGTTGCTTTTGGCGAGTGTCGCGATTTTTGCCTGGGCAGCTATGTCGGTATTCATGCGTCCGATCGCCCGAAAGCTCATTGAAGAACCTCGCCATTCGCGCGTATCGAGCGACGACGGGCATTCCGAGTCGCCGGTGGACTTTTATCGCCCGGACGACGACGACGACCTCGCGCCTCCTGCACGGGCGCGGAAACCATTGTCCAGTCGACCACGAATCACCGATGACGACGATTCCGATGACGAGCGTCGCGATGGCGGGAAGGTCGAACTCATCACCGGAACCGCTCGAAAAAACGCGAAATTGTTTGGCCAGCCTTCAGAGCGATCCGCGGAAATCGGAGCCGTTCGCGCGGGTGAATCCATTTTCGTCATGAAAGAATCGACCGATTGGGTGCTCGTGTTACGAGGCGAAGGCGCAATGCTGGGGTGGATGCGTCGCGATAATCTTGCGTCGCGTTAAAGGGGGAGTCCGTGAACGCAGCACTTCGCGGTAAGGTATTGACGGCTCGTGCAGGTATTGCGGACGTTCAATACATTGCCGATGGATTGGTTTTTGTCGACGAACGCGGTCGAATTGCCGCGGTCGAATCGTATTCACCCGAGTTGGTACGCGGCGTAAACGTGCATGACGTTCGCCCAGGGCTGATTTCACCTGGGTTTATCGACGCGCATTTGCATTTTCCACAAATTCGCGTCATCGGTAGCGCATCCGGCGCTCTTTTATCCTGGCTCGAAAGAACGGTCTTTCCAGAAGAAGCCCGGTTTGTCCACGCCGATCATGCGCGAGTCGTTGCGGGCGAACTCGTGCAACGACTCGTTTCCGTGGGAACAACGACGGCCGTGCTTTTTTCCAGTTCGAGTCCCGAAGCGACACGGATCCTATTCGAGACGCTGGCAGCGAGTGGAATTCGAGCCATTGCGGGTCTTACGCTGATGGATCAACATTGCCCAGAGACCTTGTGCGTTTCTGCGGATCGAGCTCTCGCAGCTGCCGAAGAACTTGCCGCAGTGTTTCATGGGTACGATGACGGGCGCCTTGCATTTGCGATTACGCCGCGATTTGCGCTCACGTGTTCGCGAGCGCTTCTCGAACGGTCTGGGCAACTTGCTGCAGACAAAAAACTCTTCGTACAGACCCATATTTCTGAAAATACGGATGAAGTGTCAACGGCGCTGAAAGTGCATCCGTGGGCTACTGATTATCTCGATGTATACGAGAAAACGGGATTGCTCGGTTCACGAACGCTTTTGGCGCATGCCATTCATTTGTCGGCGTCCGAATGGAATCGCGTTCGTGCACACGACGCGCGAATCGTACATTGTCCCGATTCCAATTTTTTCTTGGGCAGTGGTCGTCATCCATTAACGGAGCCGCAAACACGGGGAATTGGTGTGGCGCTTGGGACGGACGTTGCAGCAGGACGAACCTTTGATGTTCGGCGAATCATGTCGTCGGCGTACGACAATGCTTTGTGCTTAGGCCATCGACTTTTACCAGCCGAACTCTTTCGTCTCGGAACGCTGGGTGGTGCCGAAGCATTAGGGATGGACGCGACGATCGGCAGTTTGGAACCTGGTAAAGATGCCGATCTTTGCGTGATAGAACTGCCGTTGTACGTCGAAGGTTTGGCCGATGTGCTGTCACGTATTGTTTTCAGCAGCGATACGACGATCGTGCGAGAAACGTACGTACGGGGCAAACGATTACGCTGATACAAACGGTCTAAGAGGGTGTTTATCAGGCGTTG
>JANORL010001282.1:0-2296 GCA_031415295.1 Polyangiaceae bacterium | reverse complement strand
TATGGCCAAGCTTTTCGCTTCGCCCCGAACGCGTGTCGTTGGTACCGATACCGTGTTGGCTCCGCTCATCGCCGATGCCGCTCGTGCCCTCGCCGCCCTTCCCAAAGGAAATCCGCAAAGGATCACGTCAGACGAGCTGGCCGGGTTTTCCAGCAAAATGGCATCCGGCTCCGGTTGGCCGTACCACCATCACCACATTCATCTCAGCATGAACTGGTGGTCACAAAATGCATTCGTTGCGCCAGGCAATGAACCGGAGTCCTTCCAGGCAGTCCAATCGGGCCATTCGGTTCACTCCATGGCCATGCCCGAATTTTCGGTGCATTCGCCTTTGTCGGCCGAGTGAAGCGCTAGAGATACGGACGCTTGGGGATCGCCCTGCTCACGCAGGCGTTGCGGAACAAACCACCGCGACGCCTGCGGTGCATTGCTCCTCGAATCGCGAGGCGCGTCACGGCGTATCCCATAAAAGCAATCTTTGCCGCAAAAGCAGTGTCAGCCGAGCAATTCGTCCACGCGCTTGACCCACGCCAGCTTCCCATCGAACACCATTACGTATTCGTAGACGAGCTCCACACCCGAGGCACGTAGTTCCGTCGCATAATGCTTTTTGCGCACTTGCAGCGCCGCGTCCTTCAAAACCTCGTCCGTGGTTTTCTTCCGATCGTGCACCTTGAACTCCATCACCACGCCAGGTCCCCCGATCGGCGTTTTCGGCCGCATCAGCACGTCGACTCGACCTAGCCCTGATTCGCGATTCGAACGCACTTCGTACCGCCCCTCCAAATGCACGAGCAGCCCCAAGATGAATCCGTGATAGAGTTTCTCAGGCTCGAACGTGCCCGGATCGTAAAACGACATGGCGGTCAAGAGAATATGCTCGAGCATTTCTTGCGCGTTCGCGGCATCACCCGAAAGAAGCGCTTCGACCAGCGCGTCGGTGTAGCCATAACGCGGATCCGCAGCGGAAAGCCATTTTTTGAAGAGATTCCGATAAACGAGTTTCACTTCTTGGTTCGGAATCGCCAGTTTGGCGTGGTAATCCCCGTCGATTACATCGATCTGCACCGGCTTCAAGTATCCTGCGAAGAGCAAAAAATTCCAAAAGGCCTCGGGCTCGTTTTCAATGTTCCGAAGCACGATCTTCGCATCGACCACAGTGTCTATCGTGCCACCATTCAAAAGCTTTGCCGATTGCTCAGACAAACCCAGTCCTTGCTTCAATGCCAATCGTTCAATGAGGTCCGTGGACGCCGTGTTGACCCAATACGGTTGCAGGATGCGGTCGTCGATGTAATTGAGAATCGACCAGGGATTGTAAATGACGTGCCCTCCAAAAATGTATCCATTGTACCAGGCGCGCACCGCTTCCAATTCGTCAGGCTCGATGATGTTCGCCACTTCGTCTTCGGTAAATCCGAAACACGTGGCAAACGGTTTGTCGAGAATCGATCGCACTCGGATGTGGTTCAAATCCGAAAACATGTTTTCTTTGGAAATACGCATGATACCGGTCAAAACGCCCTTGAACAAGGACGAATTGTCCTTGAGGCACGCCGACAAAAACGTCTTGTAAAACGCTACCATTTCGTCGTAGTAACCTTCGATATATGCCGTGTGTAACGGCGTGTCGTATTCGTCGATAAGCAGTACGATGCGTTGTTTGTGGTATTCGTGCAGCGCCTTGGACAACCATTTGAACGATTGCCGTAGGTCCTGGTCGGTGGTTTGGCGGGAAATAACTTGGCGCAGCACTTGGATCGTGTCCACGTCGAGCTTGGTTTCGTCGAGCAAATACCTATGCTCCTGGAACGTCTCGACAATCCGATCTCGAATACTCGACATCGCGTCGTCGAACGTTTTGCCCTTGGCGTCCTTGAACGACACCGTCACGACCGGATATTTTTGGTAATGGGCCATGGCGTGATTGTCACGCGCCACTTCGAGATCGTTGAAGAGATGCGTCAAGTCTTCAGGGCTTTTGCGAAGAAAGTGCCCGAGCATCGACATGTTGGTCGTTTTGCCAAACCGTCGCGGGCGTGGAAGAAGGAGCACCAGGGACGAGTTCGCCAGAATTTGCGAGATGAAAAAAGACTTGTCGACGAAGTTCGCGCCGGATTCCCGCAAGGAACGAAAGTCCGACTGACCGATGCCTGTGATGAACTTCTTCATGCCGTCGGGTGTTACTCGCTTCGAGAACTCGAGTCAAGCGGGTGAATGCGTCGAAATATTTTGCGGAGTGATCGGCCGTGCGCCCCGCTGTTGGCAGGTTTGGTCTGCGGTTTCCATTGTCCGC
>JANORL010001281.1:0-3200 GCA_031415295.1 Polyangiaceae bacterium | reverse complement strand
CGACGTTGGATTTGGTAAAACCGAAGTTGCGCTTCGTGCGGCATTTCGTGTGGCATTGTCGGGTCGGCAAGTGGCCGTGTTGTGTCCGACGACGGTTCTTGCGCAGCAGCATTACCTCAACTTCAAGGCGCGTATGAGTCCGCATGCGCTGGAAGTTCGGGCAATGTCGCGGTTTCAATCGAATACCGAACAAGACGACTGCATTCGTGGACTTCGCGCGGGAAACGTCGACGTGGTCATTGGTACGCATCGGCTGCTTTCCAAGGACATTCACTTCAAGAAACTGGGGTTGCTCGTCGTCGATGAAGAGCAACGGTTTGGCGTGACGCACAAAGAGCGGATCAAATCATTAAAGATGAACGTCGATGTGCTCACGTTGTCGGCTACGCCTATTCCACGCACATTACAAATGGCGATTTCGGGATTGCGAGACATGTCGATCATCAATACGCCGCCCATCGACAGGCGCGCCATTCGGACGATCGTGACGCGGCACGATGAAAATGTTATGCGTGAAGCGATCGAGCGAGAAATTGGCCGCGGTGGGCAAGTGTTTTTCGTGTACAATCGCGTCGAGGGACTTTACGAGCGTGCAGTGCGATTGCAACAAATCGTGCCGAGCGCGCGGATTGCGGTGGCGCACGGGCAAATGAGTGAAAGTGCGCTCGAGCAAGCGATGATCGATTTCGTGTCGGGCAAATTCGATATTCTATGTTCAACGGCGATCATCGAAAGCGGGCTCGACATTCCCCGGGCGAACACCATGATCGTCGATCGCGCGGACATGTTTGGTTTGTCGCAATTGTATCAATTGCGAGGCCGCGTAGGACGGTCGAAAGAGCGCGCGTATTGTTACCTCGTGGTACCGCCGGCGAATGCCATGTCCGACGAAGCGCGGGCGCGTATTGAAGCGTTGGAACGTCACACCGAACTTGGATCGGGATTTCAAATCGCGTCGCTCGATCTCGAATTACGAGGCTCCGGCGACATTCTTGGCGGGGAACAAAGCGGCAGCGTCTCCCTTGTTGGTTTCGAGCTGTTTTGCACAATGCTCGACGAAGCCGTGCACGAACTCCGTGGCGAAGTCGTCGAGCACGATGTCGATCCGGAACTTGCATTCGATGCGGATGCGTTATTGCCGGAGTATTACGTATCGGATGTTGGTGTGCGTTTGTCGCTCTACAAACGTTTGGCCAGTGCTTACAGTCCCGATGACGTGACGGATTTGGCCAACGAAATGGAGGATCGTTTTGGTTCGCCGCCCGTGGAAGCGCGGCGTTTGGTGCACCTGATGAGTCTCAAGACGGAATTGCGCAAGTTGCGTGTTTTGGCGTGTGAAGCGACGCGAAAAGGCGTGACGCTGCATTTGGCGGACGACACACCGCTCGATTCGGCCAAGGTTCTGAAATTGGTGCAACAAAAAGGGTCCGCGTACAAGCTTTCGCCGGACATGCGTTTGTCACGTAAATCGAAAGACACAGAGCCGTTCGTCAGTGGTTTGGAAGCTACGGACAAACTCTTGGCGGAGCTTGCGAATTGTATGAAGGATGGGCGCTGAACACCCGCTATCGTTTTGACTTCGACGCGTCCCGCACGGCCATCTTGCCCGCCACGCTTCCTGAAACTGCACACGGAACGATTCCTGCGCCCAATACGGACGAACCGCAGAGGTACAGGCCATCAATAGCGCCTCGGGCACCATATCGAAATGGCGTCATCTGATCCGGCGTTTGCTCTGGGCCATAAATGGCGCCAAGGGGTGAAGATGTGTACGTTACGTTCGTCACCGGGGTGCCCAAATCGATTGTCGTAACATGATTGCGGAGATCCGGAACGAATTTTTCAATGGCAGTCAGGTATCGTGTTTCGAGTTCTCGCTTGAATTTTTCGTAGTCTTCGCCGCGCTTTTTCGTTTTCGTATCGGTCCAGCGGGCAAATGGTTCGAATGGCGCAAGGGTGACGAATTCGAGTGTGTGGTGTCCCGGCGGCGCCTTGATCCCCGAAATCGGATCTTTCAAGGAAGGCGACGAAAGAAAGAAGAAATTATTGGGCGGCATGTCACCGCGCAGCAGAGGCTCGTACGCGCGATCGATGTCGACGCTCGGGTAATTCCAAATATTGGCATCGGTCATGCCCGCTTTGGCGACGTCGAGGTCCGTGCCGATGAACAAACACAACGAAGCCACGGAATGCCGGGTCGTTTGGGTTTTACGGCGTAGGCTCGAAGGAAGGTTTGCCGTGCCAACCATGTCTCGATACGTGGTGACGGCGTCGGCGTTGGAGATAATCGTTGGAGCCGTGTATTCATCGCCATTTCTGCAACGAACGCCGGAAACGCGGCCATTGTCGAGCAGAATTCGCGCCACCGGCGCGTTACGAAGCGCTGTTCCGCCCTTTTTCTCGAGGCCTTTGATAAATGCGTCCCGCAGCGCGCGCGAACCACCAATGGGAAAATAGGCGCCTTGCAGATAATGATCGAGCAAACCGAGGCTCAGCAGGGCGGATGCTTTGCCCGGAGGTAATCCCACGTCGCCGCCTTGCGCAGCGAGTACGGCTTTGAGCAACGGATCAGAGATGATGGAATCGAGCATTTCGCCGAACGTGGCTCGAATGTAACGCAGCAAAAACGGAAGGTGTTTGCTCGCCGCGAGCGCCGAACGAATTCCGCGAATGGAATTGATGGCAGGCAATGCTTCGTGCAAGCGTTGCAATAGATCAAAGAATTTTTCCAAACCTCGACGTTCGTGCGGAAAATCCGCACGCAGACGTTCGTGATAACGATCAGCGCCTTTCGGCATGTTGACTTCGTATCCAGGAAAAACCAGGCGGTCGAATCCGTCTGGACTCAGTTCGCGAAAATGAACGTCGTCAGCAATACCCAGCGTCTCGAGGATATGAGTAAAAGCTCCGTCTGGACCGCATTCTCCGATGTAATGCAACCCTGGATCGAAACTGTACGCGCGACGTTGAAATGGATTCAGGTACCCACCGAATTGTTTTCCCGCTTCGAGCAGCAGGACGCGCCTTCCACGCGTGGCGACGGTGAGTGCGGCGGTGAGTCCGCCAATTCCACTACCAATAACGATGACGTCGAAGTTTTTTTCTGCTGTGCTCGTGATGCCCACGAGTCATCAAACATCACCGCTTCGTCCGAGGGTCAAGATCTTTTCCAGATTATTTTCTGCAGACGAGAAATCGCG
>JANORL010001280.1:0-1609 GCA_031415295.1 Polyangiaceae bacterium | reverse complement strand
GGATCCAAGCCGAAATGATGCAACGCACGTAGCTAGCGCCCGCCACCTCCCACGACGATGAGCACACGCTTCGAACACCTTCCCACGACTGAAGAGCACCCGTTGACCACGGACGTGGACGGAGCGGAGATTGGGCCTCGCCTTCTCGTGGCGTTTCCGAAGCCAATTGCATTGACCATTCCGCGTTCCGGCGAAATCGTTGGTCGTGCATGGCTTGACGAACACGGTATTGTCGACTCCAAAGTATCGCGGGAACACGTTTCTTTTTCACGCAAAGGTGGACAGCTACAAATCACTGATCACGGGTCCCAAAATGGCACGTTTGTCATGGGCAAACAGCTAGAGCCTCATGTGCCGATACAAATCGAGGATGGATTCATTTTTCGGCTCGGACAAACTGTTTTCGTCTATCGTGAGGCCTTCCCCGTCCGTATCAAGCCGCAACCACCGCTCGGAAAACTCGTCGCACCGTGGGGATTGCATAAAATTCGGGAAGAATTGTATGCCCGTACGTATCGCCCCGGCCTCAATGTACTGCTCGAAGGCCCGACGGGAACTGGAAAGGAGCTGCTGGCTGAAGAAGTCGCACGACGACTGCGGCCAGGAACCAAGTTCGTCCCGATGAATCTTGCTGCCGTCCCGCGAGACCATTTCGAGGGGAACATGTTCGGGTGGGAAAAACACTCGTTTACCGGCGCGTTCCAGACCAACACTGGATACTTACGAGCCGCGACGGGCGGTACGGTTTTTTTGGACGAAATCGAAGCTTTGCCGTTGGAGCTGCAGCCCAAGCTCCTCCGTTTTTTGGAAAATCGACAAGTACAACCATTGGGAGCCCGCGACGCGTCTCCCACCGTTGATTGCCTCGTTATTGCTGCGACGAACCGAACCATTTCGGAATTATTGACCAAAGATGCATTTCGACGTGACGTGATTGCACGTTTTCAATTGCGGCTCAGTTTGCCAACACTCGAAGACCGTCCGGAAGATCTTTATGCGATTCTGGCATCGAGGTGGGAATCTACACATGGAAAGCTCGACCTTGGCGCGACGCGGGTCGATGCGGAAGCCATTGATCGCTTGATGCGCCACGATTGGCTCGACAATGTTCGCGAATTGTTTCGTTTGGTCGATACCCTCGATCCGAAGGTCGGGATCAAGAAAAGCGCGGTGGATCGAATTCTGGGGCCGGAATCTCGAGTATCGCAATTCATTGGCAGCGGACTGATCACGGCAGATACGGTAGCGCAAGCCATGGCAACATGTGGTGGCAACCAAAGCCACGCCGCGAAATGGCTTGGCGTGTCGCGCTCACAACTTTTGCGTTGGATTCGAAAGAACGGCCAGGGATTGGAAGGATGACGCTGGACGCAAACGGGCCGTTGCCAAGCGAAACGCGAACGCTCACGATTCTGCACGATCGCGTTTTGACAGTACCTAACGTCGCATTGCGTGTGTCGCCCGCCAAGGGTGCCCAGTTCGACATTCCGCTCGGTTTACGTCCTCTCGTCATCGGTCGAGATCCTACCTGTAACATTCCGCTCGACGACAACGGCATTTCGCAAAGACATGTCGAAGTGTCGCTGACGATGCGTGGGATCGAAGTTGA
>JANORL010001279.1:0-9516 GCA_031415295.1 Polyangiaceae bacterium | reverse complement strand
CATCATTCCCATCGACTTCGATCTCGTTGCAGAAGAAACGAATCCGGCACCCGCGACTACGGCTGAGACAAACGCCACCGTCGTCGAAGATAACGCCGATCCTGAAGCTGCCGCGACAACGACGAACCCAAAGAAGAACTCGCCAGTCCCATCCGATGCTGGTGTCGACGCCGAGCCAGTTGATGCAAGTGATGCCGCAAGCGAAGCGGCAGAAGCAGGTGTTGCCGATGCCGCCGCCGACGCTGACGTCGAAGATGCAGGCATCAACGATGCCGCAATTGATTCGAACACAAACGATCCTGACGCGTCCGATTCCGATGCATCCGCACCCGTCGCTCAAGTGGGAACCGATGGAGGCTCGGGAGGCATCCTGGCCGCTTCAACCGATGCAGGTTTGCCCATCGATAAGGCGACAAACCTTCCCGACGCGGGACTGATTGCAGATGCCGGGGCTGCCGCAAGCCCCAGCGATGCTGGTCCAACCGATGCAGGACCCATCGCGAGTGATCCGTCTGCCGTTGCCGGAGCGCCATCGAGTCTTGTGGGTAAAGACCCAAACGTGAAGATCCTCATCGCCGGCGAACGCCTTCGTAAATACGAACTTGGCGGGATGTTCGGCGAAGTTCTCTCGGCGATTCCTCAGTGGCGAAGCTTCATTGGAACGAGCGGCATCGATCCAGTGAAGGACGTCAACCACATGCTCATCGGTGGTCCGCAGCTTCGAGACTCGCGCAAAGTCGTCGTTGTGCTCGACATGAACGTGACGGAACAGAAAACGCGCGAGACGGTCAACGGCATCATCAAACGCAGCAATCCTCCTGGAAAATGGCTCGAAGGAACGCCCGTACCTGCGGCGATGGGGCAGGCTGCCGGTGGCGAACGCATCTTTGCGATGGTCCCGGGCAAACACATGATCGTCGTTCTCCCAGCGGACGCGAAAGACCAACTGCCGATCGTCAAGAAGATCAAGCCCTTCGACAAATCGAGCAAAGTGGGAATCGCGCTCTACATGGTGACGCCTGCAACTGCGTTCCGTGGTTTGCCGTTTCAAATTCCAAACACGATCAAGTGGATGCGCATCAACGTCATCCCCACGGACGACAGCGGTATTGACGTCGTGCTCGAGGCGCAAGACAAGGACGAGGCGCTGGCGCGCGAGCACGCGGTGCAGTTGGAAGCGATCGTCGATGCGGCGCGGAAGATCGACGTTCCATTTTTGGGTAGTTATGAAGTGCTGCCGCCAACTCCGTTCGTGACCGTTGGGAGCTTGATCCGCGCGGAGACGCACGTGAGCCGCGCGAAGCTCATCCTGATCATGGGTGAAGCCAAACGGCGTTTGAAGGAACAAGCTCAACAAGTGCCCGATGCCGGGGCGAAGAAATAGTTCACCGGGCAATTTCTGCGGATTACTGGCCAGCGCGCGCGCGTTGGACTAATCGGAGCGCCCAAAGGCGCGCGCGCCACGCACCACGAACATGCCTGCTGACCAAACGCCCCAAGCTGTCCTCGCCGAACTCGCTAGCCATCCGCGCGGAGACGAACTCGCTCGGCTCGCCCACGCCGTCGCGTTCACATGCGCCGATGAGCGAAAAATTTCGCTTCCCGATGGAGTGCAAGATGCGGCGGCGCAGTTGTCTCTGTCCGACAAGGACGCCGATACATCGTTCGGAAACGTGATCTCGGCGTTACGACCTGGATCGTCGACACCGGCAAACCCCGGCACGCGCGCGCTCCTGTCGGCGCTTCTCGCTCGTGGTGTGGCGTTGTCCTTGCCTGACGGAGTCGAAGCAGAACGACGTGTCGTCGAAGCTCTCGTTTGGGTAGCTGCACATACGTCCATTGATGCTCTCGTGTCGCTCGACGCCGCGTTGGGGTCGAAAGCGGATGGTTTGTGGCGACAAACTTCGGCACTCGTGCGACGTATCGAAGACGGTTCGTCGAACGTTGGTCGGGCAGGGGCGCTCGTCGCAGCCGCGGCGCTCGGTTCGAGCACGTCACCTGTGGCGCGTGATGAAGCGAAAGCACTCGGCACCGATACACGTGATCCTGTCGTCCAAGCGCTGCTTGCAAACGCCATGCGTTCAGGTGAAGGGGCGTCGGCATCTGGTGAAATGATTCCAGCTCCGCGTGGTCCCGTTGCACTGGTGCTCATGGCGATCACCGGTTTGCTGATCATCGTTCCAATCGTGCGAGGGTTTGGACGCATTTTCTTGCGCTACCGCGCACCTACGGAACTGCGTTTGTCGGCGTCGTCGATCACGTTGCTCACCAAAACGGAACTGCTCGGACGAACAGTACGTGAGCGTGAAATCGTCGTTCCACTCGACCAACTCACGAGCATCGCGCGCGATGTTCGTTATCCACGCTTGGCTCTTTACGCAGGCTTGTTCGCACTCGCGGTTGGCAGTTACATCGGCGTGTCGTTGTTCGTGGATGGAGCTCGTGCCGGTTCGCCCGACTTGCTCGGTATGGGCGCGCTGATCGTTGCGGTTGGCGTGGCCCTCGACTTCGTCTTGGCGAACCTGGTGCCCGTAGGACGAGGGCGTTGTCGGATGCTGATTACGCCAAACAACGGTCCGGCGTTGGCGATAGGCGACGTCGATCCGAAACGTGCCGATGCGTTGCTTCAACGTATCGTTCCGACTCCGTAGCAGATCGCTAGCGATACCGGGATTCTCATAACTTGCCTTGGCGCTTCATGTCCTTGACGAGTTCTTCGAAGGAGAGCGTTGGTTCCTTGCGCCTTTTTCGAAGTGCTTCGAGATCTTCCGCATCCTCGAGCAGTTGCGCTCGTACAGCGTCGTTTACCAGGTCCGAAATAGATCGCTCGGTCTCGGCCGCCTTTAGTCGCAGAGCCCGGTGTAGGTCCGTGTTGAAGTAGACCGTCGCGCGTACTGCATCACTCATGTCAATTTCGTAACGTTTTAACGTCTTGACGTCAACCGGGGGTCCCGTGCTCTCACGGCCACGTGGGCGAAGCGTCACGCCTGCGCTTGCTCCTGCTCCGCTCCGAAAAAAATCGTCGCATCTTTTTTGGCCCAAGTTGATCGTCTTGGATAAGGACCGAGATGCCAGCGAGACGTGCAGTTGTTCCGTACGCACGTCGATGAACCGAGCCTCAGAGAGACCGCGTGGTGCGGTGCTCGAAGGACGGTTGTGCGGGCTAGGGAGTGGTGTGTCATGCGACGCAAGGGAGAGATGCTGGTCGAGTTGGAGCGGATGTTGAACGAATCGCTCGCTTTGCAAGCGAAGGGCGCGAACTACTCGAAGCTCGCCAAACTCCAAGGTGCAGTCGATGGCTACATGCGAGCGCTTCTCGATGGAGGCCTCGCGTCTCGACAAGAACTTCTGGAGCTCGTGGCGTCTGTCCGGGCAAACGTCAACGGTCCCGCGACCCGCGACATGTTGCTCGACAAGGCGACCGAAATCGCAGCTTGATTGGGTTGTGGTTGGAGTGTGGGGGGCTGCGTGAGCCCCCCAATCGTGCGAGTTACGGCGTCACGATCGCGACGTCACCCTTGGGTTCGTCGCCGCCCATGCGCCACCAGTTGGCGAGCATGAGTTTGCCGTCGGCGATGAACGGACGCGAGAACGCGCCGGCAAAGCCTTCTTGCTCGATGACGGTCACTTTCCACGTGATCATGTCACCCGACGGCGTCCCAACGGCGTGGCGCAACTTGCCCACCGTTGAGTCTTGATACGTGATGTGAATTTCGCCGCTTGGTCCGACGAAGATGCTCGAGTCGTCACCAACGAGGTGCTGACCGTCGTCGAACTTGATGCCGTTGATCGTGAGTCCGTCATCGACGACGGTGGTGAGTTTGACGGTCGTGCCTTTGGTGACCTGCGCGTAACGCAAGCCTTCGGACAAACCGTCGACGTACGAGACGTGCCAATCACCTTTTGCGTCGATGAACAGCGAAGTGCCGATGCCTTTGTCGCCCGTGTCGGTTCCGTCATCGGCTTGGCCGTCGACGATTTTCGTCGCCCACGTACCACTCGATTTCGAAGCGAGAACGACGTTGCCGTGGATGCGATCGTAGAACGCGATCCCAATGCCACCCGAAGGATCGAGTGCGAGCGAGATGTAGTCGCCGACAGCATCGGGATACGTGTCGACCTTGGCTCCATCACGTACATCTGAACATGCGGCACCCATGCCGAGGTTTACGCATGCCGTGCCTGAGCTGCACTTCGGATCGCACGTCGTTTCTTTCTTCACGCAGGTGTTTGTCGCGACGACACATGCCGTGCCGGTTGCGCAGAAGGCGGCACGACAAGGTGTGGCGTTGTCGACGATCACATCTTCGAACGTCCAGTCGGTTTCCTTCGGCGTTGCCGACGTGGCGGTTGCGACGCGAATCTTTGACGACACCGCGCCGTCCTTGCCGGGTTCGATCGACAAGTAGGCGATGGTGGGTTTGCCGCCGACGATCAGCAGCTTCGCGTAACGACCGATGTCCGCTTGCGGTTTCACCTCGACCGTCATGATGTTCCACACTTTGGCCGTTTGCTGGGCGAACTTGAGGGAACGGTTTGTCCGGTCGTAATAGGCAACTGCGGGTTGACCTTCGCCTGTGACGGCGATGCTGGTCCAAAGACCCACGTCGTCACCAGCTTCGGTTTGACCGCCGCGGAAACCGTTCTTGTCGAACATAGCCGGATCGACGAGCGGTTCTGCAGGTACGCCGTCGATGGCCGACCAACCGACTTTCGTTCCGTTCCACTGGCCGACGACCAGATCGCCCCACGTGTAACCGCTGGACCATTCGGCTTCGGCATATCCCGCAACCCAGATCGACTTGCCATTCACCGCGACAGATGTGTACGCGCCGATAAGGCCTGGAACGAGCGAGGTGCAGTTTGGCGCTTCGCACTTGTAGGTGTTGACCTTCACCTCACCGTCATCGCCACAGCCCGCAAATGAACCGGCTGTTCCGAGGATGGCCAACCCAGTGAGAGCGTGTAGCGCGCGACGGCTGCCGATGCTGATCATGCTCGCACCTGAGGGGTTGATGGTTTGACCTCGGAACGTTTGTCCGAGCGACGACGTCCCAAACGAAGAACAGCACCGACCATGCCGAGGGCCAGCATCCATGCCGCATTGTTTTGTGAGGCGTCTTCGCCGACCACGGTGCATCCACAACCGCCCATCGAGGGGATCCCGCGACCACGAATGAGCGCTTGCGACGCCGTTGCGACGTTGCCTTCGTCGTCTTGCGCTTCGACCGTAATTTCGGCTGCATCACCAACATCGACCGACGTGATTTCCGATGCGAGTTTCCAGCCCGACCACGCTGCATCATCAAGGCGATAACGCACGTGCGGTTCCGTTCCGCCCGACACGACGTCGCGTACGTCGATTGCAGTCTTGGCACCTTCGGGTTCACCGATCGCGATGACCGGCGGTTCTGCATCGATCACGACGTCGATCGTCGCCGGCGTTTCATCCATCGACTCGGGATGACCCACGACACGCGAACGTGCGCTGATCGTGTGTTTACCTTGGAGCCGCAACCATTCGTCACGCACCGTGACCATTCGTTCACGGGTGAACGGTCTCCATGCGCCACGATCGACGCGGTACGAGTACTCGATGGCTTGCGCACCGTTGTCGAGCGGCGAGGACATCTGAATGTTCACGGCCGGAACATTGCTTTCGAGTGCCGAAGCAATGCGGAACGCGGCGGGGTCGACGTTCTTCTTTACGACCGACAAAGTCGTGGTGTTCGCCTTGAATGGTGCAGGGGCACCAATGCCCAGCGTCGCGAAGATGCCGAGGTAGTTGTCGTTGCCGTTCGTGAGTTTGCGCAGACCAGGCGAACCCTGGCCATCAACGGATTCCGGAATCGTCAGCGTCAGGCCGAGCGATCCGAGCGCACTCGACAAGTCGATCGGAGCGATCCCGCCCAAGAATTGTCCAGCGAGACCGCCGAGCAGACCTTGCAAAGCCGACGCGATGATCACCGGATCTTCACGAAGCAGCTCGGAGTTCGTCACGACGCCGTTCGTCACGCCAATCTTGTCGAGCACGGGCAGCAGGCCGTCTTTCGTGACGGCAAGGTTGATCGGCACATCGAGATCGAACGTAGCCGTCATGAAGCGAATGAAACGATCCGTCGACCAAATGTAGAAGTCGAACGCTGCTTGCGGCAGCTTCACGCGAATGGTCGGATCCGTGTTGATGTCCGTGCCATTGCCGAACGTTGCTGTAGGCGGTTTGCCTGGACGAATGACGAGTGCCACTTGTTGCGCTTCACGTTGCAGACCGAGGTCCTTGAGCGAGTTGGCGAGCAGAGCGAGCGTGCCCGACGACAACTGCGGAACCGTTTCCGTGGATATGCCGAGGCACAACGTGCCGCTGTTGTAGACGCTGTTCAGCGCATAGTTTGCGTAACGTTCAGCAAGGCCGATCCCTACGTGCGGGCCAGCGAGACCAGCAGGCCAGTTCGTTACGCTGTTCTCGACGAGTTCCGTGGGGATGGGGATGCCCGTGGGCAACGCCATGTTGGAGATCTTCACGCAACCCGAGAGGGGTGAAGCTTCCGCACCACCGTACATGCCAAGCGTTGCACCGCCGGCGATCGGGTTGAGGTCACCCCATGCAAAGCCGCTGTTGTCGGGTCGTTTGCCCGGGCCACCTACGGCGAAGAGAATGTCGATGGCACCCGTCGTTCCTGGCGACACGCTAGCAAGCGCCCCGCTCAGATCCATGTGGCCATCGAGACCAAGGAGCGTGGAAACGCATTCGGCATTCGCGTCGGTTCCATAACGACAAACGCCTTCGATGTTGTTCGAACCTTGCGGACATTCCGGCTTGGTATTGGGGGTTGCCTGCTGGCAAAGGGCCGACTCGATTTGCCCCGTGAGCGAGCCAATGAGCGGATCAATGAGCAACGGCAGCAGAATGCCCTTCAACGTATTGAGAACACCGCTGGCAAGACCGCCACCGCAGAACGAGATCGCGTTGCCAAGTTGGTCTTTGTCGATGTCGACTTTGTTGACTTTGACCCGCGAATAGCCGGCACGTGAATGCGATTGATCGGTGTCGACTTCGATGGAGATATCCACGTCGAGATTGACGTCTGCGTACGCCGCAGGCGTGTTGCAGCCATTGCTCGACATGTGCAGATGCGTGGTGCTCGGAATGATGAGCAACGTCACGTCGATGGGCAGATCCTGCATGCGGATCGGAAGCGGTCCGGTGATGTGGATGTTGTGCGGATTGGCGGAATCGATGTTCAGTTTGGCGTTGCCAATGTCGATTTCCGCGATGCACTTTGGAGGATTCCCGTTCGGGTCGGGACCACCCGGACAAACGTTGTACTTGATGCCCAACTGGCTGCCGCCCGTTGAAGGAACAGGGAACGTGATGATCCCGCCATTACCGCCGCTCGATCCGAGCGCTGCTTTGGCCAGTGGTCCGAGGTTCTGTTCGAGGAACGTCAGACCTGAATCGGTAAGACGAACCGAACCGGCGTTTTCGATCCGAGCTGTCGGTTCGAACCCACCAGGAAGCGGCGAAATTCCGCAGCCAGCACAACCACTCGAGCACCCACCACCGGCACATCCAGCGATGAGGATCACGAGCATGATCCCAATAATATGTTTGATGAAGCGAGGCATGGCGAAGACCTCCAAGGGCGGTCGCCGATGCGGCCTTCCGAAACTCGGAGAGGCCGTTTTTCATCGACGAATCCTTGTGATCGTACGCGCGGGATCGCGCTTGCCGCAAGCGCTACGGAATCGGACAGCCGCCGTTCACTTTCACAGCACTCGCTGCGAATTCTGCCGCAAGCTGCACAGCATCGGCACACGTTGCGTCCGCCGCCGCATTTGTGCCGTCACACCAGTCACCCTTGTAGGCGATCTTCATTGTTGCCGGATCGCGCTTGCACTTCTCGATGGGCTTCGCGCCATCTCCGTCCCCGGTAATCAGCGCACATAAACTCGCCCCGGCCAAGTCGACGATGACGCCATCGGCATCTTCGAGCGTGATGTACCCGTCGAGCTTTCCGGCGTTGTTGAACGTGAACTGGTTCTCCGAAGGCAGGGGCCCACAGTTGTTGTACGGATCGAGCCCCGAGCCGTTAAACGAACCGACGCAGTTGTTGTTCGACGACAACTTGCCTTCCGTGATCCGTGCTTTGCGCAACGGCAGCAGGATGACGCCGCCTTCCGCCGTGTAGATCGGCACGATGATGTCCTGACCAGTCATCACGCTGAACGTGCCCCCTGCAAGATTCGGCGAGCTGAACTTGATTGGTTTGATGTCAAAGGTCGTACCACCCTGCATGAGCATCTCGTTCACGAACGTGTAGCCGTCTTCGGCTTTCACTGGAGGTTTCGCACCACCGGTGCACACCATGTTCGTGTCGAAGTCGAACTGGATCAGCCACGAGAACGTTCCGCCCGCGGAAGCACCCGTCAGGAAACAATCCGGGCGGCTCAACGTCACGCCACTCGCCACCGTTTGACCTACGAAACTGGTCGCGCTGAGGGTTGCGGGTTTGCTGATGAGAATCTGCGACATACGCAGACCAAATTGCTTTTGATCCTTGTTGTCGACGATCGCTACACACGTGGGATCAGCCGAGACGCATTTGGCGGTGAGCTCGCACGTCGGGGTTCCGTTGCTGGACGTCGTTCCGGCCGGATTGTCCGTACCGCAGCCCGAGACAAACCCAACCAAACCCACAGCGCCTACGGCAAGCGAAGCTGCAACTGTCGAAAATCGCATTGATGTCCTCCACGCAAAGTGAAGCGCGGAGGTTATCACGGACATGTCAGTGAACGGATGTGCGGGATGTTCGCGTCACATGCTGTGTGCGCCGAATTCGTAGAGTTCGCGAATGGCTCCAACCCGCGCCGCAACTTGCGCCTTGGTCAAGGTCGCCAACATCGTCGTGCCGACGCCTTCGACGCAGAACGAAGCGGTTGCTGTCCCATGAACCATGGCGCGACGGAGAGCGATCGGGGTGACTTCAGGCGTCGTGGCGAGGTACCCGAGGAACCCACCAGCAAATGAATCACCAGCACCCGTTGGATCCACTTCATTTTCGAGTGGAAAGCCATGGGCTGCAAACACGCCTTGCTCGTCGAAGAGAAGAGCGCCGTGTTCGCCGCACTTGATGACTAGGCGCTTTGGGCCGCGTGCAAGAATGTCTCTGGCTGCTTTGCGAATGTTGTGAATGCCCGACAAAAGCCGCGCTTCTTCATTGTTGATGATGAGTAAATCGAGACGCTTCAGCATGGTTGCGAGCGTTGTTGGTTCGCCGGTGATCCAAAAATTCATCGTGTCGGCGATGACGAATTTCGGCGCGTCCATCTGGTTGAGCACCTCGATTTGTAAACTCGGATGGATGTTACCCAGGAGCAGAAGCTGGGTTTGTCGCCATGCCACGGGCAAACGTGGACGAAAATCAGCGAAAACGTTGAGCTGCGTGTCGAGTGTCTCGCGAGAGGTCAAGTCGGACGAATAACGACCTGCCCAACGAAAGGTTTTTCCAGGAACGC
>JANORL010001278.1:0-2675 GCA_031415295.1 Polyangiaceae bacterium | reverse complement strand
GAGCTGCCAAATTGTTTCGCTTGATGAGCACCACGGCCCCCCGCGGACTTGGGGGCACGGTGCCCCTCTCGAGCTTCGCGGGCTCCGCTGTGGCCGCAGGCGTTGTTGCAGGTGCAGGCGTAGCCGTACGTTGCCATTCTTGATCGGGCGTGGTAGCGTCGCGCCGCTCATCGGAAAAGGTCGCACATCATGAAGATCGCGTACGGCGATGCAGACTTCGCGAACATCAGGCGAGACGGTTGTTTCTACGTCGACAAGACACCGTTCTTGCCAGTTTTAGAGAGCCGCGAGTTTGGCTCCAAGAACATCATCTTCCTACGTCCTCGGCGGTTTGGCAAGTCGTCGCTGCTCAGCATGATGGAGCATTATTACGACATATCGTTGTCGGACGAATACGACGAACTGTTTCGCGGCTTATGGATCCACGACCACCCGACGCCCGAGAAGAGCAAGTTCATGGTGCTGCACTTGAACTTTTCGCAGGTGTCGGCCGGCGGTGGGGAGCAGGCGCTCACGGCAAGCTTTACGACCACGATCAAGGCGGCTGTACAAACGCTGGGAATTCGGTACCGCAACCGTATTCCAGAGCTGGGGCGATTGTACGATGTGCTCAAGGACGTACGCGAACCTGCCGATATGCTCACCGATCTCATTGGAATCATGTCCGCGTCGAAAGATGCGCTCTATGTGATGATCGACGAATACGACACGTTTGCTACAGCGCTGCTCTCGGGTGAACAGAAAGAAGTGTATTCGAAGATCACCGACAAGATGGGCTTCGTGCGCGCGTTTTACAGGACGCTCAAGGCAGGCACGGAAACCGGAGCCATTGCCCGAGTGTTCATCACGGGCGGCACACCCATTCTGCTCGACGACCTCGTGACCGGATTTAATGTCGTCACGAACATCTCGAACAATCCTCAGTTCAATACACTGGCAGGGTTTACCGAAGCAGACGTCGCTCGCGCGGTCGACGAACTTTTCCACTATCGTCCGGAATTGCAGTCGGTTCCCGAAATAGGTGATCGACAAAAGCTGCTCGCAACGCTCGAAGAATATTACGACGGGTATCGATTTGCTCAGGATGCGACAGAGCGCGTGTTCAATTCGACGATGGTGCTTTATTTCTTGCGCGAACTCGCTCGGCGCGGCAAGGCTCCCATGGAGATCCTGGATCCGAATGCGCGCACGGATTACAGAAAATTGCACAGCTTCTGGGCTGCTGTCGGGCCTGAAGCCGAAGAACGACGCATTGCCATCGAAACGGTGCTCAACACCGGCGAAGTCTGGAGTGAACTCGTTGATCGATTCGGCGTCAAAACAGGCTCCACCACAAGTCAATTCGTGTCACTCATGTATTACACGGGTATGCTCACGCTCACGGCCGAGATGCCCCGAGGTAAGCAGGTTCGTTTCGAAACGCCGAATCGAGTCATTCGAGAACTCGGCTACGAACATTATATGAATCTGCTCGAAGACATTCGAGGCATTCACTTGACGGACGAACCTGTGGGGGCTGCGTTCTACGTGATGGCACAAAAGGGCGATATCCAGCCATTGCTCGACGTCTTGCGCAAAAGGGTCCTGATGGCCGTGAGTGTTCGGGATGTGCGAAAACACGATGAGAAAGCCATGAAGATGCTGCTCATTGGGGCGATTGTCACGTCACGCATCTTCTATGTGCTGAGCGAAAAAGAATTTGCGCACGGATTCAACGACATTTTCATGAGCCCGTTGTCACATGTGCCGCAGGCCAAATACGCCTGGATGATCGAATTGAAGTATTTGACGGTCAAGGAGCGGAAGAAAGTCGACTCGGTCGTCAAAGAAGCCGAAGGGCAACTTGCGCAGTATCTCGCTGACCCGCAGCTCGTGCCGATGTTGTCAAAGGGAATGGAACTGAAGGTTGGAACGCTGGTATTCGTCGGCAACAAAGACGTGCAATGGCGGGAGATGGCGCGGGCCACCTGAGAGACCAACGCGTACGCGACCCTACGCGGAACGTTTTGCCCCACCGCCGTCCGGGCGGACGCATGGATATGCGAGCGCTCAAAGGTGAGCATATTCCCAATACAACGCTGGTGCACGCGCGTAGATGAGACCGGGTTCGAGCGAGCGATTCTCGAATTGAGTGAGAGGCAAGACCTTGGCATAATTGCCGGTGGAGAATATCTCGTCCGCTTCAATGACGTCCTGCAAGCGAATGACGCGTTCGACAACCTGAATGCCCGCATGACGCAATAGATGAATGACGCGGTGTCGGGTAATGCCATCGAGAAATGTGCCATTCGGTATCGGAGGCTGCACGACGCCGTTTTTGGCAATAAACAGGTTTGCCGTAGCAAACTCAGCTACATGTCCCAGCGGATCCATGAGAATCGCGTTTTGAAAGCCTTTGGCTTTTGCCTCTTGAAGGGCCAGTCCGACATTTAGAGCACTTCATCGGCCGTATCGTTCAAGATGGCCTGAAAGTCCTTCGCCTTGGTCTCTTTGCAGCTGACATGGATCACGGGGTACTCTGAACGGCAGCTTTCCGCCAGAACCCGTCGAACAATCACGTCGTCGTCGCCAGCGCATCGTCCACGGATTTCACCCACGTCTTTTTGCCATCGAAAACAATGACGTATTCGTACACCGGCGTCGCTCCCGCCGCCAGCAGCTCCGTCGCGTATTGG
>JANORL010001277.1:0-5165 GCA_031415295.1 Polyangiaceae bacterium | reverse complement strand
TCTCCTGACGATGCGACAAACTCCATGCGCACGCGATCGAGAATGATTTCCGGCGGCGTGTAGTTGCCCTTGGATTTGCTTTCTTTTTTGCCTTCACGATCGCCAACGTGCCCAAGAACGACGCAGGTTTGATAAGGCATCGGGTAGTCGCGGATCTTGGACAAACCCAATTTTTTCTGGGTGTCTTCGTCGAAGACAAGCGTCGAGATCATGAGCAACGAGTAGAACCAGCCGCGCGTTTGATCGATCGCTTCGCTGATGAAGTCCGCGGGAAATGCGCGGTCGAACTTTTCGAACGAGCCTTGGGCATGGGGAAAACCCCACTGCGAGAACGGCATCGCGCCCGAGTCGTACCAGCAGTCGATGACGTCACCGACGCGTTTGTACGTGCCAGGTTCGCCTTCTTTCTGGAACATGATCTTGTCGATCCACGGTTTGTGTACCAACAGATGCTCGGCCATCTTCGGGTGCGTCTTGGCCAGATCCGCTTCGATTTCCGCGACGTTGTTGCCAAGTTTGCCCCGGAGCGTCGCTACGGAATCGACAGCTTCGATGGTCCCCGTCGTGTCGTTGATCCAGATGGGAAGCGGCGTTCCCCAGTAACGTTCACGGGACAATGCCCAGTCCACGTTGTTCGCGAGAAAATCACCAAAACGTCCGCTCTTGATGTGCTCGGGGAGCCAGTTGACCGTTTGGTTGTTGGCGATGGCGCGATCGATCTGCGCGGTTGTCCGGATGTACCAAGCGGGCCGGGCGTATTGGATCAACGGGTCTTCGTCCGAACGCCAGCAGAACGGATATTCGTGGCGATAACTTTCGGAAAAAACGAGTTTGCCCGCGTGTTCCAGGTCCTTGGTGAGGTCCTTGTCGCATTCCTTCACCCAACGACCAGCGTACTTGCTCATGGCCTCGAAAAACTTGCCATCGGGTTTGACCGCACAAAGAAGCGGCAAGTCACGGTTTGTCTTGAGCAACGTGCGGTGCGCCGCATGGTCGTCTTCGCCAAACGCAGGCGCAACGTGCACGATGCCGGTACCCGCATCGAGCGTGACGAAATCGGCAGCGATGACGCTGTGCACGACAGCGTGATCCTTGGCTTCGTTGGCGAAGACGTCGAACGGAGGCGCGTACTTCTTGCCGACGAGGTCCGAACCTTTGGAAGTTGAAAGAATGGGCAGGTCTTTGCCGAGCTTTTTCGCCATGGATTCGCGCAAGCCTGCGGCCATGACGAGCTTGCGATCGCCTGCATCGACGACGACGTAATCGAAATCGGCGCGAACTGCCGCGTACATGTTCGACGGCAACGTCCAGGGGGTGGTTGTCCAGACGCACAGGGATATCGACGGATCGTCGATGAAGGGAAACGCTACAAATACGCTGGGATCATCGACGGTCTTGTAGCCTTGCCCAACTTCAGCAGCGGACAGGGCGGTGCCACCTTGAGCCCACCACCAAACGACTTTTTCGCCCTGGTAAAGCAGGCCTTTGCCGTAGAGATTCGCAAGCGACCACCAGACGCTTTCGACGTAGCTGCGGTGATAAGTGACGTAGGCATCGGGCAGGTCGACCCAAAAACCAATCTTGTCGGTGAGTTTTTCCCAGGCGTCGGTGTAACGAAAAACCGATTCGATGCAGCGCGCGACGAAGGGTTCGACGCCGTAATTTTCGATGTCGGCTTTGCCGTGAATGCGCAGCTCTTTTTCGACTTCGACTTCCACGGGCAAACCGTGGGTATCCCAGCCGGCTTTGCGAGGAACGTCGTAACCGCGCATCGTTTTGTACCGCGGGAAAACGTCTTTGACGGCACGTGTCAACACATGGCCGTTGTGAGGCATGCCGTTGGCGGTCGGGGGACCTTCGTAAAACACGAAAGAGCCTTTCGAGGGCCCGGTAGCGCGCGAACTTGCAAGCAGGGTCTTCTGGAAGATTTGGTTTTCTTTCCAGAACGCGAGGATTTTGGCCTCGTCGGTGGGAAAATCGAGTTCGGGGCGTACGGGTTCGAAGAGTTTGTCCCGGGGAGGAGAGCCGCCATTCATGGGCGGGCGTTTAGCATGTTTCGAGGGGCGAGGGATGCGGGACGTGGTCTTTCAATGCGTCGAGGCATCGTCGACTTTGACGCCGAGGGCTTCGAGATCCTGCGTGGCGCGCGTTGCGAAGCGACTCGCGGGATAACGTTTGACGAGATAGATCAGCGTCGACTTGCGACCATCGACGTTGCCTTGCTCGCGGAATTGTTCGGCAAGGCCAAAAAGTGCTTCGCCTGGTTCTTCTTCGATCGCGCTTTCGGGGTCGGGATTTCGCGCGCATTGGAAGGGCGCGGACGCGATGGATCCAAGAAATGCAACGGCGATCGAAATTGTCTGAATGGACGAGACCACGGAAGCAACTCTACCAGCGACCTCGTGTGTTCGGGCCTTGCTGCACTCGTGAACAATACGTTTCTGGGCCTGTGAGCAGCGGAATTTGTGCGCGTTTCTAGGCCTGTGCAAGCAGAGTCCGTATATACAGAGGGCACCCGGCTTTGCTCGGCCTGGCGCCTCGTTTGACCACTTTTCCTGCGGTAAGGCGTGGGGAAAAACGGCGCGACGAATCGAGAGGTCATTTACGCGATGCGAACTTCGATGCGAAACAGGTGGTTCTTGCGTTTGGCGGCGATGGGGGTCGTTGCAAGTGCCGTTGCAACAGCCGACGCGCAAGAGTCTGCTCCTTCGATCGCTCTCGAGCGGTTTTACTCGTCAAACGCAGGCGATCGATTGTTCAGCGTGGCTTCGCCCTACGTCCTTGGGCACAAGGTGCCGCACATCGCGCTCTACTTCGACTACGCGCACGATCCGCTGATTCTCCGTAGGAAGAGCGACCTCGAGTACGGCGCGAGCGTCGTGAGCAATCAGTTGTTTCTGCGGGCAAACGGGACGTTCACACTCTTCGACCGTTTGCAGTTCAACCTGGATCTACCCGCCGCGCTTATCCAAACCGGCGATGAAGAACCCAACAAGCTGAACATCAAGTCACCGACAGGTCCCGATTTTGGTGACATTCGTGTGGGCGTTCGTGCGCGATTGTTTGGGGACAACAACAGCAAGTTTCAGCTTGGCTTGAATGGTTATCTTTGGTTTCCCACGGGCACCGGGAGCTACGTGACGGACGGGTGGTTTCGCGGTTTGCCGCAGGTCGTCGTCGGTGGTCGCTTTCCGCAATTCGTGTACTCGGCCGCGCTTGGTGCAGAGATCAGGCCGGCGATCAATTACATCGACAAAATCCCCCTCGGAACGACGTTTGTCGGGTCCGGTGGCGTAGGTATTCTTCTCGGTCAAGAAAAACAATTTCAGGTGGGTCCCGAAGTCAGTGTCATGACGCAGTTGCGCGACGTGACTTCGCAGAACCTCAACGTCGAAGCGCTCATTGGAGGCAAGTACCGGTTCCAGCCGAATTGGGAAGCTGGCCTCGCGTTAGGCCCGGGTTTGTCCTCGGGCATTGGTACGCCTGACGTGCGCATGGTGGCGCATGTTGCGTACACGCCGCCGTGGAGTGAAAAAGACACGGATGGCGACGGCATCATCGATAAGGTCGATGCGTGCGTTTACATCAAAGGCATTCGGCATCCCAACCCGAGGAAGCATGGTTGTCCGTCGGATCGGGACGAGGACTACATCCTCGACATCGACGACGCGTGTCCGGACGTGAAGGGCATTCCGCATCCGGATCGGAAGAAGAATGGTTGTCCGCCCGATGCTGACGAAGACGGCATTCTTGATCCAGTCGACGCGTGTGTGACGATCAAGGGCATCCCGCACAAGGATCCGAAGAAGCATGGTTGTCCTTCAGATCGGGACGATGACAAGATCTACGATGCGGTCGATGCGTGTCCGGACGTGAAGGGCGTACCGGACAAGGATCCGAAGAAGCACGGTTGTCCGCCGGATCGTGATGGCGACACAATCTACGACTTCGAAGATGCTTGTCCGGACGTACCCGGTATCAGGACGGGGGATCCCAAGACAAACGGTTGTCCGCCGCCAGTAGACGTAGACACCGATAAGGATGGAATTCTAGATCCCGTCGACGCGTGTCCCACGGTGCCAGGTCTACCGAGTGAAGATCCGAAGCTTCACGGTTGTCCGATCTGCAAACGCGCCAGGCTGCAGGAGAACGAGATCGTTATTTTGGACAAGGTGCAGTTCAAGCAGGGCTCGGCAGCAATCCTGCCAGTCAGCGATTCGCTGCTCGACGAAGTGGCAGCCATCATGCGCGAGCATAAGGAACTGCTCGAGTTCGAGGTCCAAGGCCACACGAGCACTGAGGGTGGCGACAGGATCAACGTCAAGTTGTCCCAAGACCGTTCGGAGTCCGTGAAGAAAGCGCTTATTAGGCGCAGCGTCGCACCGGAACGCCTCACTGCAAAGGGTTACGCAAGTACAGTTCCCATTGGGGACAACAAGACGGAGAAGACGCGGGAAGTTAATCGGCGCGTGGAGTTCCACATAACGAAACGCGACAAGACTGCCCCGATTGTTTCGGAAGAGCGTTGCCAACCGCCTGCAGTGAAGCCGACACCTGGTGGACGTCGTCCGACAACTGGACCGGCGCCGAAACCACCGACTGGTCCGGCCAAACCACCGACTGGTCCGGCCAAACCACCCGGTCCAGGCAAGACACCCGCGCCGGGTAAAACGCCCGCTCCGGGTAAAACACCCGCGCCGGGCAAAGCGGCACCGGGCAAAGCGGCACCGGGCAAAGCGCCCGCAAAAGCACCGGCCCCTGCGAAGGCACCGGCTCCCGCCAAGAAGGCTCCAACCAAGAAGTAATACGTTCGTCCGAACGTAAACGAAACGCCGGAGACGCTCACGCAGCGTCTTCGACGTTAGTGGTTTTTCAAGCCAAACAATACGTCGTCGTAATAGTTTGCAAACGGGATGCCGAGTCCTTCGCAAAGACTCGCGTCGTATGACTTGGACGGCTCTTCGCTACAAACACGGCCCGAGAGCCTCGAAGACGCTTCGGTGATATCCTCGCTATATGCGTGTTCGAGCATCCGTCCTAGCCGCGGCCCTGTTGGTGCCGACTGTGCTCATTGTCTCTCCAAACGCTCGTTCCGTCGGACCCAGCGCTGCAGAAGCGGCTGTATCCGTCGTCGTATCGCTGAACGAGCTGGTGTCCGTTTCGAC
>JANORL010001276.1:0-2817 GCA_031415295.1 Polyangiaceae bacterium | reverse complement strand
TCGCCTTCGCCGCTCTACGCACTGGTTTTGCTGTTTTCTGCGCTGTACTTGTCGATCCTCGTCCACGAGCTCGGTCATGCGTTGGCTGGGACCCTTGCCGGGTTCCGAATCGTCTCAATTGGAATTGGAATCGCGCGGCCTTTCGCGAAGATACGCATTGCCGGCGTGCGGTTTTACCTGGCTCGCCCGCTTCTGCGCGGAATGACCCTGGCCATTCCTCAACGGCTGGGTCCAAACCGCAAGGCCCTGGTCATTCTTTACGCCGGCGGTTCCCTGGCAAACCTCGCTACGGGACTCGTGGCGTGGGTCGTTTGGCGCCCACTCCTTGATTGGACGAGTTGGCGCCCATTCGAGGATTGGACGTTCTCGGGCGTGTTCGTGTCCTGCTCGATCATGATGGGTATTGGTAATCTTCTGCCGTTCTATTCATCGAGATATGGTACGTCGTCGGACGGCCTGACCATCGTTCGTTGCCTCCTGAATGTCTGATGTTCGTTGGCTGCTTGTTTTCGCGAGCGAGAGCCCAGTTTGTGTCGACCAAATCCCACGTTCCACAAGCTGTCCAACGAGACCTGCTGGCATTGTGGCCATCGTTCGCCGCGCGGTCGCGGCACAGAACAATGCTCGTATTGTTTGAGGAATGTAGGCCAATACTTCACCGTCTCGAAATCGTTTCGTGTCGGACTTTAACAACGCTTCGAATGCCCGATCTGCGTCCGCCGCGAAACTCGCCAATGATGGGTCCATTTCACGAGAAGCGCGCATCCATCGCGGATCACATAGCGCGATGAGGTTGTCGAGCGCGCCGTTCCATTGCTTTTCCACGGCTTGCTCCAAGTGCAATCCATAAAATCGCAGAAGGTATGTAGAGATATTTGTTGCAGGGCCGTTATTGGCAAAAATGGCGTCAAGGGTGCGTTTGCCATAATCGAGAAATTGCTGCTCGATCGAATCGCGTTCCTCTTGTTTGAGATATTCTTCGCGATAGTACCGGGCTAAGCCAATATGATGAAGTACGTATGTTGGTTTTCGATTATCTGTGGATTCGCCGACTTCGAGGACAAACCGGCGTGAGTCCTTCAAGGCTTTGGTGATTTCCCCGGCCTTGTGGTCCTCCAACAATTCCGAGATATCGTCTCGGGTCATCGGTCCTCGGGCCATTGCGAGCACGCTCATCACGCGTTCTGCAGCTTCGCGATTTCGCGCACTGTTGCTGCCCCAAAGTTTTTCTTGGTGTTCCCACCAATCCGTTAAATAGCCACGCAGTCCAGTGGGCTGCGCATTGGCGTCGTGGGCGAGCGTTATTGCTCGCCCATCGGCGATGTCACGTGCATAAAGCTGGACGAGCAGCGGATCGCCTTCGCTGCGCTCGTGTACTACGCGGGCCACATTGTCGCTGACCTTGTCCTTCGCAAGAATTTGTTTGACATCGTCAAGACGCAATGGTTCAAGTTGGACGAACGTTGCTAGGTTGGGCTGATCCCACGCAATTTGACGACGAGTGGGATCGCTCAAGGGGTTAAGGTTTTGTGCACGAACCGAAACAAGAATCGAAAGTCCCTTGGGCGGTGGCGCTGGCAACAAGTACAGGTCGACTTTCCAGTTGGCGGTCTCGTCAATACCATCAATGATGAGTGTTGCTTTGATGCCCTCGGGCAAGTCGCGGCGCATGTATTCATGCAAAACCCTATGTCGCAGAGTTTCGAGAGGTTCCGTGTGCGTGGGTTGCTGCTCGCCATGTATCCACGCGAAGAATCGCGCCATTTCGTGCAAGAACACCTGTTCCGTATCGGTGCCAAACCGAAGGCTGATGGGGAAAAAACACACGTTTCGACCTTGAGCCATCAGCCGGTCATAAAATCGCACGAGCAATGCTGATTTTCCTCTGCCTGCACGCGCATGCACCATTGCACAGCGTGGTCCGGTGGCATTCGCATGCCAATCGTGAAGCTGCTTGAGGGCCGCGTCGCGTCCAGCAAAGGCATCCTCTCGATAATAGCCGCAGAACCTTCGGGCGTTGGCGGATAGGGGAAATTGGTCAGCCAAGTTGGCCGCGATTGTCGGCATGGGAGTCGTGGTCAATTGTTGCGGCAATGCAATCGCCGCACGGATGATTCCCAGCGCAACATCCGCGGTGGCTTGACTGGCGTCAGCTTTTCGTGCACCGTCGGATCCAGCGATGCCACGAATCGCGAGGTGGACGCCGCGCGCTGGCTGGCACCACCCCTGCGGGCCGGCAATTTCTGCGAGCACAGGGTCACAGGCGAGCGTTTCCGCCAAACCGATATCGGGAACAAATTCTACTGTTCGGTTTGGACCAAGCGCGACGTCTCCAATGCGTATGCGGAGCCCGCTGTGCGCACCTCGCGCTGCACGTTCGTATGCACGAACCGCACGGAGGAGCCATGGCACGGTGGGGTGCCCATTTGCATACACGAGTTCATCGCGCAGCGGAGAGCGTGGGATTATTTGCCGACTGATAAATCCCCTCGAGACGATTACCTCTCCTGGTTGAGCTCTCTGGGGCGCTTCTGCTTCGAGTGCGCCCACGAGGATCACGCATTGCGGGTTGAATTGCCGAGTAGCCCCATTGACGGTCGTGATCGCAAGCGAGTGGAGCGAGTTTGTCGGTATTTGGCGAGGCCACCCATTGCGACGGAGCGATTAACGGAAATCGACGACGTGCTGCGGTACGAACTGAAAAAGGTTTGGCGTGACGGGACGCGTTTCGTGACCTTCGACCCGTGCGAGTTATTGGCGCGCATCTGTGCAATGGTACCACCACCGCGATTTCACATGGTCCGGTTTCATGGGGTA
>JANORL010001275.1:0-4815 GCA_031415295.1 Polyangiaceae bacterium | reverse complement strand
CAAGTACCGGAACCGTGGGATGCACCTGCTCGACCTCGTGCAGGAGGGCAACCTCGGCCTGATGAAGGCGGTCGAGAAGTTCGACCACCGCAAGGGGTTCAGGTTCTCGACCTACGCCTCGTGGTGGATCCGCCAGTCCATCATCCGGGCCATCGAGAGCCAGATCCGCACGATCCGCATCCCGATCTACAAGCTCGAGGTCGTGAACCGGGTCCACCAGACCCAGAAGTTCCTGTTCCAGCAGTCCGGGCGCGAAGCGACCCCGACGAATGCAGTGACTTGGGCCGTTCGCGGTTATGCTATAACGTGCCCGGCTTTCCAAGTAGAATCTCGGGGGTTTGGGGGGCCAAGCCCCCCATCGAAAACCAGGTAGAGTGCAAGAGTCGGGTCGCGAAGCGAGCCCGACGAATGCACTGACTAGGGCCGTTCGAGCGTAAGCGAGAACGTGCCCGGCTTTCCAAGTAGAATCTCGGGGGTTTGGGGGGCCAAGCCCCCCATCGAAGACTGCGATGATTCGCGGAGAGGGAGGGATTCGAACCCTCGGATCAGTTTCCCGATCGCACGCTTAGCAAGCGTGTGCCTTGAGCCACTCGGCCACCTCTCCAGCCTGAACAGAAAGAACGCCCACGGATAACCTTGCGGCTAGCCGTTGGAATACCTTCGTACCAGAGCGCCACCCGAGTAGCATGAGGTCCCTGGCGACGCCAACCCCAAACGCGCAAGCAGCGATGTTTTTCGTGGAGCCTCTTCAGGCCCCTGGACGACTCATGTTCCGACGCTCGTTGGACGAGAGCATCGATTTCGATTGGCAATCTGATGTACTAAGTTGGTGCGACGGGAGGCTCGAGTGACCGATCGGAAACACGTAGTGATCGTGGGGGGTGGTTTTGGGGGACTCAACGCGGCCATGTCGTTGAGGAGTGCGCCGGTTCGCGTGACGCTTCTCGATCGGACGAATCATCACTTATTTCAACCGTTGCTTTATCAAGTGGCCACGGCGGGGCTATCGCCGGCGGACATTGCGGTTCCGATTCGCTCGGTTCTTTCCAAGCAAAAAAACGCGCGTGTCTTGCTCGCCGAAGCCCAAGGCGTCGATTTGGAAGGAAAACGTCTTTTGCTCGACAAGGGCGAAATCAAATATGATTATTTGATTTTGGCCGTGGGGGCGACGCATAATTTTTTCGGCCACGATGATTGGGCGACACATGCATTGGGTCTAAAAACGCTCGACGAAGCCTTATCGATACGCGAACGAATGCTTTTGGCATTTGAAGCGGCAGAACGGGCAACCGATCCTGAAATTCGCAAAAAACTGCTTACGTTCGTGGTCATCGGCGGAGGTCCCACGGGCGTCGAAATGGCGGGGGCCTTTGCAGAATTGGCCAAGCATGTTTTGGCGCGGGATTTCCGGGCGATCGACCCTTCGGCGACGCGCGTGGTGCTCGTCGAGGCGGGTCCACGCATTTTGACGGCGTTTCCTGATTCGCTTGGGACCAAGGCCGAAAAGCAACTATCAACGTTGGGCGTAGAAGTGCACAAAGGAGAACCTGTTGCGCATATCGACGAAACTGGCGTTGCATTCAAAGACGGAACACGACTACCCGCATCCATGGTCGTTTGGGCCGCGGGAATTCGCGGAACCCCATTTGCAAAAAAACTGGGTGTGCCTGTCGATCGAAGTGGTCGAGTTGTCGTCGGGACCGATTGCGCGATTGCCGAGCATCCAGAAGTGTTTGCCATTGGTGATATGGCCGCAATGCGTGATGCCGCCGGTGTCGACGTACCCGGACTTTGTCCGGCCGCGATTCAAATGGGCCATTACGTTGCCGCAACGATTCGGGCCGACTTGGCCGGTAAGCCACGAAAACCATTCAAATACCTCGACAAAGGCTCGATGGCCACGGTGGGACGACGCCGCGCCATTGCCAAAGTAAAGAAACTCGAATTGTCCGGCGTAATCGCTTGGCTCGCATGGATGGCGATTCACGTATTTTTCTTGATTGGATTCCACAATCGTTTCGTCGTCATGTTCAACTGGGCCTGGCAATACGTCACGTGGAAACGAGGCGCTCGATTGATTACGCACACGGATGCTCGCGAGAAGCTGCTTTTGCTCGAAGCCGCCCCTGAAGGACCTGTACCTTCCGCACGCAGGATATCAATGCCTACGAAGGAATGATTGACTGATTCGCGCGCTCGCTTCTTGGCAACACACGGCATTTTCGCAATTCCACGCGAACTGTTGCCAGGTCCGCGCGGTCCTTTCTCCGGTCTGCGCGACGCCATCATGAACCCCACGTGGTCCCGCATCAGGTCCACGCGGTCCTTTCTCAGGTCTGCGCGATACCGTCATTAACAACACGCGAACTGTTGCCAGGTCCACGCGGTCCTTTCTCAGGTCCGCGCAATACCGTCATTAACAACACGCGACTCTTTGTAAGGTCCGCGCGGTCCTTTCTCGACCACACGCGATGCCTCGTCAATCACACGCGATGCTCCGTCAACTTTGTGCGCATTTTTGCTAAGTCGCGCACGTTTTCGCTCTAGACATACGTACGCCAACACAAGTACAGTCCCCACGTCGTAGGAGGACATTCGTATGGGACTCGACTTGACGGCCATCTCACCCGAAGCACGTGCAGCGTTCATCAAAGACGGCGCACGATTTGGCTCAGAGGATACACTCGAACAAGCCAATCAAACGTTGAATGCGTACGCGCTTCACGGGACGAAGCTCAACGATTACGGCTTTGGGTTGGTCGACGCCACTGAATTGCAAGATGCACGCGATGCATTGACGACGGCGGGCGTTGGGCGAGAAGCCAAGCGCACGAATAAGAAAATCGATACGGCTGCACTTTCGGTGGCAATGCATGACGGACAAGGCACTCGATTGCGAGCACGTTCGGTGCTTCATGCAGCGAGGCGCGTATTGCTTTGGACGGGAAAAATTGAACCTGTTCAAAAAATCGACGCGCTCCTGGACCGCGACTCTGCTGCCGCTGAGGATGCCGAAGGCCTCGCGAAGCAGCTCGATGCATTAAACAGCGCATTGAACGATTCGACCATTGCCGACACCGCAAAGAATCGAGGTGGACCCAAAGCGGTGGTGGACCTCGAAACGCACGCATTGGCATTGCGGGACGCGGCGAAAGCGAAAGCGGAGCCGCGCGGAACGCCCGTAGAAACGGAAACGCTCGATTTGCTTGACGGAATCATCGTGAGTTTGGCGCGCATGGCGCGCGAAGCAGCAGAAGCCGCGGCCCGCGATTTGGCGGAGCCGGCGATGGCGACGGCATTCGAGTTATCGGCGCTGTACAAACGTCGACCGAAAAAGAATAACGACGAGTCTGCTCCTGCGGCAGAATCGGGCAATACCACGGGCGGGTGATTCATGCTCGCCAGCTAGCGTAGCTCGAATGGCCGGCCCCGATGGATCCGCCAATGCGCGGTCAACAAACGCGTAATCATCAAAGTCCCCGATGCCGAGGCCGTCACCAATAAAGTAAAGAGCTTTCAAAGCTTCCGCGAGGTTGTCTTGCAACGCTTGGCGGCGGAAGGACTCATCCTATACATGGGTAAACACGCAAGCGCACTGATACCAAAGTCGGCTCAACGCGCTTCTTCGTCGCCTGACGTTCGTACGAGCTTGACAACTGCCGAAGACTGGTATTACCACGCGGACCATGTCGAACCCCTGGTGGTTACTTCCGGGAGATGATTGTCTCAACCTTCCTCATGTTCCCCTTCATGTCGTCTATCGAGGCGACAACGGCACTTGCTGGGAATTCGCGGTGCAATCCGCCCCCGGGGCACCTCGTTTCAGATGGCATCATCAGGAAAGCCGCCTGATCTGGCCCGAAACACAACAGATTGCTGAGACCCTGCGATCCCCGCTTGCCTTGTTGTGCGAGATGTTGGGCGCGCGTATCCGGTCGCCCGATGCTGGAACCGTTGACCGAATGATACTGGAAGCCGTGGCGGCAGCGGTTGCGGAGACAGACTCTGTAACTGGAAAACGACTCCGGGCTGCGATGCCTCTCGTCTCAGGTGACCAATTCAGCGAAGCGGTGCGCCGTCTCAAGCCTCGATTCTTGTGGAGCAACGATTATGACACGCGCGACGGGTTGGACGTTTACCAACCCACATTCAATGGTCTCGTCGATTCTAATCAAGCGCCGCTCGTTGACAGAATTGTGCAGACAACACTGGAATTGTTTCACGACAAGTTCCGTCAAGATCCCGATTTTTCAAAATTCACGCTCGACGAGGTTTTCGATCGTGGAGGATTCACACCTAAGGAAAAACGCTTCGTCTATTTCGTCATAGGCACCGCTCGTTTTGGGGATGGTGGTGGTGGAAGCCTCTCCCAAGGCTCCCCTGACGCAAGCGTGTACAAGTGGAACACGCCTTCTTGGATTGAACGCCTTATGAAAATGTCCACGACAAAGGAGTATCTGGCGCATCTCCGTGCAGGCTCCAAACGGCTACCGTCTCCGACCTCGCCTACGATACTGAACCTCGGCGAGCGTAATCTCGTAGAGCGCTCAATTCCCAGAAATCCACAGGTACCCCACGATCTTGTCCAGGTACCAAACAGCAACCGTGAAATCATGACTAGACCTTAATCAAGCGATAACACAACGTTGAAAAATATACAATTGAAATTCTGGACCGTCGGGCGCGCCTTTACATCGGGTTATGCCCCGTTTATTCCAGCTATCGTGCGTACTCATTAGGACCTTCTTTCGTCGTGTTCGGGATTCAGCGTAATGCAAGCGGATCGGCCCGGGCCCCAGTGCGTCGGGCGGCCCC
>JANORL010001274.1:0-2737 GCA_031415295.1 Polyangiaceae bacterium | reverse complement strand
ATTCGACATCGACAAACACTGACGATCACGGAACGACGAAGACTGCCACGCGTATGTGCGTGGTGACACAAGAACCGTCAATGACGCGCAATGGCGTAAACGCGTCAAGTGTGAAATTGCCACTTTATTTGGACTAAGCGCCAAACGCGTCAAGTGTGAAATTGCCACTTTATTTGGACTAAGCGCTAAGCGCCGGAAATTGTCAAACTTCACCGGGGATATCTTTTTCGACGTTCGGCTCGAGCAATGGGCAAAGCACAACGGGAGCGAAGCCGCGCTGTTAAGCGAGCCATATCAGCGACCAAATGGAACGAAATCGGCGCGCTACAAATTGTCCGCAACGGGCCATGTAATCATGCGGGACGGACTTGGCGAGATTGCACGAGGAGCGCCGCTGCCAATATGGGGTGTCACAGCGTATGACCCGCTGGCTCCTTGGGTCGTGGTGGATGAGCACGCGGAAAGCCAGCGCCTTCAGCTATTCGGAGAGCGTTCCCAGTAGATTGAGCTTTGGCTACATTTCAGGTACAAGCCATGCTCGCCAGCACTTGGTTCGATATCGTTGTCGGCTTGGACGTGCATTTCGAGCTCGTTCCGCCTGCCCTCCTTCCCGTGCCGTTCCCGCATGCTTTTCTTGGATTGATCGTCGATCCGCTCAGCCTTACCGCGGGCCTTGCTTTGGCGAATGCGGCGTCAATGGTTACCGGCGACGGACCCAAAGGACCCATTCCGCGATGAACGCATCGGTCTGCCCATTGCATTGGTGCGCCGTCAATCTGCAGCGACGACGCTCTGCTTGTGCGGTGGTGCATTCGTGTCGTGTAACCACAAAAATGAATGCGATGTCGCAATTGGTGCTTGTGACGGCAATAAAACCGTGCTTGGACGTGAATTTGGCGGCGCGTCGAAGTCGTCGCCAACCATGAAATGGCAACGACGTCACGACGGGGCTGGCGCATCGCATGAAGCAGTGCCCCGCGGGTAATCGACGGGCGGCGGTGCACACTCCCGACCAACGGTCCTCAACCCTTCGGCGGTTCTTCTTTGGTCGCCCGAGTTCGCGAGCCGAGTGCCGGTACGACCATTTGCCAATTCTTTCCCTCGAACCGATGCGCCACGAGTTCCAGTTCCTCGTAACGCAGAGCCAAAAGCGTGTGATCGGCGAGGTGGTAAACGATGATCTCCGGAGCAAATACGCGCTTCCATAAGCGTGTTGTTTGGCCATTCGCGTGGCCGTAGCATCCGGATTGCGCGAATGGGCAGGTCGTGCGAAATAGGTGGTGGCGACTGTTCAGCTCGAGTCGGCGGCAAACACGGCATCGATTGACGCGACGGTGAACAATTTCTTGGACCAACCACGAAGCTGGGCCAGATCCGCGGCATGAATGCGCGCGCGCACCTCGGTGGGGACGTCGCCAAAGCGTTCGCCGAGCAGTTCGATGAGTATCTCACGCCGCCCTTTTAGCTCGCCTTCATCGACGCCTGACTTGTGCGCGTGCTGCTTTATCGCGACGATCGCTGCGTTGTTTTTGACGTTGAGCGCCCGCACGACCTCTTCCTCGCTGAGCGCATAGTCGACCAACGCTTTGACCGCGATGGGGCGGACAAACAACGGATCCTCGATGAATCCCTCCTTGTTCAACGGGACAAACTTGTTCTCCACCTTCGACCACTCGCACACGGCGCCGGTCTTGACAAAAACACCGAACACCCGACGAACGCCACGAAGGATCAAATCCTCGGCCTTTTCCGTCACATCGCGCATCGACTGCTCGTTCACCACTTCGAACGAAATTTCTTCCAGGTATCGCGCATCCGTTGCTGGATCCATACCCTCCTTGCAGACACAAACATCCGTGGCGAAGTTCGACCCGTGCGTGACACGCGTGAGCAGCTCGGTGGGCACGACAAACCCAGCCAACACATGCGGCGAGATCAGAAAAGCAAGTCGGCCTTGAGCTTGCGCGTGGGGGAGTAGCGCCGTCATCGCATCAACCTTACGACCTCGAATGATTTCGTCGTACGTCACCTCGGGCGTGACAAGGTGTTCGTCGATGGGAGGAAATGACGGGGATGGCTTGGAACGATGTTCGGTCCGCGCATAGGTCAGCGGCCGTGATTCGACGGCAGCGTGTGTTTGCGGGGCGAGAAGCATGGAGCTCGAGTCGTTCGGTCTCATCGGGGTTTACCGTAGCAGAGTGGGGGTCGTGCAGGCCAGAGGAAAAAAGAGGTGACGTGCTGGGCATGTCGATGTCGAGATCTACCACGCGACAAACGTTTGTCAAGACAGTCAGGGTTGGTCCACAACAGATTTTGTGGGTTCCGTTCGCGAAGGACGCACCATTCAAATGTTCACGGTACCGTCGTCGTTCGTCGCGACCACTTATGTAC
Source organism: Polyangiaceae bacterium (assembly GCA_031415295.1). Taxonomy (GTDB): domain Bacteria; phylum Myxococcota_A; class Polyangia; order Polyangiales; family Polyangiaceae; genus Polyangium. The sequence goes on along the minus strand of JANORL010001274.1, from coordinate 346 downwards.
GTGCGGTTTTCATGGATCGACGCGCGTGAACCGTTTACGCCCACGTGTAGAAGCGATGCCTACCTTGCGATCGACACTGCCATATCGACAGCAATGACTGACTTTGCAAAAGAAAATCGCGAGGCGCTCGATGCATTGGCCTCCCTCGACGGGCCCTATCGCATGGCCCGCGCGGCGATATCGGCCGTTTTGCCAGGAACCGATTTGCCCGATACCCTCAAGTCACTACCGACGGACACAGATCAGCTCAAGGCAATTACCCGTATGGTCGATGTGATCGACGATCATATCGGCAAGCCATGGGCAGACGCATTGCTCACAGGTGAATTCGGCACGAAGGCGGTCA
>JANORL010001273.1:0-2501 GCA_031415295.1 Polyangiaceae bacterium | reverse complement strand
AATCGCGAACGCAATCGTTGAAACGGAATCGCACCATCGTCATCGGGCACCATGCGGGAAAGTGCAAAGACGACGAGCCCTTCAGCAAACACGTCGTCGCCGCGTGCGCGTAACGTTTTTGCCGCGTGCCCAATGAGAATCGCCGCATCGGCGTATTCGAGCGGCGCTCGCATGATATCCAGCAGCATCGCTTCCGCACGCTCTTCAATGACGCGCGACGATATTGGATTCGACGCGATATCGGGATAGAGTCGTCCCGGCACACGCGGCAATTGATTCGTCAAGGTGCGAATCGTCGGGCGACGAAAAATCGAGACGAACCAATCCCATAACCAGCGTAACAGTTGCATGATGGCCTCGCGACAAAGAAAAACCCATCCCCGAGCCGGCTACGGCGTCAATGCCCAAGATCACCGCAGCCGACTCGAGAACAGGCGGGGTATGCCGCGACGATGGCTGTCCCCGCCCGAGCTGCTCATGAGCAACCCCGTCGCGAACGACAAACGTCTCGGCGTCGGCCCCTTCAACGGCCCGCATCTGGAAATGTTACAACTTCTCGGTGAGGACTTACGTCTGCGTCGATAAAAAATCCGCATCGGGTACGAAATTTTTCTGTGACGTCTTTCATGTGCCGACGTTGTAAGGTGGGATGAAGACCACGCCCATGCTTACGCACGCTGTTACTCCAGACGAACTTTTGGCCGAAGTGCTCGCGCTCCGCCCGGAAATCGAACGCATCCTGGCCGATGAACCCGGTCCCTACAATGCCGCATGCATCGCCGATAAAATGCAAACCGTGTTGCTCAACATCTGCCGGCACCTGGACACCTATGAGCCGCACGCTGAGGGACCGCGGCCTTGGGTTGCGCGTATTGCGGAGAACGTGAAACGCGACGCCCAGCGTGCAAGAAAACGGCACGTTGCTGCATTCGGCCACGAGCAGGTCGACCCGGATGAAATTCAATGCAATGGTGCGTGCCCCGAACATCGTGCGCGCGCTCATCAATTGCTGCGCAAAGTCATACCCGTTATCATGACAATGCCTGAACCATTACGCACGGTGTTGGTGCTGGTCGTGTTCGTAGGGCTGGACCATAAAGCCGTCGCAACAAAGCTGGATATCAGCAATGGAAACACACGGACGCGCCTTGTGCGTGCGCATGAGTATATTCGAGAACGCTTCGGTTCCTTGGACAAGCATTTGGCCGTGTTGGCACCGATTCCTGTCATGGATGACGACAACCACCAGAGCTTGCCCCGTCGCGCGCTGATACTGACTGGTCAATTTGTGCATTTGTGGCCGCCGTTTCTCGTGGGTGCGTTGGTGTTGGCACAAATCGAGATGCCGATGTCCATTGAAACGTCAATTGACACGACAAGTGTCACGCAATCAGATCCGCCTAAACTCGGGACGAACCTCGTTATCAACCATTCGCAACACGACGCGTTAGTCGTCCTGCACACCGCACAACAGCCCCGAAGGCCTCAACGTCGACCAGCAACGCCAGAAGCCATCGAGCCCAAGCGACCAACTGCCGTTCCCGAAATAACGCTTGATGCCTATACCCACGCAGTTGGTGGCGGCTCATCGTCCCCGGGTTCGTCACAATAAGCGATAACCTTGATGGTGGTTTGTCACCGTGATAGGGTTGCTCCGTGCGAACCATTGTTAATTTGCTCGTCGCTTTCGCTTTCGGTTTCTTTTCATGGGGAATGTCAGCGGCACGTGCTGATGACTACGCCGGTGAAGCGTTAACCGTTGATCCGACGAGCAGCAGTCCGAATGAAATGGAATTCATCGTGTTCGTCGCGATGGGTGATCGTGAACGGCAAGCGGGTCGAATTCCGGAAGCGGCGATGGCATACGCACAGGCCATCAAGATTCGACGGGATCCGATTGTTCTCGGTCGCTTGGGTGTGCTGCTGGTAAAACTCAAACAATACACACATGCAGCAGACGTGCTGCACGATGCATTGCAGTTGGCAGAGACGACACCCGAGGAGCGCGAGGAGTTTTTCCGAGCGCATGAAATCGCGCGGGAACACGGTGCATGGGTGGACGTGCTCATTTCGCATGCGGGCGCCGACGTGGTGCTCGACAGCGCGGAACGAAATGCAAACCGAGCGTCGGCGTTCACGATGTTTGTGCTCGTGGGAAAACACGAGATCCGCGCAAGTCTCCATGGCTATGCCGATGTCAGCGCCGTCTTCACCGTTGCGCCTGCAAAGCACCAAATCGTCAGATTGACGTTCGAGCAACCGCGATTCCCGCAGCTTCCGGCATCCCCCAAGCCAACCGATTCCAAGCGCACCGAACCTCCGATGTTGCCGAGTTCCAACATCGTTGGCGATCCAAAATATTCGCCGAAGGAAGATCCCTTTTACGTTTCGCCCGAAGCGAAGAAAGCAAAAGACGCCGAAGAACAAAAGCCATCACGCGGCTCTGCCTTCGCCGGTCCCGTGGTCGTGTTTGGTGTCGCGTCGTGGATGCCTGCGGTAGG
>JANORL010001272.1:0-4468 GCA_031415295.1 Polyangiaceae bacterium | reverse complement strand
GGATCCTACGGATGCAACTGCTGTGATCGACTGATGTCGAAACGATTCACGTGCGGCGATGTTCGTGAGGTGCACTTCGACGACGGGAATGCCGCTTGCGCGGATCGCGTCGTGAAGTGCAACGGATGTGTGTGAATAGCCGGCAGGATTGAAGACGATGCCCACGAAGTCTTCATCGGCGGCACGACCAATACGCGTGACGAGTTCGCCTTCGTGGTTGGATTGCATGAACGAAACGTCGACGTTTTCACTCGTCGCGACAGCACGTACAGCTTCTTCGATGTCGGCGAGAGTTGTTGTTCCGTAGACGGATGGTTCGCGTTTGCCGAGCCTGTCGAGGTTAGGTCCGGAAACGACGAGAACGCGTCGGCGAGAGGATACAGAAGCTGTCAGGTCAGCTCCTTGAGCAGCAGCGGAGCACGCGTCCGGAGCATATACCGCGCCTTGCCGAGATTGCCGTCTGGGCGAAGGGAAAACGCGATGAAGTAGTTGTTACCGAGCACGCGGATGAGCGTCGTGACCTTGGCCGCTTGGATGGCGACTTCGGCAGCGTCACCAGCTTCGAGCATTTGAGCTGCTCGCTGGATCGACTTGAGCACGACACTAAACTCGGCGCCGATGATGTTGATGTCGAACGGAGCGTCGGGCTTCGAGTAGCTATCGACGGTGATGCCCTCGAAGTCCATCAGGAGACTGGCGAGGCCCCCTTCAGTCCCGTCGACGACCTCCTTCAGGACGGATTGAAACATAAAGGCTGACGTTAGCTAAGCCGGAGCAAAGGGGAAAGACAAAGGCGGAAGAGATGACATGCATATCCAAAGAACGGGGGATTTGTCCGTAGTAGGCGAAGGGGTGCTGTGTCGTGGTTGTTGTCTTTCTTTTTGCCTCTTGCATCCCGAGAGCATCCGAGCGATTCCCGCACCGACGGGCCCGTCCATGCCACGCTTGACCCTCGTCCCCGCTAGCAGCTAACGTGCGACGCGACAGGCTGACGACGAATCGGAGTCGGGCGTGAAGGGGTTGGTCGGCGCGCTGGTGCCGATGAAAAACTTTGCGGTTTCTTCATCGAGACGTCTTCATGCCGGTTGTCCACGTGTAACCGCTACCGACGAAGGACGGCCTAAACACAATGCGTGCACGAGCTGGGGATCCTCCCCGCACGATGCCTCAAAAAATCCTCGCAGGTCGCGCCGCCGATCCGCAACTCCGAGGGGATCTTGTTCAGGTCAAAGTCGACCAGATCATCCTCTCGCGTAGCCCCGGACGAACCCTCGGCGAGGCCCTTGCGCTCGGCATGAAGAAAACGCCAGTCGAGCTTGCGGTGGCCTACGAGGGCACGTGCGTGACCGACGCGCGATCGCTTGCCGATATCGCGAACGGCGCCCCGCGCGCTGTTTCACCCGAATTTCCGACCCACAACGTGCCTATCGCTCGCGGTGGCATCGGCTTTCCCGCCCCTGTACACCTCGAACGATTTGCGGCTCCCGCCAGGTTTGCCCTGACCGACGACGCCCGCATGGCCACCGTCGGTGGTATCGGCATGTTCACACTCGTGGTTTCTCCTGCCCAACTCGGACAGGCACTCGCAACTGGATCGATTTGGGTGCGACCTCCACGCAGCGTGCAAATTCATCTGTCAGGTCGCGTTCGTCCGTTCGTGTGTGCACGTGACGTGTCGCTCGAACTACTTCGCCGTGGTGTCGACGAGATCGTTCGTCGCATCGAAGACGAACATCATGCGCCGGTCGTTCTTGAATTCGCCGGCCCGAGCGCCCGACTGATTTCCGTTTCGGATCGGGCCGTTCTTTGCGGCATCGCTCCGCAAGTGGGCGCTGCAGCCGCTCTTTTCGTCAGCGATGAAAAGACGGAAGTGTTCCTGCGTGACCAACGCCGATCAAAGGCTCATCGGGCACTCGTTCCAGATCCCGGCGCTCCGTGCGAAGAAGTGATCTCGATCGATCTCGCCACCGTCGATCCTTTGCTCATGGATGAAACTGGAACGGTTCGTCCGGTACGTGATCTCGCGGGCAAACCCGTAACGCAAGTGATCCTCGGCGGCGATTCTGGCGTGACCCTTCGCGACATGCTCGCCGCAGCCATGCTCTTGAAGAGCAAACGCGTTCCTTCGCGCCTCGACTTGATCGTTGCGCCTCCGTCCCGCCAAGTTCTCGAAGTGCTGGCGCAAACGGAAGCTCTGGTCGATCTCATCGCCACCGGCGCGCGAATCATCGAACCGGATCGTCGCATCACGCATGGCGATTTGTACCCACCACCAACCAACGGTTTGTCACTCCGTACCGCCGATCCCGCGCCTCGTATTCCCGGCTCGCCGCCGTTTATCGTGGCCTCGGCGGAAACACTTGCCTACGCCGTCGCCACAGGCGCGGTGGGTGATCCGCGATCGTTCAAACGACCGGTTCGTGTCACCGTACCGCGAGCACTTCCCACGGACGACGTGCTCGTACTGCGCGACAAGAAGGGTGAAGGAACGGTTCTGGGCAAGCCTCCAGCTCTTTCGACGCTGGTGCCATGGAAGAGCGTTACGACACTCGACGTGGTCAAAAACATCCGCCACACGCCAGACTCCGTGGCCGTGGGGCCAAGCACGCCAGGCACGTCATCGACAGCCCCGATGGCACTCGTACTGCAATCGGTGGACGAAGTCCGAGCGGCTGCCGAGTCGATGATCGAGCTGCCGAACCTACGCGCCGTAATCGCTCCGCTCATTCCAAGTGCGATCGTCACGGTATTCGCCAGTGAAGGCATCGCCGCGTTCAGCGCCAACGCCGCGACCATGGAAACGCTCACGAAAGAGAAGACGTTGACGCTACCTGAACCGACGCAATGGTCGGACAAAGTGCGTGCAACCGTTGGTGATCAAACGATCGATCTGATCTGGCTCGCCATTGATGCCGAGCGGGTGTGGACCCACGCGGGAAGCTCCAGACCGGCGCTAACCGGAAAAGCATCCAAGAGCTGAAAGCGACACGGAAGGGTTGGGGCGAAAAACGAATCGCCCCAACCTCGACCCGTGCTCACGGGATGGGGGGCTGCGACTTGCGAACGTTGCCAGTTGGCAAAGTCCGCTACGGAGTCGCCGTTCGACGCGTCGTTTGTCGCCGAGGCTGTGGCTTCGTTCGTTGCGCGAGCAGCTCGTTGACGTCCGACGTGGTGATGGCACCGCGGTGCCACGCGTCGAGCTGCGCGATGTTCGTGCATCCAAGAATCTGTTTGCGTTGCGACTCGGTGACGGACAAACCGCGACACTCGAGCACGGTGAGCACTGCCTCCGCTTTGCCCTCGGCTTTGCCCTTTGCTTCAGTCTTCTGCACCCAACGTTCGTACGCTCGGTCCCAGTTCATTGTCATCTCTCGATCGGTGTCGGCCTGGATCGACTTCTTCGGTACACTCTGGTGATACTTCACCACCAGCTCGAATGTAGCCTCTCGTAGTGGTTCGTCCGCGCTCATGTTCTAAGATGCAGGTGACCGAATGATCGTGGGTTGTCGCAAGCCCCTCATGCGGATCACTTCATCGTTCATCGTCAAAGCAATTCGTTTGACAATCGTTTTGGTACAAACGAGCCGTCACGTTCCTGATCGGTGCGGGCAACCGTTGGTAAACAAACGATCGAGCTGACGTGGCTCGCGATTGGTACGGAGCGCACGTGGACACATGCTGGAAGCTCGAGACCAGCACCGTCGAGCAAAGCATCCAAAAGGCGACCGCAGCCGCAAGCACCAAACCCCGCATCGCTTCGATCATTTCGAGCGTCATTGAAGTCCCGCTGTCTTGCCGCTGTTCAGCTTCTCTCACGAATGCATGAGCCACACGCCATAACTGGTTGATGATCGCGGTTTCCTCGGGGACGCCATCATATTCGAGGGCACTCTTCAAATGGCGCATTCCAAGTACGACGTCACCGGTCGTGCCACGAAGATTCGACAGCGCCAATGCGTACGCGCGACGAATGATGTTGTCGAGTTGACGCAGATTCCCAGGCCAGGGGCTGTTCAAGAGGACTTCCACTCCGTCACGCTCGATCCGCGCCGTGCCACTACGTTCCGAGTCCCGATGCCTTCGAGCGAGCATGTATTCGGCCCAAAGCGGCAGTTCATCCAATCGCTCGCTCAAGGGTGGCAACCGCGCAGGGAGCACATTGATACGATAATACAAATCTTCGCGAAATTTCTTGGCTTTGACGCATGCGCGTAAATCTGCATTGGTCCCGACAATAAACCGCACTTTCGCTTGCTTTTCGGGGCTTTCGTCTCCAAGCGGTCGATACGTGCCCTCTTCGAGCACGCGCAACAGCCCTGCCTGCGTCTTTAACGAAAGTTTATCGATTTCATCAATAAAAAGGGTGCCTTCCGCAGCGCGTCCCATGGCCCCGATGGAGTCCTTTACGGCGCCCGTGAATGCGCCGCGCTTCCAACCAAACAATTCCGCCATCTGCAATTCGTCGGGC
>JANORL010001271.1:0-13691 GCA_031415295.1 Polyangiaceae bacterium | reverse complement strand
CGTCGAAATGGACGATAGAGTCGGTTTGCCCGCTGCTTCGAGCGTCACGTTTGCCGTCGACGCGAAACCCGTCCCGGTGAATTGCAGCTTTCCACCACCCGCGCATAACGTAGCGGGCACGACCGACGTCACATTCGGCGGATCGCGTACTTCGATGTTGATCGTGTCGGTGCTCTGGCAATCGGCCGGCAAGGGGTTCGTCACGAAAAGCGGGTACATTCCGGTCATGAACGTGCCTTGTGGAATCGTCATGGTGACGGACGTGCAGCTCATGACCGTGCCATCGGCAAACATGCCTGGCACTTCCGTGCAACCACCAACGCTGCCAGCTCCGAACGTTTGCGCATCGATCGTCACCGTTGGCAGCTTCTGGCCAACTTGCAGGAATCCCGTTCCCGAAATCGTCAGCGTTTGATCGCCTTGCGCATCGCATACCGCCAACGGGTCGACCGACGTAATCGACGGGGGCGGCGCATTGTGCAAATTCACAGTTTCGGTGCTCTTGCAATCGGCCGGGGGCGGGTTCGCTACGACAACCGCAAGATCGCCCAGGGGCAACGTTCCCTCGGGAATCGTGAACGTCATCGTCGTGCAGCTTTCGGCTGGACCTTCGACGAACGTACCTTCAATCGGCGTGCATCCTTCGACCGACGTTGGCGAGAACGTTTGATCACCAACGATAATCGAAGGCGACGATGTACCGAGCTTCAAAAAGTCCGTGCCGGTTACCGTCATACTTTCTTCGCCTTGCGCATTGCACACGAGGTCGGGCGCGATGGCAGTAAGCGATGGAGGCGGCACGATCACGACTTTGATCAGATCGCTCGACACGCAACTCGCCGGCGCGGGATTGGTCACGATGACGTCATAACTTCCCGGCGGCAAGGAACCTTGCGGAACGACGAACGTCGCCGTCGTGCACGCTTGCACTTTTCCGGCTGCATGCGTACCAGGCACGTCAACGCAATTGCTCACAGCGTTTATCGGGAATTCCTTGTCTCCCACGCGCACGACCGGCAACGTGCCGCCCACATCGAGCAACGTCGTCCCTGTCAACGTGAAAGATTGATCCGCTTGATCGTTACACGCGATATCCGGAACGATCGTCGTAATGGTTGGGCGCGGCACCGCCGCAAGTCCCCCGGGAAACTTGGCGGATTGTTCGCCGTCAGGATTGGTCACCGTAATGTCGTAAAGGCCTGGCTGAAGCGTCAGCTCCGGAAAAACCTGAAACGACATTTGTTGCTTGCTCTGCCACGTCACTCGACTTTCGTTCGGTTTCGTAGGATCGTCGGGAATCGTGAAGGAGCCCGATTGAGCTGTACCCGCCAGATCCACAGTGCGATCCAGCCGAATCGAGGGCAAAACCAAAATGGTTTTATCGCTCAAGGTTTGTTGCGGCGACGGCGTAAAACCGTCGCCCGTCAAGACGACCGACGTCGTCAATTGCTCCATACACACGAGATCGGGTACCACCGCGGACGCTTTCACCGCCGGGCTTTCTATTTCGTGTTCACATCCTGAGCTGATCAAAGCAAGAAGCATCGCGGTCGAAGCGAGCTGCAAACGGGTCCCTCGCATGGGTCCTCCCAAGGTTCTTTTTGTCTTCCGGCCCGATATGGCTCCGGATTTTACGGCTTGTACAAGGTCAAACATTGAATGGTGAGTTTTTTTCTTGCATTATGAACCGTTTTGGTTTTTCCTGTCTCCCATGACATCTTTCCTTGCGGCGATGCTTAGGTCTGCCCAGAAGGTGCTTTGTGGCGTTCGCGACGGTTCATCTTTTTTTGAGTGAAGGACGTTACGTTTGACGGGCCCCAAAACCGCTGGTGAAAAAAGATGAACCGTCAGGACATCGACCCGGCACCTTGCACTTCCGAGAGCGAACGGATGCAACCCGCCCCCCGACCCAGCCGACCGAAAGACGCCGCGTCGCCCACGAGCACGCCAGTCGTTCGCGCCCTTCCCATCACCCGCGATGACCCGGCCATCGTGCGGGGTTTACGAGCAGGGGAACCTTGGGCTCGGGCGGTGTTTTTCGATCGTTGCGCGCCAGCAGTCGAACGTATCGTGCGTCGCGTTCTTGGGCCTGGCCGAGATGAAATTGCGGATGTCGTACACGACGCATTCGTTCAGGCATTGTCATCGCTCGACAAACTTCGCGATCCGCAGGCGCTCATCAGTTGGATGCAAAGCATTGCGACGCACACGGCATGCAAAGCCATTCGTGCTCGGCGCGCGCGACGGTGGTTGTTCTTCTGGGACCCAGCGAAACTACCGGACCCGCCGATCGATGCTCACGATCCGCAACTCACGGAAGCTTGTCGGCGTACCTATGCGGTGCTCGATCGACTTCCTGCAGACGAACGCGCAGCATTTGCGTTGCGATACGTCGAAGGGCTCGAGGTGGAGCGAGTGGCCGAATTGTGTAACGTATCGTTATCGACGATCAAGCGCAGGCTGGCTCGTGCAGAAACACGCTTTACGGCCGCTGCAAGACATGATGAAATGCTCTCGACGTGGCTCGAGGAGGGTGACCGATGGACAAAATGAACGACCGTCTCGAGCGTCTTGGTCGTGCCGTGGCCGACGTTTCGGATCAAATGAAGGATCCGGGAGCCCTGCAGACTGCACGTTCCCGATTTCTTGCAAGCACAGCGCCGAAGCGAGATCAGTCCAAACGATTCGCCTTCGGGTTTGCCATTGCCGCTGCATGCGCGACCGCAGTTGGTTTTTATGTTCGCACGCGTCCAGCGGACGTTTCTTTTGCCATCGGTACGCCGCCTGCGCCGGGGATCGTGGGCAATTGGATTTCCGCAAGTGAGGCGCCCACTGAATTGCGATTCTCCGAAGGAACCGCGCTGGCGCTCGCACCTGGTGCGCGTATTCGAGTGACGGAGACAAACCCACGTGGAGCGGCCGTGCTCATTGAAAACGGCAGTGTGCATGCGAAGGTCACGCACGCGAGCGGTGATACGCGCTGGGCATTTCGAGCGGGGCCATTCGATGTGCGCGTGACCGGAACCGAATTCGATGCTTCGTGGGATCCGACGACGGAAACTTTTGAAGTGGCGATGACCGAAGGTTCGGTCTTTACGACAGGGCCGCTATTGCGTGATGGTCGGGCGCTCGTGACCGGTGAACGATTGCGCGTGTCCATGAAAAACAGCAAGCTCGAGATTCACGTTTCGGGCCAGGTGGAAAAAGCTTCGGCCGAGACGAATTTGGCCCCAACAAGCTCGGCAGCGGAGCCGCCGTCTGTAGAGACGAACACGCCGGTCGAGACAAAATCGCCGACGCCCGTCGTACCGAGTGCATCGGCGCGCGTGGAGATAGCCGCTCCTCTGGAGCCTGATTGGAAAGCGCTGGCCACATCGGGAAAACACAAGGATGCGTTGGCCGCAGCGGAAAAGGCAGGGTTTTCCCAGGAAGTCGCGCGAGCTTCGCTTTCGGAATTGTTTGTCCTGGCAGATGCGGCGCGATTGGGTGGAAGTCCCGCTCGTGCACGTGAAGCATTGATGTCCGCACGTACTCGATTTGGCTCACGAGGAAGAACAGCATTTCTGATCGGCAAAATTGCTGCGGATCAACAAGGTTCCGCTGGCGAAGCCGCCACCTGGTTCGATACGTATTTGCAGGAAGAACCGGGCGGTCCCTTGGCCGAACAGGCCCTCGGACGATTGCTCGAAATTCGCCGTCGCGGTGATGCTGCAGGAGCACGAGCTCTTGCCGAACGTTATCTCGCCAAGTATCCGCAGGGCGCTTATGCGGCGCTTGCGAGGAGCGTGCTCGAGCCTTGAGAGCGAGGCTCGCGTTCGTTCTGGCCACGTTCGTAGCGGTCGTCTTGACCGTATCGTTTGTTATGGCAGACGGCGCTACGCGCATTTTGATCCTCGCATCCACGCTCCAGGATCCCACCGCCATTCGCATGCGGGACGAACTTGGTGTCCTCGGATTCGACGTGGTCATTCAAAAAGCAAGCTCCACCTCGACAAACCTGGAGGACGTCGCGCATGCGGCCGGTGCGGCTGGTGCTGCTTATGTCGAACGTTGGCCACCAGAAATCATTCTTTGGGTGGGCGATGGGCAAGAGCTTCGCGTGAGCGAGTCGCTTACGGGTCGTATCGAGCCCGAATTACTTGCGCTACGCGCCGTCGAATTGCTCCGCGGCCGTCTTTTGCCAGTTCCTTCGGCACATCGTCCTCCGGTAGCTCTGCCTCACCCCGAACCTTCGGCGGTCGTGCCGGCAATCTCGGCCAGTGCAGCTCCATCTCCGCCGGTTGTCTCGGCCGCACCATCGGCATCCGCGCCGCTCGTTTACTCTGCCAAACCAGTTGCACCGGCCAAACCACCCATCGCCCCTGGCCTGGCACATCGAGGCAATCAGTTTTTCGCATTCGTAGGTCCAGCGCTGCTCGCAAGCCCTGGGGGTTTGTCGGCGTCTCCGCATGCGGCGCTATCCGGTCGTTATGCATTTTCGCGCCTATCGGCCGAAGTGTGGGCATTCTTGCCGCTCTATCCCGCGCTTGCGCAGAATACCGACGGCGAAATTTCTCTCCGTACGTTTTTCCTGGGCCTGGGCCTGGATGCGCTCGTCACGTCGCCCGACGAACCATTTTCCTTTTCGATTGGTGCAGGTGCGGGCCCAATGCTCTTGTGGTTCGGAGGGCAAGCAGCGGCACCACGAATTGCCACTTCGGGCACTCGCTGGGCTGGGCTTGCATTTGGCCGAGCGGGTATCGGGTATCGTGTTCATCCGCGTTTTCGTCTCCGGTTCGACAGCCTCGTGGGGCCAGTCTTTCCCGAGCCGGTGTTACGAATTGTGGGTCGCGAGGTCGCTTCGTTTGGCCGTCCGGCGGTTTTCTTGTCCCTCGGCGTGGAGGTAAAACCATGAAGATAAGTCGCTGGTTTGCCGTCGCATTTTTCGCAGTACTTGGCAGCATTGTATTCGCTTGCGGACAAACCTATCTCGATGGCGTATTGCCCCCCATCGATGCAGGAATCGATTCTGGATTAAATTGCCGCTCCGGGCAAGTCGCCTGCGGCGCATCGTGCGTCTTTTTATCGAAAGATCCGAAACATTGCGGGACGTGCGATAACCAGTGCGGTGCGAATGCCGTTTGCTCGCAGCGCTCTTGCGCCGCGGAGTGCGCCAGTGGACTCGTCCCGTGTGGAAGTGCGTGTGTCGACATCGGTTCGGATCCGGATCATTGCGGAACGTGTGGCAATGCATGTCCGGGGGATCTTTCGTGTGTGGGCGGGGCATGTGCGTGCCCGGTCAACGAAACCATTTGCCAGGGTGAAACGTGCGCGGCGCTTGCAAGTGATCCGCAGAATTGCGGGAATTGCGGAAACGTTTGCAACACAAACGAGGTATGCTCGTCGGGCGGTTGCTCGTCGGCATGCGGGACGGGTTTGACGAATTGCGGTGGCTCGTGCGTCGACGTGCAATCGAATTCCAAGCATTGCGGAGCATGTGAATTCGCGTGCACCGGCGGTACTTCCTGCATTTCCGGTGCATGTTTGTGTCCGACGGGCATGGGCAAATGTAGTGGCAAGTGCGTAGATCTCTCGAGCGATCCACAGAATTGCAGTGCATGCGGGAATGTTTGCTCAACAGGAACGGTGTGTAGCGCGGGGTCATGCAAGGCTAGCTGCAATGCGGGCGAAATCGTCTGCTCGGGCGTATGTATCGATCTGCAGAAGAACAGCATGAACTGTGGCGGTTGCGGAATCACCTGCACCGGCGGCACGTATTGCGCGACAGGGCAATGCAGTTGTCCCTCGGGAACGACGAAATGTAACGGTTATTGTGTGGATATTCAATCCAACTCGAATCATTGTGGCGTATGCGGCAAGGTGTGCCCTCCAAGCACCGTGTGCTCTGCCGGTGAATGCGTGAAGGGTTGTCCTCCGGGGCAAACCAACTGCAGCGGCGGATGCGTTCAGCCGTGCTGCAGCAACCTGCATTGTGGCGCGTGCGGAGTCATTTGCACGGGAAACACGTCTTGCCAAGGGGGAGTGTGCGCATGTGCAGCGGGGCAAACTTTGTGCAATGGCGCGTGCACCGATATCGTTTCGAGCAATCAAAACTGCGGCGGTTGCGGTAATATTTGTATTGGGGGCAAAACATGCGTCGGAGGAAAGTGTGAGTGCGTCAATGGCTCGGCATCTTGTGGTTTCATCTGCGTGGACCCGTTGTCGGACAGCGAGAATTGCGGAGAGTGTGGCAATGCGTGCACGGGAACTGCCGTCTGCATGGAAGGCGTCTGCATGTGTCCAGGCGGCTTGTCATATTGCTCGGGTGCTTGCGTAAATACCCTTGCCGATCCTGCGCATTGCGGGGGATGTAACAATGCGTGCGCGCCAGGAAAGCCTTGCATCAACGGCGCATGCAAGTAAAATAAATTGGGTCGAGGCAAAAAGATGAACCGTTTCTGACTCGTCGCGGTCCCTTACTCATTGAACACGGAATTGAAGCTTCCGCAGGGATGCAAGGAGAAAACATCATGCGCACTTTGCTCAGCATTCTTCCTCTCGTCATTTTTGCGGCTGGTTGTGGCAATCAGGGCACCATCGAGGTCGATGTGGGATCCACATCGCAGGCATTGACCAGCGTTCCGGTTGAGCCCAGCGAGCCGACCTTGGCGCAGCGCGAATTGCGCACGTCCATTACTCGCGTCGACGTCCACGTTGTCGAAGCTGGCCGCGACGCGCGCGGCAACGAAGCTGCTGGTCGCGCATCCGACGGCTGGACAACGATCTTTGAGGGGGCGCAAGAAATCAATTTGCTGGATACCGCATCCGCCGTCAGATCGCTTGGTTCCGTTCAGGCGCCTATTGGCAAGGTGACCCAAGTACGCCTGTTCATGAATGACGTTGCAAATCTCGTCGACGAACAAGGTAGCCGCAACATCACGTGTCCCTCGTGTTCGGAAACGGGCCTCAAATTGGTCACGGCAGCGCAACTGGAAGTCGAGGCTGATGGCATCCTGCGCTTGACGCTCGATTTCGATGCCGATGCATCGCTCGTCGAATCAGACAGCGGCACGGTTTTGCGACCCGTCGTTCGGGTTCACGCAGTGAACGAATAAAAACCTGAACCGTTTTGGCTAGCGCTCAGGCACCTGAACGAGCACCAGCCATGAAGATTCGTTTTCTCTCCACGGCGCTCGTCGCCGCCACCCTCACTTCTTTAGCGGTCATCAGCGGGATCTCCGGATGCTCGGGCTCGGAGACCGGCATTACGATCGGCTCGTGTATCCGGACGAAGACGAGTGACCGTGGGCGATGATGGCACGAATGGTTCACGAAGGGCAAATCTTCGCGCCATCTTGCTTCACGTCCCATTTTCCTCGAGCTCCCTCCATCAAATACTTGCCCTATTCTTGGACATGCATTACTCTGCGCCCCCGCAACTCGTCCACCACGGAGTCTCATGCGTGCTCAACCTTTCACGAAAACCATTTGCACGTTAACCGTCTTCTTCGGCTTGGCGTGCGGTTCGTCGAGCAAACCCGCCGAAAAACCCGTAACAACACCCGTAACAACAGAAACCAAGCCGGAGAAATCCGCAAGCGCAGAAGCTGCGGCATCAAAACCAAAGCGCGGTCTGGACGCTCCCGATAATGATCCCGCGTTGGTTGCTCTCGCCCGCGAGGTTCTCAAATGCTTCCGCAAACCCGAATGCGAAGCCCAGGGCAAGTGGTACGAGCCATTTCACATGGGACGTGAGGTCGATTTTAAGACGCTGGTCAACTTGATTGAAGACGACCATCCCGAAATTCGCAGCATGGCGGCCGGTATCTTGCGGGGGAAAAAAGGCAAACCGGGGTTTCATACCGATCGCGCTCATGCCACCCGCGTGCTCGATGCGCTCGATCGCGAACAGGACGAAGAAGTCGCTCGAGAGATCGCCCTGGCTGCTGGATTCATCGACGTCAAAGCCACGGGCCTCGAAGAGCGAATGATAAAAATCATTTATTTTGATACACGCCAAAGAGTGCGCGTTAGAATGCTCGAATCGATTCTCGACAACAATTGGGATGTTCCCACCGTAACGGCAGCGGTGAAAGGAATGACCGGCGATTCGAGCGGCGACGTGCTCGTTGCTGCAATACGTGCTTTCGACGTGCGCGAACTCCGTGCCGAAGCATGTCCATTTTGGACCTCGAACCTCACGCACCAAGATGCATCCGTCGCCGACAAATGTTTTTATTATCTTGTTTCGGCTTCGTGCAAAGGCGAATACGATACAATGCTGAATGTGGCGGGAAACCGTCCACCTCTGAGCCCAGAAAACCTTCAACCCTTATGCCAACAAGGGGACACGCCGGATCCGGTGAAAACGAAGCTATTGGCGCTTACGGAAGCGTGGGCGGCCACTCCAAAGCTAAACGGATCGCAACGTGTGCAGTCATTAAAGCTCTTGGCGACATGTGATCCTGCACGAGCAAAAATAGCGGCCACTGCGCTGATCAAAGATCAAGACGAGTACGTTCGCGAAGCTGCCAAGGAAGTAGATAAATCGCTCCCAAAGAAGAAATGAGCGCCGGTTTGCGCATTCAATAGAGCATCACTGCGCCAAGCTTCACATCGCCACAGATGAGGTCGATACGCGTGCGTGGCTCGCGACCCAGCGATTGCGAGGGCCGGCGTGAGAATGGGTATCTCGAACCCAGCCGTGCACTGATGCTCTGGATTGCTCGCGCCGAGTTGCATGTGGGCGCTTTCGTTCTCGACACAACCCGTGCACATCGTCGATGATGCAGGCCATGCATCGGAAAAAATCAAACTTCATCATCATTTTTGCGCTCTCGTCGATGGTGCCGCTCGCGGCAGTATCGTCGTGTGGCGACGGTGGCTCTTCGTCGACGAACTCCGCATCAGGAGCAACAGGCGGGGCCGGAGGCAGTGGCGCTGGCGGCGAAGGTGGCGATTTGTTCACCGACGGCGGCGCTGCTTGCGCACCTGACAAACCGTGCGAGAACGACGAGCTTTGCGCTCCAAGCGGCACGTGCTGTGCCAAAGACAAATATTGTGGTGGATTGTGCTGCAGCAACTTCGCCGCGTGCTCCTTCCAAAAATGCGTGGCACCCGGCCCGTCGTGTATCGACACGTCGGATTGTCCCGCGGAGTCGTATTGCGAACACGCACTCGGCGACGCTCCCGATGGCGGCATGATGGACGCGTCGTGCCAAGGCGGGGCCATCATGGCCACGGGCAAATGCCTTCCGAAACCGGTCGAGTGCGCTCCGGGGATGGAGCCCGGTCCCAACGACCCGATTACCTGCCTCACGACTTGCGAATTTCACCCGCCTGTGGGCGTTTTCGAACCCGTTCTCAAATACACGTGGGGCGATCCGAAGGCGGCCGAATACAAAGATAGCGTCATGATGACGCCCGTCGTGATTCAGCTCGATGATGACACGTGTGACGGCATCGTTGATGAACGCGATATCCCCGAAATCGTATTCATGACGTTTAACAATGGGGCGTACGAATACAACGGAACGCTGCACGCCATTTCCGTGGTGAATGGCGCTGTTGTCGAAAAATGGTCGGCAAATGCAGGGATGACCTCGCAAAACCATCCCGGCGTTTCGATTGCTGCAGGGAACATCGATGGAGTGCCGGGCAACGAGATCGTTGTGTGTACGGTGGATGGGCGTGCGCGTGCTTATGACGCAAAGGGGCAAGAAAAATGGCTGAGCGCTCCAGGGCATTGCTTTATGCCGTCCCTTGCTGACCTCGACCAAGATGGCGATGTCGAAGTTATTCTCGAATCACAAATCCTCGATGGCAAAACCGGGGCGACCGTGGGCATGCTTCCTCTGCCGACGCTGGTGCATCCGAATCGCGCGAATGTTGTGCCTTATGACGTCAATGGTGATGGAAAACTCGATATCGCCAGTGCGGTGAAGGTCATGCGCCCGGACGGCAGCGTGATTGCCGATACTGGGCTCGTCGGCACTTTCGTTGCTGTGGGAGATCTCGACAAAGACGGCGTGCCCGAGATCATCGGACCGGATTTCGTCAATCACAGATTACGCGTATGGCACCTTGATCCCGCGGCGCCCAACGGATTCAAAATGATCCGCGCGGGAATCGATATCAATGGGAACCTTGACCCGAATCTTTGTCCTGTCGGTTCGTCCGGTTGGATGTGGGGCGGGGGACCTCCAACAGTCGCGGACTTTAATGGCGATGGTTTCCCCGATGTCGGGTTGGCAGGCGGTATCGGATATGTCGTATTCGATGGCAAAAAGCTGATGGATCCGACGGTCGCGGACGCCAATACGGTCTTATGGATCCGACAAACACAAGATTGCTCGTCATCGTCGACCGGTAGTTCGGTCTTCGATTTCGAAGGAGATGGCAAGGCTGAAGTCATTTACGCCGACGAACTCAAAATGCACGTGTATGCAGGTCCCGACGGAGCGGTCCTGTACGAGACGTGTAACACGAATGCGACGCTTTACGAATATCCGGTCGTCGCTGATGTCGACAACGATGGGCAAGCGGATATCGTCGTTGTCTCGAATTCGCATTACCCCACGTTCAATTGTGACGATGGGACGAGGACGACTGGTGTGCGGATTTTCGGCGACAAGAATGGTAATTGGGTCCGCACGCGCCGCGTGTGGAACGAACACGCGTACCACGTTACGAACGTCGCCGAGGATGGAACGATTCCCACGGTCGAAGCGCCTAACTTCAAGAATCCGAAGCTCAACAACTTCCGTCAGAACGTGCAGCCATCGGGGGAGTTTTTTGCGCCCGACCTGATCGCTTCGATCTTTTCGCTTTGTGGCAGCTCGTATTCGCTGGTCGCGCGTGTGCGCAACATTGGCGAAGCAAGCGTCCCGCCAGGCGTGAACGTTGGGTTTTACCTGGGCGATCCAGCGGCGGGCGGCACACCCATTGCGGGCAGTCCTCTTGCGACGACCAAAGAATTGTATCCAGCAGAGGCCGAGGATTTGATCCTGACCTTGCCAAATGCACCGCCTGGCGCACTCGATGGATCCGTCAAGATATTCGTCGTGGTTGACGACAAGTCACCGCCGCACGCGTGGCATGAATGCCGTATTGAAAACAACGTGACGAGTGGCAGCGGCGTTTGCGATAGCGGACCGAATTAAGCGTGAAGTCGCGGCCGTTTCACGGCCCTTCCACCAGCGTGACCGTACCCATTTTCACGTCGTCGTCCAATGACGACTTGCCATCCGCATCGCCATCGACGACTCCGTTCCAAAAAGGTGCCAAAAAGGTGCCAACCACTTTTGTAGCCGCCGAAAAAGGTGCCAAGCACTTTTGTAGCACTTTTGTAGCTTTCTGCAGATGCCTGCGGTATCGTGACGCATGGGCGACCAATATTCGCGACGAGACGTGCTCGGAACAGTGGCCAAAGTCGCGGTCACCGCGGCACTCGGGACGGCTTCCTGCACGAGTCCCAGCGCCAAGAAACAACCAACCACGAAACCAAGCGCACCCGTTGCATTGGACCCGCAAGCATCGGTATTGCCCGACGTTCCTGCTGCAACATCACCAACCAGGACCCTCGGTAAAACCGGCACGCTCGTCGAAACGTTTTCGCTCGGCGGCGAAGGGATCTTGCGTACCCAAGGACGCGAGCGCGAAGCCGTTCCGGTCATTGTGGAAGCCTTGCGCCTCGGTGTACGTTATTGCGATACGGCGCCGGCTTATGCACAGAGTCAAGACTATTATGGTGCGGCGTTTCGAGAACTGGGCAAAACTGCACGCGACAACGTTTTTCTCGCCTCGAAAACACATGAGCGAACCCGCGACGGTGCCCTTCGGTTACTCGACGATAGCTTGCGACGTCTAGGAACCGATAAACTCGACTTGTGGCAGTTGCACGACCTACGTACGATGGACGATCTCGATACGATTTTTGGCAAAGGAGGCGCCATTGAAGCCGTGGAGCGCGCCAAAGCGGATGGACGTGTCCGATTCGTGGGCATCACGGGCCATCACGACCCCGCCATTCT
Source organism: Polyangiaceae bacterium (assembly GCA_031415295.1). GTDB lineage: Bacteria > Myxococcota_A > Polyangia > Polyangiales > Polyangiaceae > Polyangium. The sequence goes on along the minus strand of JANORL010001271.1, from coordinate 1,680 downwards.
CTTGGAAGCTATGCGACGCTATCCAATCGATACTGTATTGTGCGTGGTCAATCCAGCGGACGCGCGCAAGTTGCCGTTTATCACCACGGTTATTCCCGAAGCGAGAAAACGCGGTATAGGCGTCATTGGGATGAAAGTCATGGGTCGCGGCGGAATCATCACCGACGGTATTGCTTCGGCAGCCGAGCTTCTTCGATATGCGGCAAGTTTTGCCGATACGTCCATTGTGGGTTGCTCGTCGGTGCTGGAAGTGCGGCAGAATCTATTGGCCGCGCGTACTTCGACGTCGACCATGAAAGAAGACGAACGCGTATCGCTCGAAGCTCGCGTTCTTCCATCGGGGGAACGTTACGATTATTACAAAGCATAAAAGCGTGGATTTGCGAGCGTTTTCGCGCCTCACCCCCTAACACATCTCTCTGCAAATGTGCCAGCGCTTGCGGATGCTTGATCCGACCAGCCAGTGACTTTGGAAACTTCGCGGCTGCCGAGCATCACCTCGTGACCAACTTCAAGAAATGCTTTTGCGAGTACCTTAGCAACTTGACCTGAACCCAAAACGCCAACTTTCATGCGGTCCTCCAGTCGAATGCGGACGATTCGTCCTTTTCGTGGTGCAGAATGGAGCTGAATTTGAAAGGGTCGTCAGGACAAAATATCTTGAGTTCATGCATGATGGGTCTTTTCAGCGCTTGCTGAACTTGATACTGTGAGCGCATGCGGAAATCCAAACTTTCTCTTCTTGGGCTCGGAGCATGCGGTTTGCTCGTATGGGGCGCTGGATGCAGCGATACGACAAACCAGACATCCGGATCGAACGGTTCGGTAAGCAGTGGCGCGGCAGGTTCCGGAATGGCTGGCAATGGAGGTGCTGGTGGAGCGGGCGGCGAAGGAGGCAACATCTTCGTCGGCTCGGGTGCGACAGGAGGATCTGGCGGCGGTGGTGATTTGTGTGCCGGTGTCGCGTGTAATGCTGATCAGCATTGCGAGGTGAAAGGCGGCATGGGTACGTGCGTAGACAATACGTGCGGTTTTCTCATGTGCGGCCCGACCGAGGTTTGTGAAGTAACGCCCGCCGGCGGCGCCATTTGCAAAGACAACTCGTGCACGACCGACGTACAATGCGCACCGAATCAATATTGCAATGGCACGATTTGTGTAGCCGACATCTGCGCACCGGGCGTCACGACGTGTGTCAATCAAGACGTGTACGAATGCAACGCGAATGGTGGAGGGCAAACCCAGCAATTCACGTGCGGGAGCACGACGTATTTCCCGAGCATGTGCGTGAGTGGCGCGCCTGGAAACTCGATTTGTCCGTGTGAAGACGATTGGGATTGTCCCCCGAATACGAAATGCGAAGCGGGCTCTTGTACCGGCACGGGCAAAGCGCCGACGTGTACGCTTCCGGCTGTACCATTTTCACAAGTCTTGCCGACCAAAGAGATTCAATGGGGTGGTACGGGGAACGTGGCCCCAGCGAACCAGGCCGTAAACGCGCCGTTCCCGGCTTCGGCCCAAGTCAGCATGACGCCTATCGTCGTGAACCTCGATGACGACAATGGTGACGGGCTCATCAATGAACTCGACTTTGCCGAAATCGTTTTCATGTCGTATTGCGCGAGCGACGCGGCTATCAATGGCATCGTGCGCGCAATCCACGGCGGCGGTGTGGGCGAT
>JANORL010001270.1:0-12681 GCA_031415295.1 Polyangiaceae bacterium | reverse complement strand
CAAAACCAACCCGTGCCTCGAAACGTTGGACATACTGGTCGAGGTTCTGGCCGCGAAGCAGCTCCATGACGATGTAGAGCTGGCCATCTTGCGTCCGATTTAGTGCGTAAATTTGCACGGCTGCGGTGCCGGAGAGCATACCCATCGCGCGGGCTTCACGCCGTAAGCGCACAACGCATTCCGGCCTTGCGGCGACGTCCGGCTTGAGAACCTTGATGGCGACCGGCGCAACAATTTCCAAGTCCTCCGCCTCGAATACCGTGCCTTGACCGCCTTCGCCGACGAGTCGCACGATCCGGTATTGGTCATCAATGATGTCGCCAATGTGAAACATGGGAGCCTCCCAAATGCATCGAGTACCCGTTGCGGTTCGTGATCTTGTGACAGAAGTCTGGAGCGTTTGTCAAGAAGCGCAATTCCTCTCGCGCACTCGAAAACCAAGACGAATTACAATTCGCGGGTACCACTCGAGAATGTCGTGAGGAGGGAAAAGCAAATCCATGAAGCACAATCGTCCGATTGGTCGTATGATGGGCAGCAATGGCCAAACGTTTTACATCCATGCTTTTTACGCCGTCGTGCAAGACGACGCCCCTCCAGCGTTCACGCGGATGGAGCGCCTGGTACGTGGTGTTTTTTTTGCTGGTTCTTGTCGGCGGATGTTACCGCAACGTCTTTGGATCGGAGTTTGATACGTGCAACGAAGTGAATGCGGAACTGAAGGAAGAACTGGCGGTGGTCCAAGCATGCTCGGTCGATGCCGATTGCGGTCTCGTTTTGGAAGGCACGAGTTGCGGATGTACCAATGAACTGGTGGCCCACAAGGATTTCGATACGGCGCGATTTCGAGGTTTGCAAGCCCGGGCCGACGAGTTGAAATGCGGTGGAGCGACCACGGATTGTTCGTGCCCGACCGCCGACGGGTTTGTCTGCACAAATGGCGTGTGTGGATGGAACTACGTGAAGTAAACGTTGATCAACGCGGTTTCTCCATAAAGTGGACGAGACCTTGGTTGGCTTTTTTGCGCACACCATTGAGCAAAATGGGGGTCCAGCCCAAAAGAACGCCCGCCGGGCCGATAGCCATACGGCTCCAACGCCAAAAATTGAAGTTATCTTTGTGCCGAATGATTTTTCCATCGCGGAATTCGAATTCCGCATCGATGATATTGTGAACTTTTCGTCCCGATCCCGAAAAAGTATACCATGCTTCCCAATGCGCGCTGCCCTTGGTATCATCGGCGTGCACGGCATTAAATTCAATCTTGAGGTCTTTGCCGCGAGCGCATAACATGCGCCACATACCGCGCGCTCGATCTCCATGAAGGTCCGGAAAAACCGGATCGGAAAACATGACGTCTTGGTGATAACAACCCGCCATCCCTTCTGCATCACGTTTCTGGAAGCTGCTGTAAAACGTTTCGAGCAATTGTTCATTCGGGTGCATGGAGTGCCTTTGACGGGTCGGATCGTCGCTTGTAACGAGGTATCGATTCGCGACATGGGGTACGCTTTCCTCGTTGCGGTCGAGTGTTGGTCGAAAGTTGGTCGAGTGTCCAGGATCTCGAGAGGCATGTCAACAAAAGACCAAACAATCAGCCGTCGTGGTCGTGCGTTTTCCGTGGCCCGGTCCTCACACTTCGGTCGTGCGTTTGGGGCATCGAAAAACGAATGAGGGTTCGCGAAGATGAAGCGACGTGTTGCTGTTCAAAAAACGACGGGTACGGGATCGACGGACGTGTCGCGCGTGCCGTTGCCGAGCTGAGAATAATAATTGTCGCCCCAGCAGCTCACGACACCGTGGCCATGAATGGCACAAGCGAAATCGGTTCCGAGCGCCATATCGTGCACGTCGGAAAGCGCACCGGGATTCGTGTCCCGAGTGCAACGGGTGCGTCGAGAATCGGGATGCGATGCAAAGACCGCTTGGGATCGTGCACTGATGTTTCACGAGCGGGGTTGGTGGGTGCCAACGTGATGGCGAGCTACTCGCGAACGCTGGCTTTGAGTTCGTCGCGTAGCTTGTAGTCGCTCGCGAGAGTGTGTTCCCAAAAGTTACGCATTTCCGGGGCGAGAGTCGGGTCCTGAAGCCATTGCTCCAATTCGGCAATGAGGGGTTCGAGCACCGCAGCACCCGCATCGAATTCGCCATTGTGTTGGCAGCACCGGACGTAGCCACTGCTCTTCATCTGCCGCTGAAATTGATCGGAAAATCCCCGCTGAACTAGCTCTTCCCAGATCTCCCGACAAACGTCGTGCGGTTGCTTGGATCTCTCCGCTTCACTGAGTAGCCATTCCGTAATGCGACGCTTCGTTTCTACCACATGGTGCTCATTATCACCTGCACGCTCGACGAATTCCGCTTCGATTTGACGATATTGACGGACAACCTCCTCGAAACTCATTTTTTGCTTGCGCAAAAAGACCTCGTCGATGCGTTGGTTGAACGCGATCTCTTCTGGATCCATTTCATCGCTGTCTCGCATGGTTTTGCTCTTAATTTAGATCTTCACACTAGAAGCAGGGGACAAACTTGTTCCCCAACGGTATGGAGACAGGCCACGACTTTACTCGCTTGCATACCTCCAGACATGAGCCGCATATGCTGATGTTCCAATTATTCCCTTGCCTCCCACCAGCGGGGTTCTCTCTGCACCGAACATACCCGTTCGTGCATTCGTCATCGCTTTCTTCGTCCTCGACAGGTATCCGTTTCACTGCTTCCACTGCGACGTAGATAGTTACCCCCACCAGAATCGTCACACCACCCGCAACGAGAATGATGGGCAGTAGCGCAATGGGAGCGGCAGCAGCCTGAGCGATGCCAACCGCAGAACGGGACAGGGGCGTTACGCCATGTTGCGTGTTCAATGCCGTGGCTGGTATCTCCATGTGCTCCAGCGCCTTCGACAAGCATGCCTCAAGGTCACTGTTGGTGAGCATGGAATCTTTGACCTTTACGGCGGTAATGCCGAGCCCGGTCGCCTCGATGTCATAAAGAACGGCATAGTGTGAATCCGAGGCCAGCCTATAGGCATACCGGTCGGCGCACGTCTGCAATGCGATAAAGGTTTTCCGTGGAGCCTCTGGGCTTTCGGGTTTGGTTGCCTGTGGTTCGGAAGCAATGACGCTGGGCCTGTCGATGACGGTATAGCCTGGGTCGGATCCACAATCGCACAAAGCCAGCCCCAGAACTCCCACAACTCCCGCCCAAAGTCTTCGATGCATGAGAACCCCCTGTTCGCTCGGCAGGCTACCAGGGCCGTCTTCATTAGGGCAACTATTCTGCACGGTCGACCGATTGCATTCTATGACGCAACCACAACGCGCCGCGTTTCGAATAATTCGACATCCCGCCGAACTTTTGGCTCGATAAATTTTTGCATACCTGCCCGGACAAATACGTAGTACACATGGATCGCACCGAGGAGAAGAATCCCATGACCCGTTTGGCTTACGCCCCCATTTTCTTGTTTGCACTTGTGCTCGTGCCCGCATGTGGCAAGAGCGACGAAACTGCTCCTGTGGTCGGCGCTGAAGCTGCCATGGTCGTCAATGCAGATTTTTCCGACGCGGTTGTCGAAGAGCACGATGACGGCACGGTCGCGATGCAGATCGCTCCTGATGGTCAGGTGCGGGCGATGGTGACCGCAAGTGCCACCGGCCAAATCAAGGAAAACGTAAGTGGTTCGCTCGTTTACAAGCTGCAATCCGGCGAATCGAAAACGGTGCCTTTGGTGCTCGAGCCCAAAACGGGTTTTTTGGTGGCCGCAGGGCCGAAGCTCGATGCGGATTTGACGGAAGTCAATTACACGTTGCAAGTTTCGGGCAAGCCTTGGAGCGGCGTGATGCATGTTCCCGTGGGCGGAACGGCAGCATTGGTGACGACGGCCAAAACCTCCGTCGAAGTCAAAATAGATGCCGAAGCGGCTGGACCGCATGGTGGGACGATTCAAGTCGTCGGCGATGATCGACTCGAAATGGTGGGAGACGAAGGCGGCGAAGTGCGCGTGTATGTGCTCGATGCGGATTTACGCCCGCGGACGACATTGGAAGGACGAACGCTGCGCATGGGTTTTATTGCCGAACGTCCAGAAGTCGTGACATTTACGCATCATTCGGAAGGTGCCTATTTCGTGGGGCGAATGGGTACCCGGACAGTGGTCGATCCATTACGCGTCACGGTATCGCTCGGGTTTGGCGGTGTGGTACGTTCAGCCATTTGGGGATATCGTCCGGGTGTACGTATCGTGGCTCCGACGGCACGGGTTCGTATCGCCGCGGCACCGCGTATTCGATTCCGATTGACGGGCGGTTTCGATAGCGGCGTCGACGTGTACGGTCGAACGCGCGTGCGTGTGGAAGCGCGAGACGACGATCATGACGGCCATCATCACAAAGGCAACAATGGGCGGCATGTCGGTCAGGACGGCACGTTTGCGCGCGACAGTGGGGGATTCAAATCAGACAATGCCGTGCGTCCTGGCGGCAAAGGAAAAGAAGTATCCGTGCACGTGGCAGCGCATGGGGGACACGATGACCGCGGAGGAAGCGCAAAAGGCGGCGGGAGTAGCCATAGCAGTGGCGGCGCAAAAGGTGGCGGCACCAAAGGTGGCGATAGCGCAAAAGGTGGCGGCGGCAAGGGCGGGAAACGGTAAAACCATTCCATCATAGATGCGTGGGAAAAGATGCGTGGGAAGCGCCGCATCGAAGAAGCCATCTCGCCAACCGCTCAATGCACGGCAATCAGCACGGTGATTACCTGGAAGCACATCGATGTGGTTGACAAGCTGCGTTGCGTGCGCCAATCCCCCGCGATTCGCTCTCAATTACCACTGCCCTCGTAGGCCCAGACTTCCTGGTCCGATCCATACGCTCGTCTGCACCACCGGCTCCGTCCCCTTCTTGGGTGCTGGCGCTGTCGCCACGAGCACGATGCCACCCACAAGCAACACGCCTCCGACGATGACAAGCGCTGTGGATGCATTCGCGAGTTTAAATGCTTCGAGCCGCAGAGCCGTTCCAGTAGTATTGCATACATTGCTTTGGTCGCAATGCCCGTCGTTGCTCTCGTTGTATTGCGAGACGGCCACACCGCCCAAGATGCCGCCGATAACGAGTCCACCTGCACCGATTCCAATGCCAACACCCCCAGCCGTGCGGCGCCAAGATGACGGAAGTGGAGAAACAGATTGCACCATACCCTCCCACGTTGACGGTATGGACACGTCGAGTGGTTCGCCCATGAGCGCCGTTGCTGTGGTCTTCCACGGTTGCCCCTCGTTGGCCGAGACTTTGATCTGGTACGTTCCGGGATTCACCGGGATAGGCTCTCCCCAATCCGCTGGAAAGACCCGAATGACACCGCGCAGAATCGTCACGCCTGGCAATCGGGCAACATTCTCGGGCACAATGATGCGCAGAACGGGCAGACGCGGCAACAGAGCGGTGATTTTACCGGCGATTTCGCGAACCTTCTCCTGAGCCGATCGAGATTCGGCAAGTAGCTTTGCCCTCTGCAACACTCGCAATGCGCTTGCCGGTTTGTCCAACTTGTCGTAACACTGGGCGAGCGATATCGCCGTCCTCACGTGCTCCGGCGTAAGCTTCAGAGCGGCCTCGAACTTGGGACAAGCGCTATCGAATGCCTTGTTGTCGTAGTCGGCCTGCGCGGCGCTATAGAGTTTCGTGGCTTCCCCGATCACGTCTGGCAAAGCGTCGGCGTGAACAAGCGACGGCACGAAGAAGAGGAGGAGCGCCGCGGCGAGGGCAGCAATTCGCATTCGTCGGTTCATGGATGGTACCATTCGAACATTGACCTCATTTGTCCCTGTCGGGAATGGAGGATCCCGTGGTCGATGCCGTCGGCCGAGTTGTCAGTGTAGGCGTTGTTCGCGGCGGCTTAACCGATGGTGGATGGAGGGTTGTGGCAACTGGTGGCGGGCGGTGTGATCCCACCGTAGGCACCGATTCCTCCGCTGGTTTCGATTCCCTCGTTGGCGTTGCTGTTGGCTCTACGATGGCAATGGGTACTGGTTTTACCGCAGATGGCACAATGGATACGCCCGTTGCAATGGTCGACGTGGTCGGAGTCGACCTTGTCGCGACAAATGTGCCGCCGCCGATCAATGCAATCGCACCGATGGCTACGCCTGCCACGACAAACGTGTTCTTGCCTTTGCGCGCCAGAACCGTGCGCGTGTTGCTCCATGCCTCTCCGGTCTGGCTCGCCTGCGTCGGTGCGATGAGCATGGTCGCTGCTTCCGATTCGCCACCCCTATCGGGATGGTCTGCCAACGGCGGCGCGATAACGATGGTCGCTGCTTCCGATTCGTCGCCCCTATCGGGATGGTCTGCCATTGCGAGCGGTACCGTAGCTGCTGAGGATTGTGGTGCCTCCGCATGATTCGGAACGATGATTGTGGGCGGGTCCTGCTGGGTTGCGACACGCGGTGATGGGGCGGTTGGTTGCACGGCAATGACCGGCTTCGTCATCTTGGCCGTGGTGAATGGCTCCAATGCGACCATCAACTCACGCACCGACCCGAATCGGCATTCGGGTTTTTTTTCCAAACAGCGCAGCACCACCGAGTCGAATTCGGGAGGAATACCCGGACGTAGATGACTTGGCGGTATCGGCTGTGTCGTGAGTACTTTCGTCACAAGTTCCGTCATCGCATCGGCCAAGAATGGAGGTTTCCCAATGACGAATTCATACAGTATGATACCGAGCGCCCAAATGTCGCTACGTTGGTCGGTCGTTTGGACGCTCGCCATCTGTTCCGGAGACATATACCGCGGCGAACCCATGAACGTGCCCGGTTTTGTCAGATCGGGCCCGACCTTGTTCATTGGGTCGAGTTCCTTCGAAATACCGAAATCGAGCACCTTGACGCATGGTGTGCCATTGGGCCGGCGGATCAAAAACATATTGGCCGGCTTGAGGTCTCGATGCACGATGCCATTCTCATGTGCTTCTGCGACGGCTTCACATGCTTGGTGCACAAAGAACGCGGCCTCATCGAAGGGGAATGGACCGCGCTTCTTTAGGACATGTTTGAGGTCGTCGCCTGCGAGGTGCTCCATGACCATAAAGGGAGCGCCGTCCGCGAGACTTCCAGCATCGTGCACGCGCGCCACGTGTTCGCCCTTCAGCCGCGCGGATGCACGCGCTTCACGTACGAAGCGTGCAATGGCTTCGGTATGCCCAAGAGCGGACGGAAGCATGAGCTTGATGGCGAAGAGTTCGCCGAGGTGCACGTGTCGAGCGGCGACGACGACACCCATTCCGCCTTGGCCGAGCACTTGCTCGACGCGGTATTTGTCGAGCAGAATCGTCCCTGGTAGCGGTGCCGCATCCATCGTCATGTCCCTCGAAATCCGAGCGTGCGCGTGACGCCGGGTAAGCGTATCAGCGTGCGAAACGGAATAGCAAGAGATGTGTTGAAGAAAGTTCGCCCGCGGTAGCGTTTGGCTGGGCGGGGTTGTCGCGATCATCGGTGCAGCAGCTTTTTTTGCAGTGTCGGGCGCCTCGTGTAGCGTGACGTGCAGACGCGTGATGCGTTTGAGTGGAAGGAGCATCGTGGCGACAAAGAAGTACGGTCTCATCTTGGGGTGCGCGGCGCTTCTGGCGTTGAGCGCGTGTGACTGGAATCCTCCGATCACGAGGGAGGACACGCCCGACGGCGGGGATGCGACGAGTAGCAGTAGCAGTTCGAGCAGCAGCAGTAGCAGTTCGAGCGGCATCAGTTCGAGCAGCAGCAGTGCCAGTTCAACCAGCAGCAGTTCGAGCAGTACCAGTTCGGGTTGTGGCGGTGGCGGTGGTGGCGGCATCGTGAACGACAAGGTGTGGGCCAATTGGCCCATGCCAAACGCGACCGACGCGGCAACATATACCGTGAATGGACAAGCGCCAGATGCGACCGTTACCGACAACGTAACCAAACTGATATGGCAACAAATGGAGATGTGTGGTTCATACAATTCGAGCAAAGCGGACATGATCTGCGGTGACGCCACCACCGCAGGCTATACGGAATGGCGACTTCCCACTCGCATCGAGCTGGTGTCGCTCGTCGACTTCACCCGAAACCCGTCGATCAATGTGACTGCGTTTCCGAGCACGGCGAACGAGCTTTACTGGACATCTTCTCCGTTTATCGGTGACTCCTCTATCCGATGGCTTGTCAATTTTTATTACGGCAACACCTACAACAACGTGATCGATCCGATAACGAGTTGCGTTCGGTGTGTCCAGTGAGGCCAGACAACCCGTACTTCTTCGAGCCTATCTCCCATCTCACGAACAACGAGACAAACCCATGACCACATCTCACCGCCATCCCACCTGGATTCTATTCACTGCAGCGCTGACCATCGCAACATCGTGGGCCGACCATGGCCGCGCGGATGCGCCGCCCAACCGCTACATCGTCGATAATGGAACCGTGACCGACACGATGACCCAGCTCATATGGGAGCAGACTTTTTCCGACTTCCGCACGATATGGGCCGCTGCGGATGACTACTGCCAAACGCTGAATTTGAATGGCTCCACCGACTGGCGTGTGCCCAGCATGAAGGAACTCCAAACCATTGTGGATGAAACGCGGACAAACCCTGCCATCGATCCGAACGTCTTTCCGTGCACAACCAACGACTTTTTCTGGACGTCTTCCATCGTCGTCGTCGACAACATGAACCACTGGGTCGTGCGCTTCGCCGACGGATGCACCACCGGCGGCAACGGTAACGCATGCGGCGCTACGGCGAGTCCGAACCGTGTTCGGTGTGTGCGGTAATGATGAATCGATTCGACCAATGAATTGAACCGATTCGCTGACGCAGCAACCCAGGACCAATGACACGCCCAACGTGCGGGAAGCACGACACACGCAATCGTCCCACCACTTGCCCCCGCAATCTACGCAATGCATCGCTCCGTTCGTCGCTGCTTCACACCCCCCGACGAACCCACTGTTTTACCTTCCGTACATTTTGTACTTCCATCCGCCGTTTGCATGTGCTACTGTCGCGAACATGGATGGTGCAATCCACTCCGAACCTGAACGTGAGCTGATACGAACGGGCCCCATCGAGCTGCGTGACTTCGGTCCAAACGGGCGCAGGCTTGGTACCCCCGCAGATTGCGACGACGACGATACTCCGTGGGAACTCCACCGCGGCGAATTGGTGGAGAGGCCCGTGTCACACAGTATTCACTCGATCGTCATGACCGTGCTGGGCGGGCTTTTCCTCACGCACGTACGCGACGGTTACACCATCCTGACGGACATCCACTGTGTGCTCGATGATCCTCATGGTGAATCTCGACGCGCTCCCGACGTCGTCATCGCCCGCGAAATCAAGAATCCAAAAAACGAGGCTCTTCGTGGCATCCCGGTACTCGCCGTCGAAATCCGCGCTACCCAAGGAAAAAAACACCTCGAAGAAAAAGTCAAGCTCTACCTCGAGCACGATTGGCCCATGGTTTGGAATGTACACACTGAACGGCACGAAGTCGAAGTGATCCAAAAAGGCTTGGCTTCCGTCACGTACCGACCAGGCGCCAACGTCCCCATGCTCCCCGAACTCGACAAGTACGGTTTGTCCTCGATGCCCGTCACCGCGTTCTTCGACGAGCGAGAAGCATCGAAGTACATCGATCGTTGGACCGAAGCGCAAGGGCATCAGCGTGGGTACACCGACGGGCGCACACGCGAACGAGCAATTTCGTTGCTCGACGTGCTCCTCGTCCGACGTCTTGACATCCCTGGCAGCGTACGCCAGCGCATCTCATCGTGCACGGATCTCGACGCTCTTCAACGTTGGTTTACGCTCGCCTTGACTGCGACAAACATCGATGAGTTTGTCAGGGGCATGGGGTGAGCCGCAGCGTCATTTCCTGACACTGACTGTTTGCCCTAATTCGGAACGACGACGGTATCGCACCCGAAAAGAATGTCGACTTTGCCCATCGCATCAGCTTGGAACGTCGAACAAATGGCCCAGATGATATCGACCGGGACAACCTGATTTTCAGCCGTCTGCGATACCGATGCACATCCGCCTCCAACGCCGCTGATGCCACTCGTCGAGCCACCACCACTGCCAACGAGAACGAGCCCGCCTTCGCCTCCTCCACCGCTCGAAATATTCCCCGCGCCGGAGCCACCATCACCTCCCATCGCTCCTGCCCCCGCACCTCGGCCTCCACCTGCGGAACATGACGCCATGGCAACGGCAAAGCTGCCAATCGCCACGCAAATCTGTACGACCTTGGAACCATTCATGAACGTCCGCCAGGAAAAGAACATTGCACAATTGCTGTGACGCGGTGTCAAGCGACTGCCGTGACAGAATGTGTCTTTCGCGCGTCACGTGCGTGCCCCATTATTCGAAGGTCGCGCGCACCAAGCCAAATTTGTTGTTCAATTCGGGCGTGGTCAGCTTGTCGAAAATACGCGGGTTACCAAGCTCGGTCGAGAGATTGCCCATACGCGTGTGTTCAGTGACGAAATAGAAGGTCTTCAGGCCCTTCTTTTTTTGTTCCAGGATATAATCCTGAAATTTTTTGCCACTCGAAACGAACGCCGGGACGGCATTACCCGTATAAAAATTCTCGCCTTTCCAATTCATCTGGAAGGCAATGATTGGACCGGGGATTTCTCGGGTCGCGCGGTAGTACGCCAGAAACGTTTCGCGCTGGCCCCAATGCGGCGAGAGGCGCACCAAGTAGATATCAATGCCCCACGCGGCAAAAAGCACACCCGTCACGAGCAGCCCGGACACGACCCATTTGCGCATGCGGGCCCATACGAGCGCCAAGGTCAGGACGGAGGCCGCAATGGTAAACGCCCAAAGTGTGGGACGAAAGTCAAGCGTGGGTGGGAAAACACGCTTGTAATTGTACGTGAACAAATGCAATAGACGCACTTGATCGATCAGTCCTGCGCGTAATCCAGCCAAATCTCGACCGACGAAAACAACGACCAGCGCCCCGGCCAAACCCGCTGCTCCATACATGATCCGTTCGAATCGGACATGAGCAGGGGCATCTTTCGTGAATTGGCCGCCGCGTTTCACCATTTCATCGAGCAGCACACCTGTGAGCATCGCGGCCGGCGGAAGCGCGGGCATGATGTAATGATGGAATTTGGTGAGCATCAAGGTGAACAGCGCAAACGCGAAAAGAAACCACATCGATAGAAACACCGACGCATCGGCGCGCCGATCCGTTTCTTCCGGCCGTTTGAGCCATTGCACGAGGGCAATCGGAACCAGCCCCGTCCAGGGGAACATGGCATAACCGAGTTGCCAGACGTAAAAGCGAAATCCTACGTCCTCGCCGTCGTTCGTGTCGTGCACATGCGTAAACGCACGCTTGAACATGTCGTGGAAAAGCAAGCGATCGGTAAATGGTTGCCCGTGCCGTACGTACATCGCGACAAACCACGGAAGAGCTACGCACAAGAGCACGAGCAAACCGGCAACGACTTCCATCCGCAGCAGTTCACGCCACCTGCGCGTGACGACGACATAAACGAGCGCACACAAGGCCGGCAGAAGAAAACCGGCTGGACCTTTGGCCATCGTCGCCAATGCTGCAAAAAACCAGGCGGCCAGGAAAAACAGCCGTTGCACTCGACGTTCACCCCACGACAAATACAAGACAAGCCCCAATGCCTGTATCCAAAGAACCGCTTGCAAAACCGGCTGAAGCCCGCGAACGACGGGAAGCACATCACGGCAAAGTTCGTTGCCCGGCAATCCACAATTCACGGGCGAACCAGAACGAAAAGCATCAGCGTGGAACTGCACGGCGAAGGGACTAGGAATGATCTCGATGTTGCGCGAAATGAGGTACACGATTTGCGGCAACGCACATGTTATGATCGCCCCGAGAACGAGGTGATAGCCCGACAGCCGAAAAGGTTGGCCCGCCGCGCGAACTTCATACACCCGCACGTGTTTGTCTGGGTCTTCGTGAATGCCCAGCAAAAACAAGGCCATCGCCGCCGCCATGGACGCAACGAACGGCATGTCGGTCATGGTTTGGTGCGAAACGAGAAACCATTGCGGCATCGTGGTCAGTACGACGCCACCGAAAAAACCCGCTCGACGACCGAAGACTCGGGCCACCGCTTTATAAAGCAAATACGTGGCCAGAAGCGTGATCAAGAAAATCGGCAGACGTACGGCCCATTCCGGCCAAGGTTCACGCCCTTCAGCTGCGGCACTGAGCATCGCATTCGGAGCATAACGAACGCCAAACATGGCCATGGCCAGCGCTTGGGCCCAAAAATTGAAAATAGGCTTGGACCAAAACCATCCTTCTTGCGCCCACCACAATGAAATCCAGTCGTTTCGCGATAAGATTTCACGCGCGACTTCGCCGTAATGCGTCTCCCACGGATCACTCAGAGAATGGCTTCCGAGCATAGGAAGGTATAACAACGTGACGAGTGTGACGAGCCAGAATCCGTGACGTTTTACAAGGGGCAATGGCTCGGAACCGGTCCATACCCCAAGTTTTTCGGTTCCTCGCGCCAAACCCACGACAGACGCCAAAAAACACGCCGGAATGATGATCGCCGATAACACAGGACCGATACGACCCGCGACAGCCAGTGAAATAGCTCCGACGAACCCCAGGGCGCCACTCGCAAAAATCGCCAGAGG
>JANORL010001269.1:0-2178 GCA_031415295.1 Polyangiaceae bacterium | reverse complement strand
CGCCAAACAAAATCATGAAGCACTGCGACAATCCGCGGGCAGCGCGGGCCTCGGTCTTAAGAACCGCGCGGTTTTCTCGCGAAAACGTCCAAGTGTCGCTCGTGGACCGATCGTTGCAAAGAGGCCAAGCGAATTCGCGCGTCGTCGCGGAGTTTGAACGAAGGGTTCTCTCCAATGAGTTTCATCAATCGTAATTCGAATTCGCTTGGGCTGTTCGCTGCTGGATCCATTGCTGCGGCGGTGATGACGGTGGCTCCGTCGGCATCGGCACAGGTGCCCTATCTCTCGGGCTACGATTCACAAAACGACCCGGAACTTGAGACCATTGCCGAACCACCCGAACCGGAACTTGCGACCATTGCCGAGTCCCCGGCTCCGGCACCTGGCACTGTGCCTGCCAACAAAGGTGTCCAAATGGCATTGGGCGTCGGCTATTCCATTCCTTTCGGAGACGTCGATAACAGCTTGTCGCAAGCGGACTTCATATCCAGGGAGCTGCCGTTGATCTTGGAACTGGGCTACAAAGTCACGCCCCATTTTTATTTTGGTTCGTACGTCGGATATGGCTTTGGCGACGGAGGTAGCATGGTCGATAAGCTCTGCATTTCGTCAAGCGTGACCTGTTCTTTGAGCACAGTGCGCATCGGATTCAATCTGCGATATCACATTCTCCCAGAAAAAATGGTCAATCCGTACTTCGGCGTCGGCATGGGGCACGAGTCTGCATCGTTCAGGGCGTCCGGTCCTGATGACACGGCCATGGTCATCGCCAAGGGAATCGAATTCGCACGCTTCACGGTTGGCGCCGATTTTCGCACGAATCCCTTTGTTGGCTTTGGCCCCTACGTCAACCTTGGGATCGGCACGTATACGAGTGTTAATGGTGGGCCGATAGCAGATGCCCAAATTCACGGCTGGCTCAACCTCGGCATGCGTGTGGCGCTTTTTCCGTAACATGGACGGGTATTCGCATCGAGCGCCTGCACCGCATGGCCGCCAATCCGATCACGATGCCAATCCACGCGTTGTATGGCTCGGTTGCATCGCCTGCAAACGTACACGCACATCCCCGCGGGCCCGGGTGTACCGTGAGATCAGGCAAAACCGCATCGCCTTCCAATTGGCGCCAATCGCCCGACACGATAAAGCTCGCCCATAGATTGGGATGCGACGTTTCCTTATTCGATAACATCGCGAGCTGCACGTTACGCATCGATTCGCTGCGCCCTCCTTTGCCTTTCAGCCGGCCGTAATACGATTGCATCAGCTCGCGGGTTCGTCCGGTATCCACTCACTTGCGTTTCCGCGCCGGCCATCGAGAGCGCGCGGCGTAATCCGTAAACGCCTTCGCCCGAGCTGGCGTGTCCCACGCCCGTTTCGCACGCCGATAACACGACGAGGCGCGTGCCATAAAGATCCAAGCCCGCAACTTCGAGCGCAGTCAAGACGCCGTCGTCGATGCCGCTTTTTCGCTGATTGAAGCCTGCCAGCGCGATGCCGGAGCGAAGCAGCGGGTTTTCGCGTTGTAGAATCGCAGCGCGTTCGGCGGCGGTTGGCTCGCTGCCCGTCGCGTGAAGGAGCACCTCGGGGACGGGCCGTTCGGGCAAGAAAAAACCGTGCGTGGCCAAGTGCAAAAGGCGCGGTGCGTGGACGGCTTTGATAGCTTCTTCGGTTGCATCGACGCCCATAAGCACGCGGCTGTCTGGAAAGAGTGTGTGAATGGTCTTCGCTTCCTCCGCGGTGCCGCCGAGCGGCAAAAGACGCAGCGTCACCTTCTCCTTTATGGCAAGCGATCGCTGAAGGAGCGACTCGGCTCGCGTATAATCGCCTTTCATCTGACACACCAACGCGAAATTGTGGAGCAAGATTGCCACATCTGGATGGTCCGGACCCAACGCCTTCTGTCGAATGGCCAGCACGCGCTCCGCCAATGCAAGCGCCTCGTCGTATTTCCCCTCCTTCGAAAGCCGCTCGACATCCTTCGTCAGCCGCGCGGCCTCCTCCAATTCCGTCTCCTTCACCACGACCGGCGCCTTTTTCGCCACCGGTCCCGCGTGCACTGGCGCATTCGTCGCCACACCCAACGCGATCACCGTCGCACACACGCGCCATTTTCCGCTACGCATGTTGCCACCCTCGCAAGCTTTCCGCCAAAGGGCAAGTTTTTCACGTCGAACC
>JANORL010001268.1:0-8768 GCA_031415295.1 Polyangiaceae bacterium | reverse complement strand
AGCTTTTCATGCGGCCGAGCAATCTCGGTGGGCACACGGGATTAGACGCGATTAGAACTGACCGCGGATCATGAGTGAGCCCGGACCAATGAATACGGAAGAGGATGAAATAGTGAACGTCGTTTCGCCTTTCGGCACCTTTTGCAATCCGTTGTTTGCAAGTGCGATTCCGCCGACCGTCATTCCACCGCCAATGAGCAATGTGACGATTCCCGTGGCTTTGCCGTCACCGGAATCAGCCACAAAAGTGCCGATGAGCCCCAAGAGTGCGGTGAGGCTGCCCGTCGTGGCGAGAATGATGCCTCCAGCGGCTCTCCCTTTGCTTCTGCGAACCATGATCACTTCGGGCTTGGTTTCTCCAGACGCACCATTCTTTACTTCCGGCGGAGCAGGGCGAATACCCGTCGCATCGATCGTCGCATCGATCGTCGCATCGATCGTTACTTCATCCGTGGCTTTTTCGGCGATATCGATTTTCTTTTCCCGCACTACCGAAGTTCCACGGCGCAACGTAATCGTATGCGCACCCGGATCCACCGGAAGCGGAACGCCGAGCATCACGGGTTCGAGTTTAAGTTCGTCGCGGTAAACCACGAGGCCTTCCACAGGGCCAGTGACCTTGATCGTCAGTTTCGGAACACGCGGTTCCAGTTCTTTTTGACGACGTGCCGCAAGCTCCATTCGCGCTTTGTCATTCTCGCGTTTTGCTTGATCGCGCGCTTCGCCCCAATTGCCCCAGGCCTGCGCCAGTTTGCCTTCTTTTTCATGGCAATCAGCAAGGTTCAACATCGTGCCCACCGCCGAATCGAGCTTATAACTCGCTTCGAGTTTCGGGCACGCTTCGGCGTACTTCTTTTGGTCCATCAGGCCTTTGCCCGCTTGAAACAATGCTTCAGCCGTTGCGTCGTCAGCATACGCAACATTCGGAGCAATTGTAACGACCGCGCCAATCAACGCGGTGGCGAGCATAGGCGACCAGAATCGGTGCGATAGTTTACTTGCGGCCAGACATGAGGTCATCATCATTCGACTTCTTCGTCTTTGTGGATCCCGTGGAGATCGATTTCGTAGTGGATCGAGTTGTAGGAATCGTCGGTGTAGCGGTAGCAATCGCACTCGTTGTCGGTTCGACCATTTCGCTCGCGGCGGGTGCAGTCGAATTCGATGCAATGGTGGTGGCCGTCGGCGCGGCTTTGGGTTTTTCTAGCATTGCCGATGGCAATGCTACGGGGACTGAATCCGGAGACGCCGCCGCGGTTTGTCCGGAACCCTGTCCACGCAATCCGAAAAATGCGCCAATGCCGATGAGTCCAACGACGACGACCGCGCTCGCGACCGTGACCACCATCTTGTTGGAAGAACCTCGGGGCGAATTGGTTTGTCCGAGCGGAATTGCCGATGTTTCCGAAGCGAGTATCGTCGATCCCATCGCCGACGTCGCGTGAAACCCCGATACGTGTCCCACTGGAGTCACCGTGATGGGACTTGCAGGTGTCGTGAGCAACGGCGCCGCGCTTTGCGCTCCGACAACCGCAATCGGAGCTCCCGCCAACGTATGTGGCGATGCGCCTTCGGCTGCATGTGCCTTCTGCAGAATGTCCGTCACCTCGACGACGAGTTGCGGACCTTCCACCACACCAAGCGATGCGGCGAGCTCCGTGATCGCATCGCCGGCCGAGCGAAACCGCTGCGTATGATCACGCTGGCAACAACGCAAAAACCACGCGTCGAACGCGGCACCAAACGTGCTGCCTCGTTGACTCGGTGGAAGAATCGGATCGACGACGATCTTCACGATCAGGTCCGACAACGTTTCCGCTTCCCAGTAATCTCCACCGAGCAACATACGCACGGCGATGAGACCGAGCGCCCACACATCCGTATGAGGTCCAATCAAATGCGCCTGTGCGCGCGCTTGTTCGGGCGCCATGTAGAGCGGCGTGCCGAACACTGCACCCGTCTTCGTCTTCGATTGATTGACGCCGCCGGCGGATGTGCCCGTGATCTTCGCGATGCCGAAGTCGAGAAGTTTCACGCATGGCGTCCCGTCTTCACGCACCGTGAGGAAGATATTTTCGGGCTTCAAGTCCCGATGCACGATGCCGATGGCGTGCGCTTTGTCGAGTGCTCGCGCAGTTTGTCGCAGGTAGAGCACAACTTCTTTGGGGTGAAACTTTATCCGCGCTTCAGATTCCGCCCCAAGGTCCCTGCCGCGCAAATACTCCATCACCAGATACGGTGCGCCGCCAATCTCGGGTGCGACGTCAGCATCCGTGACTCGAACGATGTGATCGCTGTCGATCCGCGCTGGAGCACGAGCTTCGGCGCGAAATCGTTCGATCGTCGTCGGATCCATCGCCATTTGTGTGTGCAACACTTTGAGTGCCAAACGTTCGTCCGTATGAACGTGCTGCACGAGAAAAACGGCCCCCACGCCGCCTTCTCCAAGTTGCTTAGCGATGCGATACCGACCGGCGATGACCATCCCCGGCGTGATCATGTCGGTGCTCATGACAACCTTTGAAAAAGGATGGCTCGAGAATAGCACGATCCATCGTGAGGATGACTTTCCTGCATACGACGAAAGAGCGCGCTTCGTGGCTTGACGCTCGTCATCCCATCTCCCAGCCTTCGCCGCCGATGATCCCGCGATACACCCCACAAGCTTTCGCTACGCTCTGGGCACCGCAGACTCGTTACGACGTCTGGCTCGATGTCGAACTCGCCGCGTGCGCGTCGATGGAGGAAGCAGGCAAAGTACCCACTGGAACGGTTCGCTCGATCCGTGAAAAAAATCTGCGCCTTGACCCTGAACGCATCGAAGAGATCGAACGAACGGTCAAACACGATGTCATCGCGTTTCTTACGCACGTTGAAGAACTCGCCGGCCCCGATGCTCGTTGGTTGCACCTCGGCATGACGTCGAGCGATGTGCTCGATACGAGCCTTGCTGTCTTGCTCGTGAGAAGTGCCGACATGCTACTCGAGCGTCTCGACAAACTCATCGAAGCGTTTGCGAAACGCGCCATTGAACATCGTCGCACGCCGATGATCGGACGCAGTCATGGCATGCACGCCGAGCCCATCACGTTTGGCTTGGCACTCGCTGGGCACTTGGCGGAGATGAAACGCGGTCGAGTACGCATGCGTGTTGCACGTGAAGAAATCGCGGTGGGAAAAATTGCTGGAGCTGTCGGGACCTACGCGCACTTGTCGCCAGAGATCGAAGCGCGTGCACTCACATCGTTGGGGCTCAAACCAGAAACAGTTTCAACACAAATTGTTTCACGGGACAGACACGCGGTGTTTTTCTCGGCACTTGCGGTCGTCGCGGCGAGTATCGAACGTTTCGCGACGAACGTTCGTCATTGGCAACGTACGGAAGTTGCCGAAGCCGAGGAAAATTTCACGGCGGGTCAAAAAGGTTCGAGCGCCATGCCGCACAAGCGTAATCCCATATTGAGTGAAAACTTGTGTGGTTTGTCGCGAATGGTGCGCGCGGCGGTGATTCCAGCGCTCGAAGACGTCGCGTTATGGCACGAGCGAGATATTTCGCATTCGTCGGTCGAACGGATGATTGCACCGGATGCGACAACGACGCTCGGGTTTATGATTGAGCGAACGACGTTGCTCGTGAATGGGCTTGTGGTGCGGGAAGATGGATTGCGCGCAAATCTCGAACGATCGGGCGGTCTCTTTTTTAGTGAAGGGATTTTGCTGGCGCTTGTGCAAAGCGGCTTACCGAGGCAAGAAGCATACGTCCTGGTACAACGTAATGCGATGCAGGCGCTTCAGGGTGCGGGGTCATTTCGGGATTTGTTGAAGAACGACCCCGACATACAAAAACGACTCGATGCGGCGAAAATCGACCAATGTTTTGATTTGGATCACGCGTTGTCGCATGTCGAGGTAATTATCGAGAGGGCGATTGCAGCGCCGTAACAACGCTTGACGTATCAGCCAACCACAACGTCGGGGCCAGCGCGCTTGATGCTTCGGTAATGCTCATTCCACCGCCGAATTTCACCGATTAGCGTTTTTCCGATCGCCGTAGGTCGACCATTTTCGAGCACCACTTCGGCACCTTCGGCATTGATTTGCCGGATTTTCTCGAAGCGCTCCAAGAATGCAGCATTTTGCGCCAATGGATGCCCCGTTTCGACCATCCGTTCGTACAAGCGCGCTACAGGCAAAAAAGCATGCACCGCCAACAATACGCCATGCAAAGGTCGCGGATCAGGACGCACGGGTGACGTGTAGAGCGGCGAAAACGCATTTTCCAGTACGTCATCCAACTCGAAAAGTGCATTGATCTTGTTGTGCGAAAATTCGTGGATCAAAGCTTCCGTCATCGTCATGAGGCTCGGATGTAGGCTCATGTAAATCGTTCCAATCGTTTCTTGGTACGATGCCGAAAGGTGTTTTTCCTGGTCAAACCCCACGGGTATGATCTGCTGCACGAACAAGTCCATCTCGCGACGTAAATCAGGCAACGTGATTTCAATCAGGCGTAGTCCGTCTCGTAAAACGCTCGTCCAATCCGCGACTGTTTTACCGCCGAGGTCGATCGTATTGCCTTGTTTGTCGGGATGCGCCTCGAACATCGACAGCGGATTGTTGTCCGTCAGTGCCAAAACGATGTCGCCGTCAATCGCGTGAAAAGGTCTCTCTATGCGGATTCCACGTTCATTCGCGACAAATCCAGGTGGGTTGTCGTCCAATTCGTCCAGGTTCAATTCCACGCTTTCGGACGCGAACCGGACGGTGATGGTACCGTTCGCATAATCGATCGCTTGTGGCGCTTCGGACATCGAAATGGACAAACGTCCACCGAGTGACAACAGCCGCTGCGGCGGGCAATGTTGCCGCAAAGGCTCGTCCAGCGCTTCGACACGCGCCAACTCGAAATACAACAAGCCTACAAGTTCACTAGCCAGCACTTCCGACGGCTGATGGCGCAAGACGCGCACGAGCGTTGCCAGAGGCGTACGGCGCAAGAGGCTTGGAAGCGCTCCTGGCTGCTTGCTCGAAAGCTCGCGGCAGAGCGAATGAAAACGCAAAAGATCCGTGCGCATTTCGGGCGAGGCAGTGAACCCTCGCCCTATCGTCGGAAGTTCGGTAATCAGTCGCGAAATGGCATACGACAAGACGCCACGCGCCGTTGTCGATCCAGATTCGGGAATTGTAAGATCACGTGGCGCAGGGATGCGACGCGCGGTTGCACCGGGGTTTGCCACGTTGAATCCTTGAGGACCTCATTCAGAAGACATTGTCGTAATGGGCGAACGATGCCGTTCGGCGGACATTTCCGTCATGAAGATCGGCGGGCAATGCAGCGCCAAGATGCTTGGATTCGGCGGCGCCGTTTGTTTCGCCATACGGAGCGCTTCGTCCATCGTGCGCGCCGTTTCCCAGCCCAAAAGTTGCGGAATGTATTCGTTGTCGGCGCCGACGACGATCATCCGGCCCAAGTGTTGACGACCCGCCTCGCCCCAGTACCACATGAAAAACGGATGCGTCGGGTGGTACGAATTCCCATAACGGTACATCTCGAGGTACGCCGGGTTTTTGGCGAACTTCGGCTCCCATTCTTTGTGCAATTCCATGGCGTCGCGCGTATGCGGGAGCAAGCGGTGCACGAATTCGATGTACGGCGCGTGGTGATCGTTGTCGAAAAGGTCCGTGCACGGATGCAAAATGATCATCGTGCCGCCTTTTTTGACCATGGGCGCGCCCTTGTACAAATTGAACAAATACCCGTTGGCCATGACCTGCACGAGCAGCGGATTCAAAAACGAATTGACGTTGTACGGACTGATGTACGGAATACCCGAAATCAAAATGTCCGCTTGGCCAGTTACCGGAATCAAGTATTGCTCGTAGCTGCGACGCAACGTGTGTTCATGCACGGCTTCCGTTTCGCCAGCAAACACGCCAGTCACCCCAAACGGCGAAGGAACACGCTGAAAAATAGCTTGGCGCGCCGGTTGTGGCACCTTGTCGAGCGTAAACCGTAACGCCCGCAAAGCGTTTTTCTCGGTACGCGTCAAGTCGTCTTCGTTTTTCGCCAAAAACTCGAGCGGCGTGTCGAACATTCGATTGTTGACCGTCGTCTCGATCGTGAACACGTTGAGTTTCTTATTGGTCAGCCGTCCCATGCGTACAACGCTCGTATTCAGCTCCGACGAACTCGGATCCATGTACGAGTGGCAATTACGCATCACTTTCGGATTGTGATGGGCACGCAAACTCCGATAACCACAAAGCCCCACGGCAACGGACTTGTGTCCGCCATCCATCGGTACGAGATTCAAGTTCACATAAATGACGAGGTCGCTGTCGACAGCGCGCTTGTTCAGCTCGACTTCCTCGCCAAGCTCGGTCTCGCCGATGTACTTCATGTTCGCGGCGTTTTCCGCGTCGTGGTTGTAGAGTTTCTTTGGCCAATAAGCGTTGAAAATCTTGTCCCCGACGATGTGCCGCACTTCCCAATCTTTCATGCGGCGATGCACGCTCGTGGCGATGATGATTTCGACATCGTCGACGCCATAGTCCGCGAGCAAATCGAGCACGACCGTGAGGACACGTTCGCGAATATCCGGACGCTTCATCGGCGGCAGGGGCAATGAGATGTCATCCACCGCAATCGTGATTTTCATCCCCGGCCGAAGCTTCGCGTAGAGCGGCTCGGAATTGTACGGATGGTTGATCGCGTATCGAATGGCCGCATCTACGTCGTTGAGCGCCTTCAAAGGCGGCTTGGGGTAAATGACACGCGTGCCCGTCGGCAAGTCGACCTCGACGAGCTTGTCGCCCGAAAAGAGGACGCGGGGTGCGCTGCGACTGTCGATCGTGACGACACTGGGATGACTCATTTGATTCTCGTATTCGGCGTCCGGGGTACGACGGGCTTCAAGCAACGTTGATGATGGGCCAATGATAAGCGTTTGCGAGGAGCTGCAGCTTGCGGTCGGGATTTACCGCTGCGGGATGACCTACGACGCTGAGCATTGGAACGTCGGAGTAACTGTCGGAGTACGCAAAACACTCGTCGAGATCATGACCTCGACCCCGCGCATGCTCGCGGATGAGTCGCGCTTTTTCCGGTCCTGCAACGACGGGTCGCAAGAGTTTGCCCGTGGCGTGATGCTCCTTGATCTCGAGCTTGTTCGCAATCACGTCCGTCGCACCGAGATGCTTTGACAAACGTTGCATCAAGAAGTCGAGTGCGCCGGAAACGATCACAACGTCATGACCCTTGTCGAGACTCATCTGCACGAGGTCGCGAGCATGAGGGTAAATGTTGGGTTTGATGACCCGATCAAAAGTTTCATCTGCCAAACCCAAGAGCCGGTCCTCACTCATACCGCCGTACGACGTGAAGAGAAGCTCGTTGAAGATACGCCGATCTCGCGTCTCGGCCCACGCCATCCAAGGAGCTTTGAGGAGCGCCCCGCCAAGTTTCGCCATGCTGTGAAGCGGCGTGTTCTGGTGCAGGACGTAGTAAAGCGTGGGGTGGACGAGGTTGGTGCGGATCAGCGTGCCGTCCACGTCGAAGTAGCTCGCTGCCATTTCCGTCCCGGAATCCCCTTTACGAGACGATTCGTCAAGTACAAGGTGACGCGAAATGACATTCGCGCTGCATGATTGCGCTCCAATCGATGGTCGAAGAACGTATCGCGATTCGAAAAGGAAAGCGTTGACAACAGCGCGTACTTCGTGGGTGGGACACGTTGTGTCGATGATGCGTACTGTGCGTCCATGACAAACGATGATCTTGCGACATCGAGGTACGGCGGCGGTCGGGTTTCGAGTTCCAAACGTGGTGTCATCGCGAGTTTGTCGTGACGTGACGTGGTGCTCTTGCGGGAGTTCGCACCGTGGACGCGTTTGATTTGGCGTGCGTTGCCCTGACGCAATCCTTCGTGACGAAAGCACCAGACCACATTTCCGTGGGCAAACCTGGGGCGTTGATCAATTCGCCCTTCGCCTCTCGATCGGCGCACTTCTGATTCAAATTGAGTAGAAACGCGAGCAGATCCTTTCGTGCAGGCATTGCGTATGCAGCACGTACGGCCTTGTCGAGCGCCGCGTGTGCCTCTTTCAGCGGGTGCGCTCCTGGATCCTCCATCGACGTATACATGGCTCGCAGATTCATGTGTTTCTCGCTGGCCATTTGCCGACGAAGTGCACGCAAAGCCACGGCGGCGTTGGCCACGGCCAAACATTGCTTTTCCGTTGGTGATTGTGGCCAAGGAAAACTGTCGAAGACAGTTTCGGACGTATAACGAAATCGGGCCGTGAGTGTCGAACAACGAGCGGTGAACCAAGCCCAATGCAATGACGATTGGAGAATGCCGAACGAATAATCGTCTTCGAGTGGAAAGACGGCGAGAGCGTCGCTTGGGTGAATGTCTGCCGAAACGAAGTCGAAGATCGGTCTTTTGGTAACACGAGAGCAAACGATGTACCGAGTGAGCGAATTGATGCGAGTCATCAATTCTCCTCGCGGATAACTTAGCAGCCACCAACGTTTCAAAAAAATCGAGTGGTGATGGTTGCCGCCACCGTCGAGTGGTTCATTGCGTAATACTTCTTCATCAGCCGCCTTTTCCCGATCCGCAAGGACGCGATTCTTGATTCGTTGGAAGGGTAGGACGTACTGGCGCGCGCTGAGTTGCTCGCGTGGTGAAAAGTCGATAACCCAGCGCGACGGTTTGCCATCCAAGTTGGAGAGCAAATCGTCACCAATGAGATAGGGAAAGATC
>JANORL010001267.1:0-5957 GCA_031415295.1 Polyangiaceae bacterium | reverse complement strand
TAAGCGAGAACGTGCCCGGCTTTCATAACAGGGGGAAAAGAGCCTCGTTTTTCCGGCTCCCCCTCTCCACGTAGCGAAGCGAAGTTGGAGAGGGGGCTGGGGGGTGAGGCGCGAAGTGCGGGCACCTGATAAACAACCGCTAATGTGCGCTTGTCCAATTGGCAGCTACGCGTAACAAGCGAGCATTGTCAGGGTCGTTTTCGAGGAAGCATTGACGCCAGCGTTCGTCGCTGATTCGTGCGGCTTTGGTGCGTAATCCTCGGCGTCCCATATTGATCCAGCGTTTGCCTTCTTGGGCATGCCCGAGACCGCGCAGGGCGAGCGCGTGTACGACGCGAATGAGGGATTCTCCTTCTTCGACACCTTCGAGTTCTTGGAGAATGTTCATTGCTGCGGTGGCCAAATCGAGGGCTACGCCGGGTTGTCCCTGGGCGAGCAGAATGTCGGCTTGTACGGCCAGGGCAAACCCGCGCAAACCCGGTATATTTTCGGCAAGAAACGCGGCTTGTCGGGCGGATGCGAGCGCCACGTCCACTTGATCCTCCCGGGCGAGCATACGCGCTAGATAGGTCATCGCATATGCTTCGGCGCGCACGTTGCCTTGAATGCGCGAATGTTCGAGCGCGAAGGTGAGCGATTGAATGCCTTCTTCAATACGTCCCATGCTGGTGAGAGAAATACCGAGGTTGGCGCGGGCGGTGCCCGAAATAAACGCGAGTTGCATAGGTTCGGCAATGCCAATGCTTTCTTCGAGCGCACTGACGGCGTGTTCATGAGCGCCGAGCTGCAAAAAACCATTGCCGAGGTTTGCTCGTTGCAAACAAGCATTACGCAAATCGCTAGCCGACGTAAAAAGATCCACTGCCGAATGAATGTGCTGCACGTATGCCGTGAGGTCACCCGAATGAAGCGCAATTTCCGCCGATGCGACGTCGATCCACGCGCGGACGAAAGGCGCCGTGTCACCGGTACTTCCCGCGGCTTGGACGGCATCACGCACCAAATTGTGGGCGATTTCGACAAGCCCCGTGCGCATCGCAAATACCGCAAGACGACAGCCAGAAACGAGATGCGCTTGATTCGTGACGCCTCCCGCGTTTTTCGCAACCGCTTCAAGTTCTTTGGCGGCGGCAAACAAAACGGGTTTGCGCCCAAGGTGTCCAGCTGCAATGACGAGGTGCCCGAAAGCGGCGTGCCATCCAGTGCTTCCGCGTGGTAGCCTTTTTTTTGCTTTTTCCGCAGCATCGTACGCGGGAGCGAATTCCCCCAACCAATATTTGGCAATGGCTTGTACAAGCCACATACGTGCTTGCACTTCATGCGTGATATCGGGCGCAGAAAACGCTCGTTCGGCGCAATCCGCAGCATAACGTAACGCATTGACGGAAAGAGCGTGTTCGGCTTGGTCGATCCAGTCCACATCCCGCACGGACGCGGTCATTGGTTCGTCCCGCCACTCCATTTCGGGTTGGAACATCGGCGAAAATGAAATGGGACCTTCCGCTTCATGTATTAGGGCGGAATTGCGAGGTTTTCGTGCTTCGTCCTTTTTCTGATCTTCGCTGATGAGTCGTTTCGGATCGAGTTCCGGCTTGGGAATCGAGGACGACATGGAACTCGCCGGCATGGTCGTGCCCGGGCGAGGTTTGTCGCGCAGGGTGATGATGGGCAATCGCGCGGATTCACGCAGGCTGATTAGTTCGTCCTGGAACGATTGCATGTTCGGAAAACGTTCGGCCGCATTCTTGTGAATGGCGCGGTGAATCGCTGCAGAAAATGGCGCAGCAAGGGGAATCTTGGATTCGATCGGTACCAGCGGTTTCGTCAGAATCGCATTGAGAATCGCGCCGGCCGAATCTCCTTCGAAGGGCCGTTCACCCGTGAGCATTTCATAAAGCATGATGCCCATGGCCCAAACATCGGCACGAGCGTCCACAGGTTTGCCATCGATTTGCTCGGGCGACATATATTGCAACGTGCCCAGAATCGAGCCAAAATGGGAAAGCACGTTCGTCCCGATGTCTTGGTTGAGTTTGGCCACGCCGAAATCGATGATTTTGGGAATGAATTCCCCGGTCGAAGTACGTGCAAAAACGATGTTTTCCGGCTTCAGATCCCGGTGAATGATGTCACACGCATGCGCGGCAGCGACCCCACCCATGACCGGAATGGCAATCGAAATGGCTTCGGCTATATCGAGTGATCTGCGGGTGTCGATAAGCTGGCGCAAGGTTTTTCCAACGAGCAACTCTTGCGCAATGTAAAATGTTTTGTCGCGATGTTTGCCGACCTCGAACACAATCACCACATTCGGGTGTTGAATTCGCGCCGCTGCTTGAGCTTCGCGCCGGAAACGTGTCACCAGATTGGTATCGAGCGTCAGGTGCGGATGCATCAGTTTGAGCGCCACTTGCCGCTCGACGAACATGTCTCGCGCTTCGAATACGGTCCCCATGGCGCCAAACGCGATCACACGTTGCAGCGTGAACTTGCCACTGACGACAGTTCCTGGGGCGAAGTGCGTTCCGGCAGCACCACTTTCGGGTCCACCATCACGACTATTAGGCGGCATGGAATCCCCGCGTGTTTACGGATTCGACCTGCGCGGCCCCGGCTCGATCATGACGTCGATGTTCGGGCATGCGCAGGCCCCCTTCAGGACGAGAAGCGGCGAGACTTTACGTCAGTGCGTCGAGAACGTCAACTTTTGTGTCGTGAAATTCGGCACTCACTTTGCCGTCTTGTTGGCCCTGACGACCTCCCACAGGGCAGCGAGGATTTCCGGCATGCCTTCGCCCGTGGCGGCACTGATGAGATATAGGGGGATCTTTGCCCGGCCAAACCGTTTTTTGAGCGCCGGATAAGCTTCCTGAACTTCGGGAATGTCGGCTTTCGTCAACGCAACGATTTCCGGACGCGCGGCCAATTCTTCGCTGTAATTTTTCAGCTCTTTACGAATGGCGCGGTAATCTTTCAATGGGTCACGTTCTTCGCCATGATCCATCGAGACGAGATGAAGCAGCACGCCTGTACGCTCGAGGTGCCGCAAAAACTGAATGCCAAGGCCCACGCCTTCGCTTGCTCCCGGCACGAGTCCAGGGATATCGGCTACGACAAACGTCGTGCCACCCGCGCGCGGACCTCCGCCGATTTCCACAACGCCAAGCTGTGGAGTGAGCGTTGTAAACGGGTAGTTGGCAATCTTGGGTCGCGCGTGTGACACGGCCGAGACAAACGTGCTCTTACCAGCGTTGGGAAAACCCACGAGCCCCACGTCGGCCAACACTTTGAGCTCCAAACGAATTTCGCGAATTTCGCCTTCTACGCCCTTTTCGGCTCGACGAGGTGCGCGTTCTTCGGCGGTCGCGAAATGTACGTTTCCACGACCTCCACGGCCGCCTTTTACAACGATGACGCGTTGTCCGTGTTCGGTCACATCCGCGATGAGTTCGTCGGTATCGGCGTTAAAAATCTGCGTGCCGAGGGGTACGCGTTCGACACGATCCGCACCCCCGCGTCCATATTTTTCCTGGCCTTCGCCGTGCGACCCACGTTTCGCTTCGAGGGTTCGTGCGTACACGAAGTCGAGCAACGTGCTCATGCCCGAGTCACCTTCGAGCACCACATCACCGCCGCGTCCTCCATCGCCTCCCGAAGGACCACCAAAAGGAATAAACTTTTCGCGGCGAAATGCAACGGAACCGTTTCCGCCGTTGCCCGCCACGAGCTTCACTTTACATTGATCCACGAACCGCATCGCCCGCGGCTTGTACCACGTTGTTTGGCAAAGCAAAGTCTAACTGTGTTCGGGCCTGAATAAATTGCTTCTTCGCGAAGGTTGTGGGCACGTACCACGTCTCGGTGGTAGGCATCGCGAGCGGAGGGTGCGACTGTGACGGCCCGAATTCTCATCGTCGACGACAACCAGAATCTAGCGAAAAACCTGCGTGACGTGCTCGAAGGCGCTAGCGAACTAGGTGCCGAAGTGGCGCTGGCCACCACCGGTAGGCAAGCTCGTGAACACGCCCAGCGCGAGGGGTTTGATGTTGCAGTCGTCGACGTCAAACTTCCTGACGAAAGCGGTGTCGACTTGATCCAGCCGTTGCGCGAGTCGTGTCCGCATGGCGAGATCGTGTTGCTTACAGGCAATGCGACGGTCGATGTCGCGATTGCGGCCTTGCGTGCTGGTGCATTTGCCTTCGTGTTGAAATCATTTCGCCCCGCCGAAATCATTTCGACTGTGGCACGAGCGTTCGAAAAGGTGGCCCTCAAGCGCGAACGCGAAGAATTCGAGCGACGTTATCGCGCAATCGTCGATGCGGCCGACGTGCTCATCCTGGGGCTCGACGTGCGCGGCCAAGTGACATTGTGGAATCCGCGTTTGGCGGCGGTGACGGGTATTTCGACGGAAGAAGCAGAGAGCGGAAAACTCCCGGAAAATATCCTCGATGAAGACGGTCGTCGTCGATTTGGTCAAGCATTCATCGGGGTGCGAGACGACGGTTCACCGGCGGACGTCGAAGTGGGGGTTCGCGATCCCATGGGGGCCATTCGGCTCGTGCGTTGGCATTTGAGTGCCGTGCGTGGACCGGGAAATCGAGTGGAACTCGTGTATGGCATTGGGATTGATGTGACGGAACGCCGGGCGCTGGAACGTCGGGCGCAAGGAGCTGAAGCGCTCAATGCAATGGCGCCTCTTGCTCTGGGCTTGGCCCATGAAATACGCAATCCATTAAATGCCGCAGTTCTCGAATTGCATTTGCTTGGGCGGGGCATTGATCGGCTCTCGGATGGAACGGCGAAGGATCCGCTTCGGGCGCGGGTGAGAATCGTCGAAACGGAAATCAAGCGTCTCGAGCGATTGCTCACGGATTTTCTCGAACTTGCGCGTCCGCGTGCTCCGCAACGGGAACCTGTGGATTTGTCGCGGGTTCTCGAAGACGTACTGGAACTCGAAGCGGAAGCGATTGCTGCGCATCACGTTGAATTGGTGCGCGAATTCGATTCAAACGTCATCGCCTTGGGCGACGTGGAAAAACTCAAGCAAGTGGTGCTGAACCTTGTCGTCAATTCGCTGGAC
Source organism: Polyangiaceae bacterium (assembly GCA_031415295.1). GTDB lineage: Bacteria > Myxococcota_A > Polyangia > Polyangiales > Polyangiaceae > Polyangium. The sequence continues at coordinate 877 of JANORL010001267.1, read as the reverse complement.
GTAATGCCTGATGGCGGAATGTTACGGGCCATTACCGGCGGCGACGAACGCGAGGTATGGATCGGCATTGGGGATACGGGACCAGGCGTCGATCCGCACATTTTAGCAGAAATTTTTGATCCGTTTTTCACGACCAAAGCGGCGGGTACGGGGCTTGGTTTGGCGATTGTGCGAAAAATCGTCGATCAGCACGGAGGTCGCGTCGTGGTGGAAACGAAGAAAGGCGAGGGGACTGTAGTGCGCGTGAATTTGCCCCGGACGAACGCAGCGGTGTAAATGGACGACCTCGTTCGGAAAGGCCGTACGATTGTTGTATCTAAGGCCGGAAAAACGTGTATTGTGGCGGGATGAACGTGGAAAAGGAAGGTTGTTGAATCATGGCGTCGTCGTACAATCCTTATGAAGCGCCGAGTGCGGGCGGATATGCTTCGCCGCAAAACGTAGCGGCGGGCGGAATGATTACGCAACTCATGGTGGAGCATCTTCGCGGCGCGCGGCCGTGGGTTCGGCTTTTATCGATATTGCTGTTTATTGGGGCGGGTTTTATGGTGCTTACCGCGTGTTTGATGTTTCTCGGCGGACTTGCTGGGCTTGCGGCGGCTGGTAAACGCGGAGCGGGAGCGGGAGCGGAAGCGTTGGTCGGTCCTGTAGGTGGCGTCTTCTACTTTGTTCTGTCGGGTATTTACGCGATTCCTGCAGTGCTGATGCATCGTTTTGCGAATGCGATCGATTCATTCGTGACGGTGCCGTCATCCGCATCCCTCGAAGACGCGCTCGACAAAAATCGTGGCTATTGGAAATTTTGCGGCATTATGGCGCTCGCAATGATGGGACTCATGGTGCTCACGATCGTCGGAGCGATTGTGGTAGGGGTTGC
>JANORL010001266.1:0-5269 GCA_031415295.1 Polyangiaceae bacterium | reverse complement strand
GAAGAATTCTCGCCTCACCCGTCACCGCTGTTATGAAAGCCGGGCACGTTATCTCTTACGCTCGAACTGCCCTAGTCAGTGCATTCGTAGTGCTCTCTTCGCGACCCGACTCTTGCACTCTAGCCAGTTTACGATGGGGCTGCCGCCCCAAACCCCGCCGGAATAGAGATTTGAGGGCGATGAAAGTCTAAGTGAGCGCTTATGCCCCTAACCCCTCTCCACAAAGCGAAGCGAAGTTGGAGAGGGGCCGAGGGGTGAGGCGCAATCGCAAAGAACGCCTGTCGCCATTTCGATGTCTCGTGATACGAATCCAATCCATGTGCAGGATCGCATTCTGGAACGCGCACCCCTTCGAGCAAGATGCGCATGGATAGAATCTCGATCACGAGTCTCGTCGATCTGCTTCTCGAAACAGGTTCCGAGACGGATACGAACTCGGCCAAAGACCGCAAAGCCGATCCGCTCCCCGAGTTTTATCAACTGGTCTGCGACTCCATCGTCGACATGCATCGACGCGACTTGCCCGACTCCATCCTCGACGACCTCCTCGATCGCGAACCGAATCCGAAACGCGAACGAGTGCTGGAACGCGTCATCAACGGCTACCGCAAGTTCCTCGGCATGGGCTCCATGAAATGGTTCGAGCCACCACGCGCTGGTTACGTCTTCGGAGCGAACGACATCGACGTCAACCCTGAACTCGGCCTGGCCATCGATGAAACGCCCTATGTCATCAAAATGTACCTTCGAGGAGAACCTCTGACGCCCCGGCGCGTCCAAGCAACGTTGGGCCTTCTCGCTGGCAAGCTCGGACGTTCCTGCCCAGGACATGTCTTCGGTCTGCTGGAGGTTCGTCACGGCAAACTGCATGCGTTGCGCACGCCGGAAGAACGAATGGGGGCCGTCCAGCTCGTCGATTCTCTCAACGGCGAACGTTAGTCAACATTTGGCAACGTTCGCCACCTTCAAGCCTCGTTCGATCACGGAGACGCCTGCATGAAACTCGCCTCACTCGCTTTGTATTCGATCCTGGGAGTTTCTGCCGCCGCGTCTGCGGGCTACATGCTCGCACCTCAACCTGGCAGCGACAAACCTTCCGTGACGCGAGATTCGTCGTCGACAGCAGTCACGTCGATCGATTTACCAACAACAGCCCAAGCCGCCGGAACGTTCACAGCCGGAACGACGCTCCAAGTCGAAGGAAGACTCGGTAACGCGTTCTTGGCCAAGGGTACGTCTTCCAAGACTTTTCTCTTGCTCGATGTGCATCCAGGACAAACGACCGCCGCAGCTCGACCCATCGAAGGCCACTTGGCGATCGTCATCGATAGGTCCGGATCGATGACCGGCGACCGACTGCCAAAGGCTCGTGCGGCAGCCAAAGCCGCCGTGGACAAACTCAACACTGGCGATCGCGTCAGCGTGATCTCGTTTGATTCGACCACGCGCGTCGAAGTTCCGATGGTTGAAGTGACCGTGAGCAATCGGCAGCAAATCAAGGACGCGATCGATCGGATCTCGCTGGGTGGTGAAACCTGTATCTCGTGCGCCATCTCTTCGGCACTGACCGAGCTATCGCAGAGTGTGGGACTTGCCGATCGGATGATCGTGCTGAGCGATGGTCAACCAACGGCTGGTGTACGCGAAGAATCAGGGTTTTTCCCGGTGGCGAAATTAGCTCGGGATGCAAGCGTCGGGATCACGACGATCGGCATCGGCACCACGTACAATCACAAGATCATGGGCGCGATCGCGCTTGGTTCCGGCGGAAATCACTACTTCATCGAAGATCCATCATCGCTCGAAAAGGCTTTCCTTGCCGAAGCGGACAAACTCAAGGCTACGATCGCTCTTGCCGCGACAGCGACGATTACGCTCGCGGAAGGCGTGAACCTCGAACGCGTGTACGACCGATCGTTCGAACGCCAAGGAAATCAAATCAAGGTTCAGCTGGGCAATTTTTCCGTGGGAGACACGCGAACGATCCTCATCGAGTTGTCGGTGCCGACAGGCAGTGTGGGTATCGTGCCTGTGGCGGACGTGAATCTCGCGTATGACGATCGCGTGCTTGGAACGCCGGGGCGTTGCGATGGCAAACTGATGGTTGCTGTAAAGGATGACGTGGACGCGCCTTCGGATATCGATGCGCAAGTGGCCACGCGAGTGGCGCGAAGCAAGACCGCTGCAACTCTTTCGGAAGTGAACGAACTCATCGAGCAAGGTCGTACGGAAGAAGCGGAGTCGAAGATCAAGGAGCAACAGAAGGAGCTTGCTGCCGCGGCCGTAAAAGCGAAAAAATCAGCGGCACCGGGCAGCAAGGGCGAAGCGCTCGCGGATGATTATGCCGGACAAGCGGTTACGCTCGGCAACGCGCGTGATGGACTCGATCCGAACAAGGGCGGCGGCGCACCGGCTGCCAAGCCCCGCGCCGTGCGGAAAAACGTCGAGATGATGAATCCGTACATGTTGTGAACGAGACGTAGCTCAGTGTTTGCAACGCGAACCGTTGGGTCTGTCCAGGCAAACGTTGTCGCCATGATGGCCCTGAAAAACGCATTCACCTGACGTTGTCAAATCCAAATCCCTGAATTACGCGTCGATCCGTGGTATTCGTTGCGCCGGCAAGGAGGCTGGACGGATGACGTATCAGGTCGGCGAGGTCATCGATGGTCGTTACAAACTGTTGGGAGTCATCGGATCGGGCGCGCACGGAAGCGTGTTTCGTGCCGAAGACCTCGAGCAATCCTCAATGCAAGTGGCCGTCAAGTGCTTGCACGAAAACCTTACGACTCAACCTGTGTTTTTGACGCGCATGCAACGCGAAGCGCGAACGATGGGGCTGCTCGCTGGTACGAGTGCGACAGAGATCTTCGCGTTTAACCAATCGCAAGGCGGCGTGTTCTACATCGTGATGGAGCTATGCGACGGGCAGGACCTCGAGTCGTATCTCACGGCGCAAGAAAAGCAGGGCACGCGTCTTCCGGTCAAACGCGTGCTGGAATTGCTGGGACCCATCGTCGACACACTCGAAGCGGCGCATGCACGCAATATCGTGCATCGGGACATCAAGCCGGCGAATGTGTTTGTCTTAGCAAACCCCTCTCGAGGAGGTGTGCGACTTCTCGACTTTGGCTTGGCCAAAGAAGTTGTTGGTGGTCCGGAAGGTGTTGGCACCGTCGATGGGACGGTGACCGGTTCGCCCAGTTATCTTGCGCCGGAATGTTGGGCGGGAAAACCACGCCAGCTCGACCATCGCGTGGACATTTTCGCGCTGGGTGTCGTCATTTTTCGGATGCTTGGGGGGCGTTTGCCGTTCGTGGGCAAGAGATTCCTCGACCTCATGATGGCCGTCGCTCGAGCGCCTCGTCCGAGCTTGCGCGCGTTACGGCCCGAGTTACCGATCGCTGTGGATGCGTGGGTAAACAAGTCACTCGCTTCAATGCCGGATGCTCGTTACCAGTCGGTGCGTGAGTTGTGGACAGATCTGCAAACGATTTTGTCGTCGAATCAATGATCAGCTCGCAGTTTGTCTCTCTCGGGGGGTAGCGGGCATAAGCGCGCGTGGAAATCGCCGGACCCGCCTCCAAACTCCAATCAAGCTCCACTCAAGGATCCGCCCAAGAAAAACCTCCGAATTCGCTTAGCAAGTCCTTGGCTTTCTGCTTCTTGCTGATGGTCACGACGCACATTTTGACGCGAGGCCATGAGCAAGGACAGTTCTACGACGAGTTGCGGGCGTGATTCGATGATGGGCTGAAGTGCTTGTTTACTAATCTCGTAGAGGATCGATTCGCCGGTGGATCGCACGGTCGCGGTGCGTTCGACACCGGTCAACAGTGCGGCCTCGCCAAACACCGCACCTGGTTCGAGGGTGGCGACGGCTATGTCGTGACCATCGGCTTCACGCACGAGTACCTCGACAAACCCAGCTTCGACAACGAAAAGCGAAGCGCCTTTGTCCCCTTGAATGACGATACGATCATGCGGGCCGTAGATGACGCGGCGTGCTCGACCGGCCAGTTTGTCGACTTCGCGGTTCGTGAGGGGTTTGAATACGGGGACGCGACGCAGTATGACCGCAATCTCACTGACCAGCGGTTCGGCTTGCATGGATGCGGGCTCATCGGTTTCGAGTCCATTGCCATATCCATCGCGTCGTTGCAGGGCATCGATAAGAGCTTTGTCGCCCCGCATTTGAGCTTCGAGCAGACTTGCCGTGCGGGGAATGCACTCGTTTCCGGTGTGGTCCATGAGGCCTTTTTCGCGCGCCCACGCGGCGACTTCGTTCATGGATTTGCGGTATTGGCGACAAGCCGATGGAAACACGCCATCTTGATCGCCAAATGCTCCGGTGAGGGATTCCGGGAGCGCATAAGAACCGAAAAGGCCTCGTTGGTGCCACATTGCGAAATCGCGCTGTTTATTGTCGAGCCAACCAAGTTCCGGGAATGCCGCGAGACTATTTTGTAAAACGGCTCGTTCGGCATCTCGGAACACGCGATGCCACGTTTCTTGCGCATTGTCTAGGTTTGGCCCGGCAAGTTCGATAGCATTCTTGAGGTCGTCGTGATGGACATGGAGAAATGCGAGTGTGGCCTTTTGTTTCCGCATGAGGTTGGCAACACTCACGGGTCCTGTGGAGAGTAAATCCGAACTGCGGGGAACGATTTTGCGTAATGCCCAGACTTTTTGCCATGCGGCTACATCGATTTTTTCGCGTATTTTGGCAAAAACGGGACTACTTTCGAAAACCCGACGTTCGGCTGGGGTGAGCAAATTGGGATATTCGTCTTTCACGGCCTCGAAAATGCCCAAACACGTGAGCAATTCGAGATAAAGGCCCACGCGGACGAGCCAAACAGGATCGGGCAAATTGCGGCGCTGTTGTCCCAAGTCTTGGCGAATGGCACGCAAATACAACAAGGCTTTGTCCATGCCAATCGTCAGCACGGGATACCATGGATGATAGCCCGCATGAAGCTCGGGCATGCCCAAGGAGCGAATTTGCGCCGCAGAATCTTCAATGACGAGTTGTTCCAGCAAACGCGCGTAGAGGGATCCGAATCGACCAGCATCGTACAATTCGACATCAATGTGGTCGTACGAAACGGTTTTACCTTCGGAAACGAGTGACAAACTCACCCGAACGCGTTGGTGAAACATATTGGCGAACGTGAAGGGGTCATCGCCATCGGGGTTACCGGTATGTTGATTGGAGTTGGAGGGTTAATCAGGAGATTTGAAACAATCCCTGTCTCTAGAAACTGTA
>JANORL010001265.1:0-3636 GCA_031415295.1 Polyangiaceae bacterium | reverse complement strand
TTGCTTCCATCGACCCGGACGAGTCAATAAGCAGCAAAACGTGAGGCAACGGCGGATTGACGTCGAGCTGCGCGTCGGCAAACGATGCCGAAGCGAGAATGGCCATTGACGTGAGAGAACCAGAAAGAATGCGATTCATATTGCGCATGACAATATCCCTCAAGGGCCGCCTACGGGCCCGACGATGAGTTCGGCGCGAAAAGTCGTATTGGAAAGCGTGCGCGGCGTTCCGTTTTGTGGGGTTTGGCGAATTCGACCTGTGCCGTGAAGCATGATGCTCATGAAATTCACATTGGCCGTACCCGCAGAAGCATAATCGAATCCAGCAATGGGCCGATCGACGCGAAAGAGGTCATTCATTTCGACGAGCATGTCGACGTTCGTATCGGTAACGCGTCCAAGCGTTCCGTGCGCGCCGGTTTGCGCATTGTATCCCTGAAACATGTTTACACCGAGTTCATTCTCGATATACCCGCGGCCAAATTGCGAGCATTGCGGGTAAAATGGATCGGCCGCTTGGCCGAGACAAGCCTTCGAGTTTTGCTTGGCCAAAAAATTAACGTGCGAGCCGAGATCGCGGGACAGTTTGGCCATGACGGAATTCATGGAGGCCTCGGCGAAATAACGACTTTGCGTCGACACCCGTGCCGCTCCCGTGGTGCTCGTGGCAATGCTCGCAGCTTGCGCCGCAAAAAGCCCAATGCCCGTAAGCAAGCCCAAGACAAGGACGACGACGAAAACCGTTGCGCCGCGCTCATGACGACGCTTTTGCGCACGAAGGCGAATGTTCGGTTTCATCGAAAACCTCCCTTCATGTTAATCAAGTTGAATTCTCGTTCGAGCGTGCGCACGCGGGCAAACCTATCCGTTCCTTTGGCCGTGCCAATCAAAAAACGATAAGGCTTTCCCGGTTGTCCCGGCAATCCCGAAGGGCGATCGGGAGCACGCGAACGCGTCGACAAACGCACTTGCACAGCACGAATGCTTTCCGGCCGCGAAGCCACGTCGTCCGCAGGCCCAGCGACCGCAAGAACCTGGACATTGGGCGTTGGATCCGTAATGGGAAAACGCTCGAGTATGGGATTGTCTGGTTGTGACGCAATGGCCAATGCGGTCAAACCGAATCGCATGCCGATAGCAAATTCGGTAATCAGTTCTTCGGTCCCGGCCATCACCGTGTCGTCCGGCATGAGTTCGGTCCGCATGAGTTCGGTACGTGAATCGTCGCCGGTCACGGGATTGAGTGGTAACACGTAATCGGCAAAGTTTGCATCAGCAACGACCGAACGCACTTCATAACGCACGCGGGAAACCACGTGCACGGGAAAACCGCTGCCAAACCCTTTGATGGCACACGGAAGCAAACTTTGCGGTTGCATGGGAATGGTGGGGGTCGTTTCGAGGGCCACGGAAATCGTATCGATAATCGCCCCGCCCGTTGCAGAAAAACCCTTGATACGTCCGAAATAATCGTTCGTTGGCCCTTCGATGTGCAAAATGCGGCCGACGCGAAAAATTTCCTCGAGTCGTGGCGTGATATCGCCATTTTGCATGAGGGCGCTCAAACGACGCACTGATCGGCTTTGCGGCTGCAGCACGATCGTCGTGCCGGTTGCTCCGGGCAATGTTGAATTCATCACCCAGTTGTCGCCCGAGTCCATATCGCCGGCAATGGTAATCCGTTCGTTACGAATGTCATTTCCAGCATTTTGTGTCAAATCCGGCATCAACTCGATATGCACCGGCGCCAAACGGCGCATACCGATAGGCCAATCGGCAACACCCAGGAAACAAAGACGTTGATCCGTGAGCGGGTTTTTCGTGGAATTACGGCCGGCATGCTCGAGGTCGAGGCCGAGGCGACTCATGCCATTGGCCACGGCGACTTGCGCATACGACATACGCGATTCTTCTTGAAAAAGACGTACGGCATTTTTCGAAAGAAGCACCGCCGCCGTCGCCACGAGCGATCCAGCAGCAATGGCCACCAAAAGCTCGACAAGTGTAAACCCGCGCGAGTTTGTCTCGGCATTCATGCGTGAAGAAAGCGCTTTCCAAACGCGAGAAGTGCGCATCAGTTGGATGCCTCCTCTTGCCCGATCAACGTCGTAATGTAATAGAAACCGAAACGACCGTCGTCGGCTTCGATATCCGCTGGACTCATTGTGCGACATTCCGCCATGGGGACCATATCGCGACGCCAAACCACCCGCACGACGGCGCGCATGGCAATGGGATGCATGAGTCCACCAAGCGAAAATCGTTTTTCGACTGCGCGCGACAATTGCAAATGCGTGCAAAACACGCCATCGACAGACGTAGGATCGAAAACGTCGGCCCCGTGAATATCGGCAACCGGCGAACTCCAATTTGCAACTTGTGGCGCCAATACCCAGTTTGTCGCATTGGGTAAATTTTGTGGATTGTATACGCCGGAGACATTTAACCATCGCGTGTCGGCAATATCCGAAATGCCCATGGCGTCATTCCACGTGAGCGCGTCGGTCTTGAGTCGTTCGACCCACGTTCCCGCGACGAGACGTGCCGCATCGGCGACCCTTGCATTCGTATTGCCGACGAGCGCCACTTTTTGAAGTGCAATCACGCCCGTCGTGCCGACAGCCAAAATGCCAAGCGCCATCATGACTTCGATAATCGAATATCCTCGCGAAGCTTTCATTGGATCAACCTCGGTAGTCCGAAAGCAGGAATAAGCACGCGACGCGTCACGCTTGATTGCACGTTTTTTACGTACACTCGTGCCGCTCCTTGCATTTCGGCAAACACGCCATTGTCGAAACGCACGAAAGCTCGACGTTGCGCATAACAAACATCAGCTACAGGCATTTCTTGATTGGTGTTCGTCAAATATCTGATGGTCCCAACGGCGGGAATGAGGTCGCTCCTGAAATTCACGAATCGGTGAGTATGCGCGGGATCGGTCCAATCAATTGCATTACAACGTCGCGGTGAAACGAGCGTTGGTGACGGTGTATCGAGTGTCGATGTGATCAATTCGAATCTGGGCTGCGCACCGCCCGTAAAACGCACGAGATTCGTCGATTGCGCGGCAGATTCGAGGTATGCCCTGCGGTATACTTCGGCAATCTGCATGTTTACCCGACTGAGATTCGAGTCGCGCATGACTTTGATGAACGCGGGGGATGCAACAGCCGCGAGCACCGCAATCATAAAAACCACGACCATGATTTCGGTCAGCGTGAAACCGCGCAAATCACGATGCGAGACGCATCGGTTGCGACGGCTGAATTTGATCCGGGCTGCGAAAGGACAAGTCACCAAGAGGCGATGTTAGCAAGCCTCGTGCCTCGATTGCCAGGGTTTCGATCGTTATAAAACTGCGAATTTCGCGATCCAGGACAAGACTCGAGGCAGCAATGATTGCGATGGTGTGAAAAAAGTGCGGACCTGTCTTCGCGCGACCTGGTTGCGTCGCGTCTCGCGCTGTTGCATCAGGGAGCATCATGAAGCGCACTTCGGCCCATCCTTTCGCCGTCACTCGAATGAACACGTTTCGAAAAGCTCTGTACTGCGGTGGCCTCGTCGTCGCCGTATCACTCGCTTTCGGCTGCAAAAGCAATGAATCGAAAGGAACTCCCCCGCCACCACCCGCCC
>JANORL010001264.1:0-25823 GCA_031415295.1 Polyangiaceae bacterium | reverse complement strand
CGTTGACGGCGTGTCAGAGCATGCTCGAAGCAGCTCCGAAGGCTTTGGTGCCGCATCTCGTTGGCATGCGCATGGCCGGATCGTTTGCACTCAAAGGACACGCTCGTTTCGACACTGCCCGAATCGATCACGACTACGATGTCGCTTGGGATCTTGCGAACACGTGTCGGATTGCCGAAGCTCCTGCGGGCATCGAGATCGCTCGTTTCCGAAAGCCATTTCGTCGTCGGGTCATTGGGCCTGCGGGTGAACGTGTCGAGGTCGAGAGCGGACCAGGCACAGCTGGTTGGGTTCCGTTTGGTGCCATCTCGCCCTTCATGCAGACCGCGGTTCTCGCGACGGAAGACAGTAGTTTTCGACGTCACGGAGGCTTCGACATGGAGGCCATTCGTAACTCGATCCGCGAAAATCTTCGCAAGGGACGCTTCGTGCGTGGTGCCAGTACGCTCAGCATGCAGCTTGCGAAAAACCTCTACCTCGATCGAGGAAAAACCGTCTCGCGCAAGCTGCAAGAACTCGTGCTCACGACGTACCTCGAACAGGAACTCACTAAGGACCAGATCCTCGAGCTGTACCTAAACGTCGTCGAATTTGGCCCGATGATTTACGGCATTGGTCCTGCGGCTCGGTACTACTTCAACACGTCGGCAAGTGATCTCTCGCTCGCCCAGGCTCTCTACATTTCGTCGATCCTGCCTAATCCGAAGCTGCAACACTTTGCCGTGGGGGGCGAAGTCAGTCCGGGGTGGATGAATTTTCTCCGCAAACTCATGCAGACGGCGCACAAGCGTCAGTGGATCACCGACGAAGAACTCGAAACGGGGCTGCGAGAAACGGTCGTACGAGGGCAACCGGCGCCGAAGCGCTCCGACAAACCACCGCCCGACACCGAAGCCCATCAAGAGGGCGACATCGAACGTCCCGGCGATTTTTGACGCGAATCAGGTCGAAGCCATGTCGTTTGTCTCGGTTACTGGTTCGTCCTGGCTGATCTGATCCAAGGCGGCTTTGGATTTGCGACGCGCGGCGAAGAAAGCGCGAAGAAGGCCGACGCATTCGTTGTAGAGCACGTCTCCTTGGACCTCGAACCGATGGTTCAAACCCACGAGACGCCCGATGGCGAAGTGCGTATCCACCGCGCCTGCCTTGAGGTCCTTGCAGCCGTACACGACACGCGCGACACGTGCGTTGACCAAAGCACCGGCGCACATCGGGCATGGCTCGAGCGTCACGTACATCGTCGTATCGAGGAGACGCCAAGCACCGCGCCGACGAGCGGCATCACGAATCGCTTCGACCTCTGCGTGGGCTGTTGGGTCCTGACAAACCTCACGCCGATTTCGTCCGCGTCCGATGATGGTGCCAGCCGCGTCGACGATGACGGCTCCTACGGGCACGTCGCCGTCGTCTCCGGCGCGTCGCGCCTCGTCGAGGGCTTCGCGCATAAACGCTTCGTCTGGCGAGCGTGTCACCCGAGTGGTGGATTCGGGCGGAATGGTCATCGGAGGGCTCCTTGCGACGTTGCGCAAGGGTAAGAGATCGATTTTGGCGCGCCCAGGAAGATTCGAACTTCCGACCCCCGGCTTCGTAGGCCGATGCTCTATCCAGCTGAGCTATGGGCGCGTTCGTTAGGACCCCGATCGGGGCCCATATCGCACAGGCAAGCTGCGCGCTACGAGACGGGGCGTTTAAGCGGCTCGTGGCCTTCCGTCAAGATGAAATCGGATAGTGCAGGTCGAATTTGGGGCAGCCGTACAGAGCTCGCAAATCCGCAGCACAAAAAAGCTACACGCGGCGACCCTGGTGAGCCACCGCGTGTTTGTACGCTCGTTCAGTTCAAGCGAGATCGACGCAAAAGAAAGAGACCAACGCCAAAGTTCGTGACCCAGCGACGGCAAAGGCAACCAAGTCAAGCAAGATTCGTCGAGCGCAACCTGTCGCTCGACGAACTTAAAAGGATGGTCCGAGTCGAAACACCGACCATCAAGCCAAGACAAGAGAACGGAATCGAAGCTAAGTAACCGACCGCGTCTCATCGACATCGTCCGGTTGCCAATGCTCTACAGCACCAGGCGTGCCATCCGATCTGGTTCGGCGCCTAAGCCCGGAAGTCGTCGGGAATGTCCTCGGTTCTTCGCCGGTTGAACATTGTCGAGGCACTCGAGGTCAGGCATTGCTGTCATGATCGCCGTCGAGCTATGCAATTCTTGCGTAGCGGGCGATTACCGAGGGCGACCAAAAATTTGGTCGTGAGGCGCTTCGGCATGACAGCGAGCGCACAGTGGCAACGCGCCGTGTCGTTCAACCATCCCCGCGTTGGAAACAACTGCGTAATCCCATGCGCTGTTCGATGTGGATGGCTGCTTGACCATCACGAAGTACATCGCGACGTCCGCTTGATTTGGGGCATACAGCGCTTCAACGAGCACCGAGCCCGTGGGCAGTCGTCTCAGTGGTCCGAGCGTTGGATATGCCGCGGCTGTTTCGTTTGCGAGCACGTCGGCATCGTAATCGCCGCTCAAGTGTTGCGAGCGTGCACGTGGTGCGGCTTTGCGAAAGGAGCTCAGCGTGTCCATGAGTTCCCAACGTGTCGGTTTGTCCGCGGTGGCTTTCGGCAAAGTACGAGCATCGGCATCTAAATCGCTGCTGCTCCAAGCCGATGGATTCGTGACCGACGACGACTGTGACTCAGACGTCGGTGTGCACGCCGCTGCCAACATCACGGCGAGAGCAACCGTTCCAGGATGCGCGAAGCCTCGCATGAGCCGCATGCTAGCCTCGAATCGCGTTTTTTCAGCGAATGCGGCGTGGAGATGTCGTTTGTTACGCGTTCTCGACGAGTTTCTCTGGGTGTTACGGCGTGAAGGCCTTCCCATCTCGACCGCTCAAGCGATCGATGCGGCGCGCGTCTGTGCCCTCATTGGTTTTGCCGATCGCGATACCTTACGCGATGGTTTGTCCACTGTGCTTGCGACAAACAAACGCGAGCTCGCCATCTTCAGTGATTGTTTTGCACGCTTTTTCGCATCGACGCGATCCCATCCAGGCAACCTATGGAGCCGTTTGGCTGCACGCGGTTTTCGCGACGAAGAACTCAGTGTTCTCCGCGAGCTCCTCAACGCTGCTGCGGATCGTTCGTCCGGCGATGCCACCGGCGTATTGGCGTTTGTTGGTGATGCGAGCGAACTCGACCAAGTCCTCTCTGCCGCGGGAATCGCTCGCGCTCTATCCCCGCTGAGCAGCGGACTTCAGGTCGGTTTCTTTGCGCAAGAGGTCAACAAACGTCTCGGTCTCAGTACGCTTGGTTCGGCGCTGGTGCGCATGCGTGACGTTCTTCGCGAGGCGCTTGGTGAGGAGCGTGGAGGACTTCTCGCGGCCGCGTTACGCGAAGAACTCGACGCCATGAAGCGTCGCGTGAGGACCCATGTCGAGAAGGTCCTCGAACGTCGGATTGGCGATGATGGTGCCTCCGCGACACGAGCCGTCGATCGCCCTTTTGTTTCGCTTTCTCCAGAAGAAATCAACGAAGTACGTCGGGCTGTTCGTCGTTTGTCCGAACGTTTACGCGGGGCTGAACGTGTTCGTCAGAGGCGGCGCAATCATGGGCGTATCGATGTGCGTCGGACACTTCGTAGAAGCTTGGCTACCGGTGGCGTTCCTTTTCATCCTGCGCGTCGAGCACGTCGCAAAGACAAACCTATTCTCGTTCTTCTCTGTGACGTTTCGGATTCCGTTCGTCTTGCGTCGCGGTTTCTTCTCGAGTTCGTCGCGGTGTCCCAAGAACTCTTCGGCGGCACGCGTTCATTCGTTTTCGTCAGCGACACCATCGAAACCACGAAACTCTTTCAGGTCAAAACATCGGCGGTCGCTCTTGGACTCATCGAGCAAGGGACGATCGTCGATCGCACGCGCAACTCCAACTACGGTCGTGCGCTCACCATGTTCGAAGAACTGCTCGGACAAACGCTCGATCGTCGTGTGACCGTCGTCATTCTGGGTGACGGCAGGACGAACTTTCTCGGTGATGAAGTCGCTGTCGTCGAACGGCTCCGTCGTCGTGCGGGGAGCGTGCTTTGGATCTGTCCCGAATCACCTGCGAGCTGGGGCACGGGTGACAGCGCGATGCCTCGTTACGCAGCCGCCGTCGATCGTGTACTCGTCGCTCGAAATGCACGAGAGCTAGAGGCAGCAGCGAGAGAACTTTTGGCGCGACGCAAGTAGCGCTATGCCGCCATGAACATGGCTCTCGACGACCGAAAACTTCAGGACCTCCGTGCACGCGTGGAGCAGGGCGGCGCCCCCAAGTACCACGAGAAAAACCTCGAACAGGGCAAACTCTTCGCGCGCAAGCGAATCGATTTGCTCTTTGACGAAGGCAGTTTCGTCGAAGACGCTCTGCTCGCGAACGCTGTCGATCCCGAATTGCCGGCCGATGGAGTCGTAACAGGAACGGGAACGATCGATGGTCGCATCGTGGCTGTCATGGCCAACGACTCGACGGTCAAAGCCGGCTCGTGGGGAAAGCGCACTGTCGAGAAAATCTTGCGCATTCAGGAGACGGCTGGGCGTTTGCGTTGCCCACTGTTTTACTTGGTCGACTCCGCCGGCGCGCGGATCACCGACCAGATCGAAATGTTTCCTGGTCGTCGTGGAGCAGGGCGCATCTTCTACAACCAGGTGCAGCTCAGTGGACAGATCCCCCAAATTTGTTTGCTCTTCGGACCGTCAGCTGCCGGTGGCGCCTACATCCCTGCATTTTGCGACATCATCGTGATGGTCGACAAGAACGCCAGCATGTACCTCGGTTCGCCGCGTATGGCCGAGATGGTCATCGGCGAAAAAGTCACACTCGAAGAACTCGGTGGAGCGCGTATGCACTGCTCCGAATCGGGATGTGGCGACGTGCTTGTCAAGACGGAGCAAGAAGCGATCGCGTGGGCCAAACGCTACATCGCACTCATGCCGCAGAACTTCGAAGCGGTTCCTGCAATGATTGCAGCGCGTCCTCCGAAGACTGCGTCCAAACCACTCGATGAGATCATTCCAGCGGACGAGAACAAGCCTTTCGACATGATGGCGGTTATCGACGCCGTGATCGACGAAGGGTCGTACGTAGAAATCAAAAAGCTCTGGGCGAAAGAAATGCTCACGGGGCTTGCGCGCATCGAGGGACGAGTTGTCGGCATCGTCGCGAATCAACCGAAGTACAAAGGTGGCGTGCTCTTCGTCGATTCTGCAGACAAGGCGGCACGTTTCATTTGGCTCTGCGACGCGTTCAACATCCCGCTGCTGTATCTCGCCGACGTACCGGGTTTCATGATCGGCACGCTCGTCGAGAAGCAGGGAATCATTCGTGCGGGTGCAAAAATGATCGCAGCGGTCAGCGAAGCGACGGTTCCGAAGATCTCCGTCGTCGTGCGCAAAGCGTATGGCGCAGGTCTGTACGCAATGTGCGGCCCGGCATTCGAGCCCGATGCGTGCATTGCTCTTCCGTGTGCATCGATCGCCGTCATGGGTCCGAATGCTGCAGTCAATGCGGTCTTCTACAACAAGATTCAAGCCGTGCCTCAAGGCCCTGAGCGCGATGCGATGGTGCAGAAACTCCGTGATGAATACCGAGAAGACGTCGACCTCGTGAAGATTGCGAGCGAACTCGTTGTCGATGCGATTGTTTCGACAAACTCGCTTCGCGAAGAAATATCGCGAAGGTTTGGACGCTACGCGTCGAAATCCGAACCGCGTCCCGCCAAGAAGCACATGGTGCCTCCCGTGTGAACCATGCGATACGATGGTCGAGTGTTTGCCCGATCGTCGTTTGTCTCTTCCTCCCTCCTTGCCGCATTGCTCGTCACTTTTCAGGCGCACGCCGACGATGCCCCAGCGCAATCGCTCGTGCGTTTGCTGCACACTCGGAACCAACGTCATCCACTTGCCGACACGTCCGGACGCATCGCTGTCAGCGTGCATTTGCCGCAAGGTGTCGACGCGTCATCGCTTGGTCTGCTTCCCGTTGCACCAGGCGTGGGAACCGTTCGGCTCACGCCATCGGAAGTCGAAGAGTTTGGAAAGACGCATCCCGAGTTAGGTCTGTCGGTATCACCTCCGCTTCAACCGTTGCTTGATGTTTCGAGCACGTGGACACACGTCGCTGAGTTTCGTTCGGCGACGGGGTTCGGGACGGGCAAAGGGGTCGTCGTTGGTGTCGTCGACACAGGCATCGATGTAACCCACGCAGACTTTCGCAACATAGAGGGCAGGAGCCGCATCGCTTGGATGCTTCAAGGTGGGCGTAAGCCCGCGGGGCTCCATCCGGATCTCGAAAAGCAGTTCGGTTGTACGGATCCGAAACAAGTTTCATGCGCGGTGTTTTCCGGCGACGACATCGACGCGATGATGAACGGCCAATTGGCACTCGCGCTTCCTGGCGATTCCTTCGGCCATGGCACGCACGTCACGTCGATCGCGGCAGGCAACGGTGGACCGATGACGGGCAAACCTCTCACCTATGTCGGCATCGCGCCCGAGGCGACGCTCGTCATCGCGAGCCCTTCTTCCGAAGCTGGGTTTCAAGATGTCGATGTGCTCATCGGTGCTCAATTCATTGATGATCGCGCGAAGGCGATGGGTTTGCCTGCAGTCATCAACCTCAGTCTTGGTGGCGACTTTGGTCCGCATGACGGATCGAGTGTTCTCGAAAAAGGACTCGTGGCTCTCACGGGTGACAACAAGCCTGGTCGTGCGATCGTTGCGGCAGCGGGCAACAGCGGCGCGATGTATCAGATCAAAGGGCGCGGACCATTTGGCATCCACACCGAGGTTCACGTCACACCGGGGTCGGAGGTGCGTGTCCCCATCTCCACGCCCAAGTCCAAGAGTGGCAACGGCTTCGTCTGGATCACCTTCCGTCCCGAGAACGAAGTGCGTGTCGGCCTCGAAGCACCGGGAGGAATACAGTGGGTTCGTCTCGTAGAACCCGGTGACGAAGTTGGTTACAACGGCGATGGCGATACGACGGCAGCAGTCGTGAATCGTCTCGTAAATGGCAAGACGCCCATCACGGCGAGTACCAACAGTGCTGTCGTAGCGTTTAGCGGAGCGTGGGACGAAGGATCCTTCAACCTCATACTATCGGGTCACGGAGACGCGCAGCTCTGGGTCACCGGGCTGGGCGATGTGTCGCCATCAAAGTCGAACGGTCTTCTGTTCGAGAAAGCCGTGCGACAAGGAACGATCGCTATTCCCGCTGCTCATCCGAACATTCTCGCCGTTGGCTGTACACTCAATCGTGTCACGTGGGATCCGCTCACGACCGAGGCCATCGAACTTGCATCCGTTGGTGGTGAAACGAATCCGCTACCAGACAGCATGTGTTACTTCAGCGCCGCAGGACCGACGCCGTTTGGTGTGGCGAAGCCTGAGATCAGCGCTCCGGGTGGGTTCGTCGCGGCCGCGATGAGCAAAGAAGCCGACCCCCGCATTCGCCCCGGAAGTCTGTTCGATGGTGCCGGTTGTCCCAGTGGCCAACCTTGTTACATCGTTGATGAAACGCATGCGCTCACTTCGGGCTCGTCGATGTCATCACCACATGTCGCTGGTGCAGTCGCGCTGCTCTTCGAACTCGACAAGACACTCACGCAACAACGCGTGACCAACATCCTTCAAGCCGGCGCTCGTTATCCGGTGGGCACCGTCAGACACGAGACACAACTTGGCGTAGGCGCTCTCGATCTCGAAGGTGCAAGACGCACACTTTTGGACGAACAAGGTACCGTTCAGGAACCATCGATCGCGAAGAGCTGGTGGGTGCTATCGAGCGCATACGCAAGGCCCGATCCCACGTGGCCTGTGTGGGGGACCGTCGAACTTCGAAACGAACAAGGTGAAGTTTCAACGGGGATTGCTGGCACGGATCTCGAACTCTTCGTTACGGGAGGCATTGTCATCTCGCCGCTCGTCAAGGTTCGTCACGGCCTCTTCCGCTTTGCCGTTGCTGGCGAACGAGGAAGTGCTGGCAAGACGATCACGGTGGACGTGCGATACGCGGGGCAGATGATCGAGACACCACGTTCACTGAGTATCGGTGCTGATGTGTGGCGTGCGACGGGCGAAGTCGATGCGACGTCGGGTGGATGCGCGTTGCCCAAGACTGCACAGACGACGAGTCCGTGGTCGAGTCCTTTGGGTATGGCGTTTGGAGTTGCTCTAACGGGCGTGAGTCTATTGCGCAGGCGATCACGCAAGGAGCGCGATGCGAGCCGCTGATCTCTCTCTTTCAATCCTTTGTGGTCAAATCATCGTTGGTGGTTTCGATGGCGTAGAGCTACCCCAGCGATTCGCCACATCCCTTCGCCAGGGTCTTCGCGGCGGAGCGATCTTGTTCAAGCGCAACGTGCGCGACCTGGAGTCGACCCATGCGCTTTGTTCTGCGATCCGAGACGTTTGTCCGTCAGAACTTCCCCCGTTCATCGCCGTCGATCAAGAAGGTGGTCGGGTAGCGCGTCTCCGCGGATGGTTCCCCGCGTTGCCACCCATGCGTCTTGTTGGACAAACCGAAGATGTTGACTTGGCGACACGTGTCGGTAGGCAGCTCGGCCGAGCTCTCGCGGTACTTGGTTTTAACCTCGACTTTGCGCCCGTACTCGACGTTGATTCGAACCCCGACAATCCCATCATCGGCGATCGTTCCTTCGCTACGCGTGCCGACCTCGTTGCATCCCTTGCAGTCGCGTTTGGTTTGGGGCTTGAAGAGAGCGGCGTTCTTTCGTGCGGGAAACATTTTCCCGGGCATGGCGATACGTCCGTCGATAGTCATGTTGGCCTACCGATCGTCCATCACGATCGCGCACGTCTCGATGCTGTCGAGCTCGTTCCGTCTCGTGCCTACGCCGCAGCTGGACTCGGGACGATCATGACGGCGCACGTTGTCGTCACGTCGCTCGATGAAAAGGTGCCAGCCACTTTGTCGTCCACGGTCTGTACGGATCTGCTTCGTCACGACGTTGGTTTTCGAGGCGTTCTTTTTTCGGATGACCTCGAGATGGCGGCCGTCGCGGCGACCTATGCGATCGAAGACTCGGCGGTGCGTTCCATTCGTGCTGGTTGTGATTCGTTGCTCGTCTGTTCGAACGAAGACTTTCAGGATCGCGCGCATGTCGCGCTCGTACGTGAGTGCGAACGTGATGCGACCTTCCGAGCGCGTTGCATCGAAGCGGTGGATCGATCGCTTGATGCGCGTCGCAACAGGCCTCCGCGTCCGGCTGCGACAGCCGACGAAGCGCGTGCGGTCATTGCGGATGTCGAGGCGTTGGGGCTTATGGGGGAGATTGAGGGACGGCGACTTCGCAAATCCTGATGAGCACCTTCTAAATCGCCAATTGCGCTTCAAGTGCAACGCCGTCGAATTGCGCAACTCCCATTTGCGCAACTCGTGAAACGCCCAACCTGCCAAACTCCCGTTTGCCCGTCTCACGCACGTCTTTCGCATTTTCCATGATCGGCATGGCCCATGCAGGGCATCTCCATTCACGGCTCGCGAATCTCCACTCCCGCGTCGCCGAAGGACACCATGCCCCATATCCGTTGCACCCTCGCCCAAAGCCAACGTCGTATCGACGACGCCTTGCGGATTCGTTTCGAGGTGTTTGCCCGGGAACTCGGGTATCTCGAAATCAACGAACGCACCATTCCGCGTGAATCCGATGCCTTCGATACGCTCGAAACGACCCTGCATATCGTCGCATACCACGGTCGTACGGCCGTGGGGGCGGTGCGCATCCTATTGCCCAATCCCGAAATCGCGTGTGCCAATCGCACGTCATTCGGTTTGCCCATCGAATCGCATTACGACATTGGCGCCTTGTTTCGTGCCGGAATTCGTCCCGCCGAGACTACGCGCTTTTGCGTATTGTCAGCATATCG
Organism: Polyangiaceae bacterium; assembly: GCA_031415295.1. GTDB lineage: Bacteria > Myxococcota_A > Polyangia > Polyangiales > Polyangiaceae > Polyangium. Next base: position 15,905 of record JANORL010001264.1, on the reverse strand, counting down.
CGGATCCCCCGTAGCATCGCTCCTTCATGCCGAAGCGGTTCGCATGAGTTCGAGGTTTGGCGTGACGCACTGGATCGCGGGAGCCAACATGGAAACGGATTCTCTTGATGATGCCCTCATCATCCAACGCGCTCTCGTCTTTCACGGGTTCGTCCGTGATGATTTGTGCCTCGAACGCCGCGCATCTCTCGTCCCGCCGCTATTTCCACGACGCCCATTTTACGACGAACGCGTGCGTTCTCGCGCACTTGCTGGTGATTCGGCTGTGCCTTTGCCCCGCACCATTGATTCTTATGCGCGACGTATGCACGCCCGGTTTGTCGGGCCGCCTATGTTCGATACGCGTTTTCGAATGTGCGCCTTACCCTTCGTCGCCGCAATTGCCGATCAAAGACCATTTCATGAACGCGTAGCTATGGCTGCTTGATTTCGGAAAGGAATACCACCGTGAACTCTCTTGTCGAAACCCTCGATTTGTCGGTCCGCGAACTCCTCAATGCGCTCGATGAACATCCTACGGCCCGGCGGCTCCTGGAAGGTGACGTCAATACCCGCGAATATGCCGTTTTTCTCGAGCAAACGTATCTGTATGTGCGACAAACTCGTCCGCTTTTGCGCCGAGCAGGCGAACGGCTGGCTACTTTGCGCCGAGCGCCTACGTTGTCGCGGCTCTTTTTACAAAAGGCGGACGAAGAAGAGGGTCATGAAAAGTGGGTCGTTGCCGATCTCGCAGCCATTGATCGCCCTATGGACGAGCGACGATTGCCTCCAGCTTGTACAGCAGTGGCGGCCTACATTGCGTGGAATCATTTTCAAGTGGAAGCGGGCTGGCCCCTGGGTTTTTTGGGAACGGCTTATATTCTCGAATCGTTGTCGTATGCACGCGCCGGAACGACTGCCGACAACCTCGTCAAGAAAAACTGTATTCCCGGAATCCAGCAAGGAGTGCGTTTCTTGAAAGGCCACGCTGACGCGGACGAACACCATATCGACATGCTTCGGCGCGTGTTAGGAGTCGTTTCTTTGCCGAGCGATACGGAAGCGATTGCCCTTTCCGCCGCGGTGACCGCCACTCTTTATCTGGGAATGTTCTCCGCCATGGAGATCGACGAACAGAGTCGCCACGCTGCGTGAATGAGTGCGGCGCGGCTCGAGACGCCCAGTTTGTCGAAGGATCGACTGAGGTGTTTCTTGACGGTCTGATCGGAAATTCCCAAATCTGAAGCAATCAATGCATTGTCCCAACACACGCGCTCGACGATCCTGATTTCGCTGGCGGTCAATACGTCGCGCCACGCGGGAGGAATGGGTACGAGTTGCGGGACTTCCTCCATTGTCAAGGCAAACGTGCCGCGAGATTCCGGCAATGGCAGGAGACTCACGCGTAATTCCAAATGCGACAGTGATGGTGATACCGCGTGGCCATGACGCCACCACGGTTTGGGTAAAGAAACCGATTGTAATGAACTTCCAGCGGAAATCAATCGCTCGGTCATGAAAGGCGGCAAACCATTGTTGCCTAGTTCTGCCGCGTGAAACCATTTGATCAACAATTTCGATAAGCCTGCGGTGCGGACGATCTCTTTGCCATTCGCTTCAAAGACGATACCTTCGAAATTGCGAGCGACGAGAAGTGTATCGAGAAGGGAACCTCGTCGTTCGAGTTCGCCAAACTTCTTACAATTGCGCACTGCCGCCGTAAAATATCGCGACAAGTGCTGTAAAATAGCCTGTTCGCGATCCGAAAACGGCACATTCTGACCGCGATACAGCACAAGCCCGCCATGCCATGGCGAATCCTTTTCGGCAAGCATAATGGCCATGACGTGTTCGACCTTCATACCAATCGTACGGCAATGTCGATACAAGAAACTTTCTTCAATCTCTCGGCGCGAAAGCATTTCACTATCGCGCAGAACCTTATTCGGAGATTCAGCCACGGCAGCGCGTACGAAATCATGCGGGACCATCGTTGCATATTCGGCAAAAAATGCCGCAGGCATTTCCGCGACGACCCAGTCGTAATTGGAAGCTCCTTCAGGACGGCTCACACAAAGCGCGCCGTGATCCGCAGGCACCAGATGAGAAAGTAGTCCATGGGCCTTGCCGAGGACCGCCGCGAGTTCGAGCGAACCGAACAACTCGGCAAGAAGCTCGTCCTTGACATCTTGCTCGCGCGCGGAAAACTCGACGATTCGCGCCATACCTCCAAGTCTATCCGCATATTCCGATTCCCCGCAACCAAGAAATGAACCGCCAACACCCAAACTCCGCATGACTTGTCGAATTACCAGCGCGTTTGTCGAGGTCGCCAGGCTTCCCTTTACGTCCGCTTCTCCATCGTGCATTCTGGTCACCTCCACAGCAAATGAAGACGCGCCCCCCCGCCCTTGTACGACTGCTCGAACGCCCCGCGTCGGAGCGACGAATCGGCCACTTTTGGCTCGTGGAAGAACGCGGCCAAGGCGGTTATGCACCTGTGTGGGTGGCCCGCGAGATGTACGGACGCACCGAGCTGCGCCTTGCAGCAGTCAAGCTGTTTGCCCTCGACGAGTTCGGTGCCGACAAAGACGACATCATCGAAGAAGCTCGCGCCCTCGAGCGCGTCAAGCATCCCCACGTTGCCAGTTTTTATTCGATCGCTATCGACGAATCCATTGGTGTCATGGGCCTCGCGATGGAACTGCTCGCTGGTCGATCCCTCGAAGACCGTTTACGCTCCGAAGATATCCTCGATGTGGCGGAAACTCTCTCCGTCGGCATAACGATCGCCTCCGCTCTTGCGGCTGCCCACCAAGCGGGAATCATCCATCGCGACGTCAAACCCGGCAATATCGTCGAAAATAGTCGAGGAGACTACAAACTCATTGACTTTGGTATCGCTACATCGAGCGAGGACGGGCTCGACGGAGCGATTGCGGCGAGTATTTCCGAAGTCGAATCGGGACAAACTTCCGCCGACGTCACTGCGCCTATGACTGGAATGGCCACGGGCACGCCGGGGTATATTGATCCCGCTTGTGCTGGTCGGCGTGTGGCGCCTTCTGCATCGAGTGATCTTTATGCGTTAGGCGCCACGTTGTATCGCTGCTTATCGGGGGCTTTACCAGCGCAAATTGGCAAAACCGTCGAAGGTCTTGCGCTCCTGGATCTGCGAGTTGCGTCTGGACAAACTGCACCGGAACCACTTGCTTCGCGGCGTTCTGGCATTCCAGCAGCACTAGCGACACTCGTGGAGCGACTCGTTGCGCCACGGCCTGAACTGAGGCCTCGCGGAGCATTACAAGTCGAACACGAACTCGAACGAATACGCCTCGACCTTGGCGGATACAAGCGTGACCTTCCTCCCGAGCGCGAAGGCCCTTTTCGCGGATTGCGACGATTCGAAGCGCAGGATCGGGACGTATTTTTCGGCCGCCGCAATGAGACGACCAAAGCCATGGAGTTGCTTCGTGGTAGGGGCCTAGTCGCACTCGTTGGTTCTTCCGGAAGCGGAAAATCGAGTTTGGCGCGGGCATCGTTGTTGCCTGCGCTCGTCGAAGGCGACCTGGCCAAATGGCCCAAAGCGTGGGACGTAGCGATTGTCGAACCCGGCAGAGATCCATGGACCGCCATTGTGGCGGCGCTCAAACCATTCATTGCGGATGCGCCGCTGCTCGATACCGAGTCGCTCGTCGCGGCGATGGAAGAGCGCGCGAACGTGGACGAACGCGGCATTGTGGTATTCGTTGATCAGCTCGAAGAACTGGTGACCACATCCATGCCGGAAAGTCGTGACGAGACGGCTGCATTTCTCGCCTGTATTGGAGAACGTGTGCCGTCCGGCGTACGGGCCGTCGTCGCTGCGCGTACCGACCTGCTCGATTCCCTTTTGAGTCTAGGCGATCTGGGAAAAGTCCTTTCGAGATCTTTGTGTATTGTCGATCCCCTTCGTCCTATTGATTGGCACGAAAGCGTCACCCGTGCGCTCGAAGGGTATGGATACCAATTTGAAGACGGGGCGCTCGAGCAGCAATTGTTTCGTGGAATCGATCGTGTTGCGGATGCCATGCCCCTCGTCGAATTTGCATTGGCGGAAATGTGGAATGAGCGCGATCCCGAAAAAAAACGCCTCACGCGTGCGTCATTCGAAAAAATTGGCGGCATCGAAGGAGCACTCGAACTGCATGCCGAAGCGACGATGCTTGCGGCCAAAGAAGAGGACTCTCTGGATGTCGTCCGTTCGGTATTGCTTGCCTTGACGACGCCCGAAGGTACACGTCGCGCGCAAAGCGAAGATGAACTCGTGCAGATCGCTGGGGAAAGTGCCCGAGTGGTCATTACTATCTTGCTCAAAGCTCGACTGCTCGTGCCATCGAAAGAAGGCGTGACCGTAGCGCACGAAGCATTACTCACGCGGTGGACGCGGCTTCAATCGTGGATTGCCGAAGCGCGTGCGGATCGAATGCTTGCGGAGGAACTGGAGCGTGACGGCGTGCGGTGGAAAAGCGATACGGAGAGTGTGGGGTTATGGACGGGTAGGCGGCTCGGGTTTGCCCGCGAGCTTTTGCGAAAAACACGTATACGTTTGTCGGAGAATGCGGCGGATTTTGTGCGGGCGAGCGTTCGGGCGAGTCGACGCAGTAAGGCGGTTTTCGTGATTTTGGGCGCGGTATTGATTGCGGTATCGATCGCCACGGGGTTCATCTATATTCAGATGCAACAGTACCGGCTCCAAACAGAAATCAGTTATATTAAACGTATCGAAGAAATTCTTGAAGGCAATAAAGACAAGGATTCAAAGCTCGCAGATTTGGACAAACTGGTATCCCAACGCAAAGGAACCACAGCCACATTGACGTCCGTTGTAAGCGTTGAACCGCCGCCAATTGTCACATCCGCGCAAATCAAGCCACTAACGACGGTGCGTACAAAATCTACAGCATCGATTGCTGAAATTGTGGAATCTGCGACAGCCAAGCCGAGGGCACACCTATCGCCTGCACCGTCGAATTCTACACTGAACATCAATACATCGACGCAACATCCAACGTCTCTGGTCGCCCCTGCTGGTAATGAGGCAATGCAGCCCAAGAAGCCCTAGATGAGAATGCAGTCTAATGCTTGGTGCAAAATGATCCGCCAATTGATACCTTTCCTGTGGATTGCCGTCTTGGCGTGCACGAGTACGCGTGAAGCACGCGCTGATTGTGTGCCCGCTCGTCGTTCGCTCGTGCAAACGATGGACGTGACGGAAAACAATCGGGCGCTAGCGATCCGGCGATTTCAAACCGGCAATGCCCTCCTGCAAACTCGAGACTACGACGGCGCATTAAGCCTTTTTCTTCGGTCACGCGAGTTGTGGTATCATTGGGCGAACACGATTAATGCGGCCATTTGTTACTTCGAAACCGAACATTATCCCGAATCATTGGCACTTTATGAAGAAGTGATGGAGTATTTCCCGCGTGAAATCGACCCCGAACAACGTGCATTGATCGTTGAAACCATCGCTAAACTCAGAAAAAGAGTGCTTTTCGTCGACGTTCGCGAACCATCCGGAGCCTTTTCCATCGACGGCGAACCTTGTGGTTCGTTACCACGCACCGAGCCGATATACCTAATGCCCGGTGTGCATGTACTTCACGTGCTCCGTTCTGGAAAACCCGAAGAAAGTGTTACATTTGACGGACACGCCGGAGCACATTTTGAAGTCCATTTGCCCCCCCCGCCTCCCCCACCTCCTCCTCCTCCGCCGCCCCCTCATGGCCATTGGTTCGTCCAGGCCAGTGGAGGACCGGCGATAGGCGGCGTGGTATCAGACTCGAAGGCGAATCTATCGACCATGACCGGTTTTTTGATCCAAACGCACGACGGATATCGTTTTCCCAATCGACTTTCTGTCGCGCTGGCGATGGGCTTGATGTACGTCACACCTGATGAGCAATCCCATTACCGTATCAATGAGTTTTACTTTCGCAATCGGCCGACATTTGCTCCATTCATGGGAATTTCGGCGGCATGGGAACCTCAAATTGATTCGGGCACCAATGCCTTGTTCCGCGCGGGCATCGGACTCATGGGCGCACAGTCGAAAAATGTCGTCGAAGTGGTTCACAATGGCGTCCGCCAATCTATCGATGAATTGGGCTATGCGGCCAACGGACGCGAGATTGTCCAGTCGGTCCCGTCCTTTGCAGCCTTCGATATGGGGCTCGTGTGGAAGAAGCAGCAATTCCGCGTCGGTTTTTCCGTCGGAGCATTGTTGTTGCTCACAGAAGGCCCAGCGTTACCTGCGGTTTACGTCGAGGCTCCCCGTGGGCAAGGGACCAACACCATTGTCTTCGACGCGTCGATTGCGTATCTGCCGAGCTTTATTTTCGTCCCGCAGTTCGTGTTCGGGTTCGACCCTTGAAGGCGCAGGTTACGAGCAGTCCAGCGAGTATCCATTCGTATTTTCCGTCCGCTCGTGACCAATCGACTTGACACGAAAATGCGGCTTCAGGCGTTCCCGTGATGCGGGGACAGCACAAACCAATTTCGTCGATGTACGTCGTTTCGAAGGTGCAACTCTGCCCCGCGCCGCATTCAGCGTTCTCCAAGCAACCACGACCGCATGCGCTGGTGGTGTCCAGAGGTTTGCAGATTTTTTCAGGAGAGCACGTGCCTGAAATTCCGCAATCGTCGTCTTTTTGGCAGATACAACCATGAAGGTCTTGGTTGCATAAAAGGTTTCCGCAATCCTTGTCTTCGGAGCAATAGATCGGATCTCGGCACGAGCCGCCAACACAGGCTTTCGCTAGGCCACAGTCACTGCTCATTGCGCATGCTTGCTGCGCCAATACCAACCGTGGAACCGCAAGCGCCATGCACATAACCGCGATGGCGACGGCAAATCGTAGCAACGTCATTTTTTCCTCGGCCTCGGTATTCGATACTCTTCCAGACGTGTCACCAGTGTTCGTCGCGAGATCCCCAGCTTGTCCGCTGCCCGCGTCTGATTTCCCGCGAGTTCATCGAGCGCGGCAATGATTTTGTCTCGCTCTTCAATCTGTTGCGGCGACAATGGTAAATCCGCCGGCGGTATCGATTGCGTCACGTTGGGCGCCCGTGGAGCTGGCGTGCGCATTTCGGGGGCGCTGCCTCGCGCCGGGGGAATGTTGGGCGCTTGTCCGGAAATACGCGGCGGCAAATGTTCGGGTGATACGACATCCTCGGTGCACAACACACTCGCTCGTTGCATTGCATTGCGAAGTTCACGCACGTTTCCAGGCCACGCATATTCTTCGAGCAGTCGAATCGTATCCGTCGCGATGTCCGGCGCCACTTCGCGTTCGACTTTGCGGCATTCCTGATTCAGAAAAAATCGCGCCAAAGGAATGATTTCCACGATACGTTCACATAGCGGTGGTACCGTGAGCGACGCGCCTTCCAGGCGAAAAAACAAATCACTCCGAAAAATGCCTTGGCCCACTTCCCGGGCAAGATCACGATTGGTCGCCGCAATAAACCGCACGTCGATTCTGCGCGAAGTGCTTTCACCCACGCGCATGACCGCCCGATCATCGAGTGCCCGAAGTAGTTTTACTTGAACGACCGGGGACAATTCCCCAATTTCATCAAGAAACAACGTGCCGCCATGCGCAGCCTCGAAAATGCCGCGTTTGTCTTCCGACGCCCCCGTAAACGCGCCCTTTTTGTGTCCAAAGAGTTCGCTTTCGAGCAAACTTTCGCTGAGCGCCGCGCAATGAATCGCCAAAAATGGGCCTTTGGATCGCGGCGATTCTTTATGAATGGCCCGGGCCAGCACTTCTTTCCCCACGCCCGTTTCGCCAAGAATGAGTACGCTCATGTCGGAACGCGCCATTCGTCGAGCTTGATCATATAAAGCTTGCATCACAGGCGCTTGTACGACGACACGATCGGACGCGGGCGCTGCAGGAGCGGGATCGGAACCTCGGCGAGCTGCCGGGGACCGACGAATTGTCGCGAAGACCGAACCAATGACGATGCATTCTCCCACGTCGACGGCAAACGTTTCGCCGGGCTTTCGATGGACTTTGCGCGTATCGTCGACACTTGATCGTTCGTCACGACGGCGCACGAATGTGCCGTTCGAACTTCCCAGGTCTTCGATTCGCATCGGCACATCGAGGTGCAAAGCCGCATGACGGCGCGAAACCGATGGATCATCGATTCGTACCGTCGCCTCCTCGGCACGACCAAGGATGACCTTCCCTGTGGCGGGAAGTGGCACGACGAGCGCTTCATCGCCGGCGGCGAAAACCACGAGTTCAAGCTTGTGATGGGCATCGCGGTCAGGGATGTTCATATGCGGGGCCGTTGCTCCTGCGGGCAGCGTACGGGCAATCGGACGAATTGCCAAGCATTTCAGGAAGGCTCGGTTTGACCGAGTTTTCCAAACCGTTCAACGAACGCCGAATCAATGTCGCAGAATTCGATTTCGATAACGCAGGCCGACTCGGTTCGAAATCCAACAAAAACATCGTTGGAGCAGCCCCAAAGGTCTCCCCGATCCCGCTTTACAGCGTTCGTGAAGGCCGAGGGGTCCGCTCAAACGACTTCCATCTCGATTGCCAAGACCGATACACTTCATCGAACGCGTTACACTTCGATTGAGGAAGCCGAGCGGTCTGTTCCTAACGCTTCCAAACGGTTTCGAAGGCCACTTGGCTTCGAAAATTACGCGTCGAAACGTACAATTGCGACGTGGACGCGCAATCTGTGTACTTTTCAGTACGGCCCCGTCACCTTCAGTTGTACGCGATACACTGATTTCCGTGCGGTGATGTACAACGTTTTCCGATCACCATCGCCAAATGCGCAATTGGATGGTTGTTCGGGCACGACAATGGTGCCCCATAACGTTCCATCCGCGGAATAAACCTCGACACCGACGCTCGTCGTAATGAATAGATTCCCCTCGTCGTCTATAGCCATTCCGTCGGGATTGGGGCTGGTCGTAACGAAGTTGGTCATCGTACCCGGCATGCCGTCCGCAGCGAGCGGATATGCGCGTACTTCTCCATTCGACGTATCGTCGACATAGAGAATTTTTTGGTCGGGCGACAAAGTTATGCCATTGGGTCGCGACATATCACTCGTGATGAGTTCGATGACCCCGGCAGGAGTTACACGAAAAACGCCTTGGTAGCCAAGTTCGTTCAGGTTTGGATTGGCCAAGCCGTAGGGCGGATCGGTGAAATAGACATTGCCGTCATCGCGGATGATGAGGTCATTGGGGCTATTGAGTTTTTTGCCTTGATAGTTGTCGACGAGGGTGGTGACCATCCCATTTTCGTCCGTTTTTGATACGCGTCGTCCGCTGTGTTCGCAAACGTGGAGCAATCCTTTTTTATCGATTGCTAGGCCGTTGGAATTGCCGCTTGGATCGCGGAACGTCGTGAATGCCATCGGGGGCGTATATTCATAGATTCGATTGGCTGGAATGTCGCTGAACAAAAGCGTCCCTTTGTTGGGGATCCATTGCGGCCCTTCCGTAAACATATAGTTACTTTTGACCAACTCGACCGTTCCCATTCCGTCGAGCGGATCTTTTTTGACCATGCTGCCCCCGGCACCTGCATTGCCACCACTGCCGCCCGAACCACCTCCGCCGGTATTCTCCATTCCGCCTCCGGATGACGAGGAACCAGACGACGATGCCGAAGATGACGACGATGATGAAGACGTGGTCGTGGTGCCGGTATCTTCGCAAGCCGCGGCGAAACAGAGGGAGGAGAACAAGCCAACGAGAAGGATTGGTTTTCGCATCTCGCCATGGTAACCTGGTTGCGCTGGTAATGGCAAGGCGCAGAAATGCGAATCGTAGGGACGCCAAATTGCCAAATCAAACTGGGGCCTGCATGATGAAACATCGCCGCGATACAACACCTTGCCGCGAGGCGTTCTCGCTTGCGTTTCTGCGCGGACGGGGACCATGTGCACTGCTTACGATCGTGATGTTGTCATGTATGTCCGGTTGTGGTTCGGTGGGAAAAACGATCGGCGTGGGGTTGATTGCGACGGGCGGAATTGCCACGGCAACGGCGGGCATCTTGGCGTTTGGGTGTACCACGCCAAACATGGACAATCCGCAAATTGAAACGCGCGGGCCGTGTATGTCACCCGAGACGTACGAAGAAGTGAAACCCGTCCTTTGGACGACGTTCGTCCTGGGAATCATCATGGCCGCTGCTGGAGTAGCGGTCATAACGACAGTCGACGAAAAACCACACAAAGCGGAGCCGCCGCCGCGCCAGCCGCCTCCTGTCCCGCACAAAGAAGAATCCTGCAAAGAATCCAAATATTGTTATTGAGGTTCTGCGTATCGACGTCACAATCGCTTCACGGATAACACGAGATCTTACGTAGCGATTCCTTCCGACTGCCTTGCAATAAATCGTTCTGGCACGCTCTCTGCACAGGGCCAATGCTCAACGACGGAATGAGTCGTAACGTTGTCGCACGCGCACGGGTTCTGGGGGACGAGCATGAAAAAAGTCATGATGGGATTGATTCTCATTTTTTTTGCCGCTTGCACGCCGGAGGACGCTCAGAGGTTGCACGATCCAAATCTCGACATCGGTCTACTTGCCGCGCCTCCTGTGGGGCAAGGAATTCAGCTGAGAATGACCAAGACGATTGCGCCAGGGCAAGAATCTTATGGTTGTCGGTTTTTTCAAATGCCGGACGAGGATTTGTTCGTGCACGAAGAAACCGTTCAGTTCAGCCGCGCCGGGCACCACATTCTGCTGTATAAGACGCCGTATGCGACGATTCCCGAAAAAGACGAAAAAGGGGCACTCGTCAATGGAGCGGAAGTTCACGATTGCTCGGAAGGCGTGACCGATCATTGGAAAATCGACTCCGTGTTGGGCGGGAGCGAAATTTTCGGTCATCCCGGAATGCTGCGTGGTTTGCCCGAGGGAGTCGCGGTGCGTTTACCAAGCAAGACCATCGTTCTGATGAGTGTTCATTATCTCAATGCTTCATCGGAATCCGTGAAGGTGGAGGCGCGTGTAAATTTTTCCACGATTCCAAGCGAAAACGTCAAAATGGAGGCGGGTGTACTGTACCTCGACAATCAGTTGCTCCACGTGCCGCCCATAGGTACGTCGACAGCACGTTTGCGTTGCCCGGTATCACGGGATCTATCCATCGTGAACTTGCAATCGCATATGCATGCGCGAGGTGTTTCGTTTTCGGCGAACGTCCTGAAAACGAAGGGCAAATCCTCGGAAGTCGTTTACGAAACGGACAAATGGCTCGAACCGCCGGTTACGAGTTACGATCCGTTTTTGAAGCTACGTGCTGGGGAGATCATCGAAACTCGGTGTACGTTTGAAAATCCCGAAGTGCGAACCATCGGTTATGGACCGAATTCCACGGATGAAATGTGTCAACTCATTGGCCCATATTTCCCGCGTGATAAACATTTCGAGGCGTGTGCGCTCGCCAATGGCGATTACGCTGCGGAATGGGTGGGTCAAGGATTATCGGACGGAGCCAAGACGCGTCATTGTTTGGATTGTGCGCCGGAGGTCGGAAGCCACGAATACGTCGGTTGTATCTTCGATGCATGTCCGGCGATTGCCGACCGCGTATCCGCTCTGGTACGATGCGAAATCGTTCGAGGTGTTGGCGCTTGTGATGTCGAAAAGGCAGCGCTCTCGCAAGCCAATTGCAACGACTGAGTTACCACAAGAACACGAAGCGTGAGTTCGAACGAACCGAATCGGTTCGGAGTTTTGTTCTTGTGACCCTCGCATACTACGGGAAGACTTTGTGGTAGCCTGACCGGCAATGTTTTCTTTGTGGAGCGGATCGAATCGGTGTTTTGCGGGCTTGTCCTGTGTTTGCGTCATGTTGTTGGGCACGACGACGTCGTTTGCCGCAGACAATGCGCCCATTCCGCAACCTCCTGTGATGGCTCCTAAGCTGGTTCCGCCGCGGCCACTTACTGCCCTTACGGCTGTTTACCCCGATGGTTTGTCTCCGGACAAACGGCTAGAAGCCGATGTCATCGTCGAACTCACGGTGGCGGCCGATGGAAGTGTGCAAGGCGCACGTAATGTCAAAGGCGACGAGCCTTATGCGGGTCAAGCCACGCGTGCAGCGGCGGCGTGGCGTTTTGAACCTGCAACGCGGGACGGGAGGCCTATTGCGGCGATCATTCGGGTACTGGTGCATTTCGTTGCGCCACGCTTGGAGGTTACCTCTTTGCCGACGACGCACGAATCGGCTCCAAACGTAACGCAGAATGGACCGGCCAAACCCAAACCGCTCGTGGCTCCTATCGAGGTTCTGGCTATTGGCGAAAGAAAGGCTCCGGGGACAGTAACGTTGGGACGAGCGGAAGTTCGCCTTTTGCCAGGAGCTTTTGGAGATCCATTTCGCGCGATTGAAAGTTTGCCCGGCGTAACGCCCATTTTTTCGGGCGTGCCGTTTTTCTATATTCGAGGGGCTCCTCCTGGAAACGTAGGTTATTTTCTCGACAATATTCGCGTGCCTTACCTCTACCACTTGGCGCTCGGTCCTTCCGTCGTCAATCCGGCGCTCGTCGATCGCGTGGATTTATATCCTGGAGGATATCCCGCACAATATGGTCGATTTGCCGGCGGTATCGTTGCGGGCGAAACGACGAAACCCAAGGCGGAGTTTCGTGGTGAAGGAAATCTGCGACTCTTTGATGTGGGGGCCTTGGTCGAAGCGCCGATCGGTGATCGTGGTTCTGTTGTGGCAGGAGGTCGTTATTCGTATACAGCTGCCACTCTTTCGCTTTTTGCACCAGGAACGACACTCGATTATTGGGACTATCAAGCGCGTGTTTCGTACGATATCACGCCCACGCAACACCTGACACTTTTCGCGTTTGGCGGGTACGACTACCTCGGCCAAGAAGACGATTCCGGCGTCGAACAAGCGCTCTTCAACGCGCAGTTCCATCGCGTTGATTTACGATACGACGCAGAAATTGGCACGAAGACGCGACTGCGACAAGCGGTGACATTTGGGTATGATCGGACGGCGCTTGGAGGGCAAGCGGGCATTTATGCCCGCGATTTTCTTTTTGCTGCACGAAGCCAAATCTTGCATCGAGTCAATGAATCCGTGCTGATTCGAGCGGGTGTCGATGCGAACATGGATTCGTACGACATCGCCGTTCCCGAGGACGAAAATCAGCAATCCCTTTTCAATTCTTTGTTTCCACCAAGGCAGGACATTGCCGCGGGTGTGTACGCGGATGCAGTGATCCAGACGGGGCGTGGTGTCGAATTGACGCCCGGTGCGCGCGTGGATTGGTTCGGTTCTCGTGGTTCCACAGCCATGAGTTTCGATGCTCGCATGGGAATGCGTGTGCCGATCACGAAGAAAATCCGCCTGCTTTCAGCAATGGGTTTGGCGCATCAGCCTCCCGCCTTCGTTTTACCAGTACCAGGTTTGGCCATCGGGGAACTCTCGGGAGGTCTCCAAACAGCAGCGCAATCGAGCGCCGGGGTCGAAGCGGATTTGCCGTTCGGATTCAAAGCCAGCGGGACGTTTTTCCTGAATGGGTTTTTCAATATGAACGACACGTTGGGAACCGCCCAGACCGATGGCGGTCCTCCCGGTGGTAATGGCGGCGGAATGGGACCCGGGGGACCGCCTGGCTCCGATGGTCCCGATGGCCCTGCACAAGATGGCCCCGGACCGGCGATCCTCAATGACCGTGCGCTCGGTAATGCCTTGGGACTCGAAATCTACATTCGTCGCAAATTGACCGAACGAATCGGTGGGTTTGTCTCGTATACGTTGTCGCGATCGACGAGGAAGATCGGGAATCGATCCGCGGTGTCGTCGTTCGATCGAACCCATGTATTGAACGGAGCTATTTCCTTCGACGCGGGGCGTGGATGGCGACTTGGTTCGCGCGTGGTGTTTTACACCGGCTTGCCCGTCGAGCCTGATATTGCCGCACAATGGGGACGCGACCGGCTCGATCCATTTTTTCGCATCGACGCACGTATCGAAAAACGCTGGACCATGAAGAAAAAGCGTTGGTTGTCGCTGGTCATTGAAATGCTCAATGCCACGTTGAACGAAGAAGCGGCGAGCGTTTCGTGTTCGAGCGACGGGTGCTTACAGAGTCGCATCGGACCGGTGACGGTGCCGAGTATTGGGTTGGAGGGAGGATTCTGAGCGGAAGCGTTATTCGATCGGATTCGCGGTGAAAACCAGCCTATTCCGTTTCGTTTGACGCCAAAATGTTTGACGTCAAACGGTCGCGAATGCGTCGTTGGGAATGTCGAGCGCCGAGCGATCCTCGCGGCCGAGTATCTCCGCGTGCGAGCGAACTTCCGGCAGTAAATGCCTGGCGAAGTATATAGCGGCGTGGTGTTTGCCCTGGTAGAACGCGTGGTCGGGACCCGAGCCATCTTTGGGAAGAGCTTGCTCTTTTTCCGCTGCAATGACGGCACCTTCGAGCAGTAGCCATCCAACCGACAGAACGCTCATCATCTCGAGGAACCGGTTGGCCGCAAGCGGCACCATGGTCATGCGCCCGGATTGGAACCACATCAGCAGACGCATTGACGTACCTGAAACCGCTTCTTGTGCAGCACCAAGTTCCGACACGGCCGCACCAAGTGTCGGATGCCCTTTGTGTGTTTGTACGAAATTCGCGACGTCCCCCAGGAATTCTTGGAGGTTCTGTCCGCCGCGTTGCGGCAATTTGCGACCCACGAGATCCATCGCTTGGATGTGGTTCGTTCCTTCGTAGATGGAGAAAATTTTCGCATCACGGCAGTACTGCTCGACAGGATAATCCTTCGTATAACCCGCACCGCCGTAGGTTTGGATGGCCAACTCGCACACGCGGAAGGCTTGATCCGAAGCGTATGCTTTGACCAGTGGCACGAGCAGATCGACCTGGCCTTGGTGGTACTGCGCCTTTTGATCGTCTTTGCCCTTCAACAAATGCGCCATGTCCGAGTGCATGGCGAGCTTGACGGCAAGCGCGCGAATACCTTCGACCTTCGCTTTCATCTCGAGGAGCATGCGGCGAATGTCGGCGTGTTCGATGATCGCTACACGTGGCGCCGTAGGGTCTTTCCAATGGTTGATCGACGGGCCTTGCAGACGTTCGCGTGCGTATTCGAGCGCATTCAGGTACGCCGCCGATGCGACGCCAATGCCTTGAACTCCCACGAGAATGCGCGCCCCGTTCATCAGGCGGAACATCTGCGCCATGCCCGCATGTTCGACTTCACCCAGGAGTTCCCCAATGCAATCGTCATTTTCTTGGCCGAAATTGAGCACGCACGTTGCTGAACCGTTGATACCCATCTTGTGCTCGATGGCACTCACGAAGACGTCATTGGGTTTGTCGAGGGACCCGTCTTCGTTGACGCGGATCTTGGGGACGATGAAGAGAGACAAACCCTTCGTTCCCGCAGGCGCATTCTCGACACGTGCGAGGACGAGGTGGATGATGTTGTTCGTGAGGTCGTGATCGCCGGCCGTGATGTAGATTTTCGTTCCGCGAATCTTGTAGCGGTTGCCTTCGATCTTCTTCGCGCTCGTGCGTGCGGAGCCAACATCCGAACCAGCGTGTGATTCGGTCAAACACATCGTTCCGCCCCATGTGCCGGCGTAGAGCGAGTTCAAGAAAAGCGCCTTCTGACGCGCTGTGCCGAAGACATGGACGACTTCCGCGACGCCACGGGCGAGACCGCCGTACATGCCAAAAGCTGGGTTTGACCCGGCCATGAGCTCTTCGACGAGGATCGTGAGCGCATGCGGAGCGCCTTGACCGTTGTACTCGGGATCAACGCCAACGCCTTTGAGACCAGCTTCGTACATTTGCTCGTACGCAGCTTTGAAGCCTTCCGGCGTGGTGACCTTTCCGTTTTCTAGTTTGCAGC
>JANORL010001263.1:0-4531 GCA_031415295.1 Polyangiaceae bacterium | reverse complement strand
GCGCACGTCGCTACCGCGCATGTTAGGCACCTCCCGCCTCGAACTGCGCAGGGGTGGCGCTGTGGTACTGCTTGAGCCACTTCACCACCTCGCGCTCCATGTCGCGATGCCAGGTCGGCCATCCCTTGTGCGCGGCTTTGTTGATGGCTTGCGATACAAAACGGTTGTCGCGATACTTGTACACGTTTTTCAGGGTGTCGTGCTCTTGCAACGCCCGGTGAATCTGCGCCGTGATTCCATGATGCATCTGCCCGGTGCACTTGAACCACGTGGTCGTACTCGCGCTGGACTGCGTGGCTCCATATCGACACGGCTTCTTGACCGCGGCCGGTTTGCTCGTCGAGGGCTTTTTGGGGCCGCCGGGCTTGGCGGGTTTGGCCGGGGCAGGTTTGGTCGCGCCGGGGTTCGTCGCTGGCGTTGCCGCAGGTTGGCCGCTCGACGCGCCGGCAGCTGGCGCGGTTGCTGCTGCGGGTGCTGCCGGCGAATTCGGTCCCTTCAATGCTGTCGCGGCCAATGGCAACGCTTCGGCCATGGCGGGCGTTTCTTCCCAATGGCAAACGGTCCAAATAAACGTCCTGGCCCCATTGATAAACGTCACCGCGCCATTCGCTGCTAATGCGACGCCAGCAATGCATACGGGCACGCCCACGATGGCCCCGCCACCCGTCATGGTTGCGGCACCTCCGCCAACGGCCGTCGTACCGCCAATGCCCAATTGGACCAATCCAATGCCCATTTCGCCGGTACTCTTGCCCAATCGAATCATTTGCGGCGGTTTCGGCAAAACGCCCGACTCGATCATAACATCGGTGACAACGCCTCCCATCGGAAGCGCGCCGTCCGTCGCACCCAAGCCAAGTCCAACAATGAATTGACCCTTGTTTGTGTCCAGGACGCTGATTTCTTCGCCACTCGGCCCCTTCACCTTCGGAAAGGCGTTCCGAATTGCGTTGCGCAAAATATGGCCCACCTCGAGCACTGCGTCCGCTCGGCGTTGCGGCGAAATAACAAAGGAAGAAGCACCCGCCTGCGCCAAAAACAGTTTGTCGATGGGTTGATTCTTCAATTCCGCAGCGAACGTTGATGATTGCTGCGCGAGGTCCTCCGACGTGACGGACAAACTTGCAATCAACGCTTCCCGCGTGGTTTCCGAAATGGGAATCTCGACCAGTCCTTTGGGCAATTTCGGCGTACGCCAAGACGATAACGTGTCGCACCTCACCCCCCAGCCCCCTCTCCAACTCCGCGCCTACAGCGCTACGTGGAGAGGGGGAGCCTGAAAAACGAGGGTCTTTTCCCCCTCTCCACGAAGCATTGCGTAGCAATGCGCAGTTGGAGAGGGGGTTAGGGGGTGAGGCGCGGATGCACGTTGGGCGTACGCGTGCAAACCTGGGCGATGGGCGCGCCCGGATTGAATGCATGCAATGCCTCTACGCTAAAACGCGACGCGCACCCCAGTTGCGAGAATGCAATAAGTAGACACCACAAGACGATGCCTAATCGCACAATACAATGCTTCAGCATCACGCCAGAACATCACGGGGGTGCGTAAACGTCAACGCGGTCGGTATGGGAATCGTGCTCGTACGTCGTGTGCAGCGTGCTGCCGCCTCTGGCCAGGCGACTGTGATCCGAACGGAACTTCCCGTATGCGCGGTGCTTGGCACCAGCCGATGCTGGCACCGATGCCGACTCCCGCAAACTGAGATGGTTCGTGCACCAACGAAGTGGGTTTGTCGACGGCCGTGATGCGTGGAAACGAGCCGTGTGCAGTCGATTTTGGCATCACCGCTCGATCGCTCGATCGCTCGATGCGCCGATACGTGATTGGCGTTTGCCCGGACGACCGCAACAGCTTGCACACGTTGTACCCAGACGAACCCGTCGACGATCGCGATTGCGTGCTGGTCGAGACTGAAGTCCTTTGTGGTTCGACCGCATCGCGGACGAACCAAACACGGGTCAAGGGGTATTACCCCTTGCCGGGTCGAGGGCGGGGAGCCCTCGCTCTCGCCCTTCATGGGGTCGGCGGTGAAAACCCGCTCAAGGAGTAACGGGCATCAACGTGGGCAGCCAACGACCCAGCGTGATGCCGACCATCGCATCGTGCGGGCTGGGTTCTTTGACGCGTACGTGTTCGAGTTCGCGCAGAAAACCAGGGGCTGGCGGGTTTTTCTTGACGAAATTCTTAAAATGCGCGCGAAACAGATCGAAAGGGCGTTTGTCCCAACTCTGTGATTGCCAAGCGACGACGACATGCGTGTCGTGACGAGCGTTCGCGAGGACTTCAGCGAAATTGACGAGCATGCAAGTGTCGATGGCGAGCGCCGCGTAGACGGGATTTTTTGCGCCAATCGCCGAGGCCATTCCACCTTGGGCATTACATCCACCGCCCGAATGACCAGCCACGATGATGCGCGAAGTGTCGATCGTGGCGACACCAGCAAGCGCGTCTCGGGTGTGCGTGACAAACCGATCCAGATCGAACGCGGGCCAGCTCGTCACGGCGTTCGTGACGGCATCGAGCACGATAGAACTTGGAGCAGCAACGATCATCGGTGGAATTTTGCCGGAGTCCATGAGGTCCGACATGATCCGTCGAACATCACCTTCGTTGCCTCCACCCATCCATCGGTAGCGGATACGTTCGGAGTTCAAGCCGTGGATGAAGACGAGCAAAGGGAGCGGTTTGGTGGCATCGACGGAAGCTTTGCGATGCACGAACGTACGTCCGAACCAAGCACGTTCAGAGTGACCGATGTCTTTGCCATCCCAGGCGTAATCGATGGTTTGTCCGTCGAGTGACGGAGGCGGGGGAGCCTTGGGTTTTTTGGCTTCCGCGTGGTTTGGAAATACGAACGGGAATACGAACAAAAACGTGACGAGCGTGAAGGCGGCAATGGCTCGTCGCGAGAACATGAAAGAACCCGAGGTCACGCGAGCCGCTCCTGGGCTGCGTCTTCTTCCGTAGATTCAGTAGATTCGGCGGTTTCGGCGGCAGCTTCGGAGCCGACCGCTGGCGGTTGTTCGGGATAAAGCAAACAGTAGATCACACCACCCACGGTATACCCAACGGCGCACGCGAACAGATATTCAGGGAAGAGCATCAGCGGGCCGCAGACGTACCCAACGGCAAGATTCGTCGCGAGAAACACGTTCCAGACCTTGCTCTTGCGCAGTTTGATCTTGGGCAATCGGACGGTACTGACCATGAGAAACGCGGCAATGACGAGAAACGCAGGGAGATAATCGAGCCAGCTTTTGGGCAAGCCGTATTTTTCCCATGTGAGGTAGCCGGAGGCGATGCTGGCGCCGAGCAGTGTCCCAGGCAAACCGAAGAAAATGTCTTCGCCGCCAGTCGTGATGTTGAAGCGGGACAAACGCACGGCGAGGGCAAGCGCATACAGCCCCGAAGCGGCCATGAGGCCTGTTTTCTGCCAGCCGACGTAGTGTCCAGAACCGAGAAGCAGGTAATAAACGAGCGCAGCGGGAGCGATGCCGAACACGACAAAATCCGCGAAGCTATCGAACTCGACACCAAACTTGCTGGTGGCGTTCATCAGTCGAGCGGCTGTACCGTCGAGTTTGTCAAGGAGAACGCCCCAGAGGATCATCCAGGCGGCGAGGCGGTAGTCGCCTTGCGCACTCATGGTGACGGAAGCGAGTCCGAGCAGCAGGGACAACCCGGTGAAACCATTGGGGACGAAGTAGCGAAGGGGCGGCACGGGCGCGATGCTACATGGGACGGAGGGGATGCGTCAAAGCTCCCGAAGCAGGATCACGCGGAGCGACCGATTCGATCGACGAGGGTGGCGATGTCGGCAACGGTGGCATTGAGTACGGCTACGGTGCTCACCGAACGTTGCGTGTTCTCGACAACGACACTCGAATCGTTATTGATGATGCGAATGGCTTCGGCGGCTTCGGCAATACCCGTTCCTTGATGTCGAGCGGATGTGGCAATGAGGCGCGCGGCTTCAACCGCTTCTCCAATGAAACGGTTTAATACTTCGATACGTTCACCGGCGCGTTTGGCAAGGACGACGCCCGCATCGACTTTGTCGGATCCATCGCGCATTGCGACAGCGGCAGCGTCCGTCGCGCGACGAATTTCGCTGAGCAATTTGCGCACCTGCGTGGTCGATTCTTTGGATTGGCTTGCCAAACTTCGTATTTCATTGGCCACGACGGAAAATCCACGCCCGTGTTCGCCCGCACGCGCTGCTTCCATGGCGGCATTCAATGCGAGAAGTCGACTTTGTTCGGCAATTTCGGCAACCGACGCGATAATTTCTCCAATTTGTTGGCTTTGCGTACTGAGCGCGTCGATTTTTTCGGCAAGTTGTTGAACTTTGTCGCGAATCTCGGCCATCGCCCCTACGGTACCTTCGACGACAGAACGACCGTCCGCGGCGCTATTCATGGCCCGATCGGACAAGTCGATGACGGCTTGCGCCTTGTCATTCGATTGGATGGCCATGTGCCGCAACTGAGACATCGTCGCCGACAATTCAGCAATCGCTGTCGCTTG
>JANORL010001262.1:0-5348 GCA_031415295.1 Polyangiaceae bacterium | reverse complement strand
GCCCCGCTGTCTGAGCCCGAGCTTGGGCGGGCGAGTTCGGGGTCCCGCGGGCGCCGCGAAATGGCTCGCTCCCGGGCGGCCCACGCAAAAGACCGCGGTTTTCAAGAAAAAGATGTGACGAATGGCCAGCACGTTATCGAGGGCTCCTCGCCCTCGAGCCCACCTTGCGAACACAGCAAACCCGCATCATGAATGATCCGTTGTCGTCACAACGAGAATCGGCGAACGTCTAGATGGACAAGAGTTCGTCCCATCAACACGTAAAACGTTCCGCGGAGGTCAGGTATGTCAACCGGTCGAGGTTTTTGGTTTCTTGGATCGATATACGCAAGCGTTCTGGGTTGCCAGGCGGTCGATTCTTCACGTTGTCCACCCGAGCCGCTCGCGCCACAACGTAGCGCGAGTTTGTCGGCTGGAGCCAATCCTGCTTCGACACCACCGGCAGGGAACGAACGGGCGGCATTCATTCGCGGCCATTACACCAAATTCGAAGCGCGTATTCCAATGCGTGATGGAATCAAGCTGTTCACGGCACTTTACGTGCCCATCGATGCCAGCCGTTCCCGAACGTATCCTTTTTTGATCACACGGACGCCCTATAAAGCAAGTCCGTACGGTGCCGACGAATATCGCGAGCGACTGGCCAGCGAGCCTCTGGAACGAGAGAGATTTATTTTCGTTTGGCAAGACGTTCGTGGGCGCAATGCATCCGAAGGTGACTTCGTCAACATGCGACCGCACAAGGAAAACAAGGGCGCCAAAGACATCGACGAAAGCACCGATGCGTACGATACGATCGAATGGCTCACGAAACACGTTCCGGAAGGCAATGGCAAAGCGGGGCTGGTGGGTACCTCCTACCCGGGATTTTACGCGTCCGCCGGCGCCATCGATTCGCATCCGGCGCTTAAAGCAACGTCGCCACAAGCTCCGATTGCCGATTGGTTCATCGGCGATGATATGCACCGCAATGGAGCGTTTAGCCTCCAATTAGCATTCGGCTTTTTTGCCGGTTTCGACGAACCTCGACCCAAACCCGCCTTCGATCGCAAGTGGAAACCTTTCGACATGGGCACGCCCGATGCGTATCAGTTTTTCTTGCAAGCTGGACCACTCGCCGACGCCGAGAAGCAACATTTCAAAGGCGATCGACCATTTTGGCGTGAAATCGTGACTCACCCCAATTATGACGCAAATTGGAAAGGCAAAAACATTCTGCCGCACTTGCGAAACATCAACGCAGCGTCGCTTGTCGTTGGTGGCTGGTTCGATGCCGAGGACCTTTATGGCCCACTGCAAACGTACAAGACCATTGAGAAAAACAATCCAAAATCGAAAAACAGTTTGATCATGGGGCCGTGGCGCCATGGGGGATGGCATAGAACGAAGGGTGAAAAACTCGGGGCTGTGGAATTTGGTTTCGAAACATCAGGCGTATTTCAGGACATCGAGCTCGCTTTTTTCAAGCATCATCTGAAAGACGGACCGGATCCGAAACTTGCCGAAGCGATTGTTTTCGAGACGGGAGCCAATCGATTTCGGCGATTCGACGCGTGGCCGCCGAAATCGGTTAAACCGGCCAAACTTTTTCTACATGCCGACGGACGGCTGGCTTTTGAACCTGCCACCGACGGAACGACGTCCGCAGACGAATTCATGAGTGATCCAGCAAAACCCGTTCCGTATTCGCAAAACATTCAATCGAAGTACACGGCGGAATACATGGCGGAGGATCAACGCTTTGCTGCCAGACGTCCCGATGTATTGGTGTACCAAGGTCCGGTACTCGAAAATGACATAACGTTGGCCGGCCCATTGACAGCGGATCTATGGGTGAATACAACTGGTTCCGACGCTGACTGGATTGTAAAACTCATTGATGAGCTGCCGGGAAAAGCAGCTCGTGGCGATTCAAACGACGAGGAGGATTCCCGCGGTGGTGAACAATTGCTCGTACGTGGCGAACCCATTCGAGGTCGCTTTCGCGACGGATTTGAAACGCCCAAAGCGTTCGTTCCTGGTGAAAACACGCGCGTCAAGTTTCTCCTCAATGACGTGCTCCATACGTTCAAACGCGGACACCGCATTGTGATTCATGTGCAATCGTCATGGTTTCCCGTCATCGATCGCAATCCGCAAACATTCGTGCCCAACATCTTCGAGGCCAAGCCGAGCGATTACGTCAAAGCAACGCATCGCATCCTGCACAGCAAAGAAATGCCGAGCGGCATCGAAGTGTCGATATTGCCGAACGTCGACGAATAACCGCGACCTCGCCTGAAGATCGAAACCGGCGAGCGACATGGATTCTTGGGGCGTCCCTTGACATGATCAAGTGAGCGTGCGAACGTCTTCGGCGATGTTTGCGATGCATTTGGGACCATTGCGAGTCATCAACGACATTGGCACATGGCGGGCAACATCGAGCCCTCCATCCTGCATTGCGGGGCTGCCACGTAATCGACAAACAACTGCCCGCACGGGCATGGAGATTCGATCATGAAAACGTCTTACGCTACTCACGCCTTGATGGGTCTTGCGCTCTTCGTTGTGGGTATCTCTTCTTGCACGGATGATTCCGATCCTCGAACGGGGATGCTTGGTTCATCGACCAGCAGTGGAAGTACGAGCGGCATAGGCGGTTCGCCTACGGGAAGCTCGAGTTCCGGTTCTACAAGCAGCGGGACGGCTGGAAGTGGAACCGGGGGTGCTGGAATGGTACCCGATGAATGCGCGAATGGCATGAAAGATGGTCAAGAGACCGATATCGATTGTGGAGGACCGAAGTGCTTGAAGTGCGTTGGTGCAGAGTGCGCTGAGTCCACCGAATGCGCATCGCAAAGTTGCGTGAACGGCAAGTGCGTCCCGCCAAGCTGTTCGGATATGGTGAAAAATGGGACGGAAACCGATATGGACTGTGGCGGCCCCGATTGTCCCGACTGCATCGACAATTCGAATTGCATGGTCCCGGAGGATTGCAAAAGCGGCATTTGTAACAACAAGCTTTGTTTTCCACCGTCATGCAGTGATGGCGTGAGCAACGGAATGGAATCGGGCATCGATTGCGGCGGAGGCGTTTGCCCCAAGTGTCCACCGGGAGCGAATTGCAAAAATCCAAGCGATTGCGTAAGCAGTGCGTGCGGAATTGGCAAATGCGTTTGTCCTCCAGGAATGACCACTGCATCAGCACCGGGTAACGTGACGTATTGCATCGACCAGGTCGAAGTCATCAATAAAGCGTACATCGCTTTTATCAATACCCCGAATTTGCCGCCACAAGAGGCATCATGCTCGTGGAATACTACCTATATTCCCAACGGCGGAATTCCTAGCTCCACATTCGACGGTTTCCCGGTCACAAACGTAGATTGGTGTGATGCCTACGCCTACTGCAAGGTTCAAGGAAAACACCTTTGTGGCGGACTTGGATCCTCGAATGTCGATTTTAATGCTTTCGCGGATGCCAGCGTCAGCATTTGGTACAATGCCTGCTCGGGCCAGGGTGCGTCGGTGTATCCGTATGGATCCCAGTTCAATAGCAACAATTGTATCGACGAAAACGCCGCCGGCGCCTCGCTTGTATGGGACCTACAACAGAACAAACCAGCGATCACGCCATGTGCTGGTAACTTCCCGCAACTTTATCACATGAGCGGAAATGTCACCGAATGGGAGGACTCCTGTAACGGACAAACGGGTGCGAGCGACAAATGTCGATTACGCGGTGGTTCGTATCTATCGGCCGCAACCGAAGTCACGTGCGGCGCTGACGATTCAATCGCGCGATCGACCACGGCTCCGCACATTGGCTTCCGTTGTTGCCAATAAATGAATTCGTCAGCCTAAAGCTTCTGCCACAGCCATCGGCTTACGCGTGGACAAACCTGCATCGCGAATGAGCGCCGTGTCTTCATTCTCGTCCGGGTTCGGCGTCGTGAGCAGTTTGTCGCCGTAGAAGATCGAGTTTGCCCCGACGTACAGACACATCATCTGCGCTTCGCGGCTCAACTCGGTACGACCCGCAGACAAACGCACGCGGCTCTTCGGCATCACGATACGCGCCGTCGCGATCATCCGGACAAACTCCAGCGGATCGATCGGCGGAAGATGTTCGAGCGGCGTACCTACCGCACGCACGAGCGCGTTGATCGGAACGCTCTCCGGATGTGGATTCAACTGCGCAAGCTCCACCAGCATCGCGCAACGATCCCGCACACTTTCACCCATCCCGATGATGCCACCCGAACACACAGTAATGCCTGCTTTACGCACATTGCGCAGCGTCACCAGACGATCGTCGTACGTGCGCGTCGTGATGATCGAACGGTAGTGTTCGCGCGACGTATCAAGGTTGTGGTTGTACGCATCGAGGCCCGCGTCCTTGAGCTTGCGGGCTTGTTCTTCGTTCAACATGCCCAGCGTCACACATGCTTCGAGCCCCAACGATTTGACGCCTCGAACCATCGACAACACGCGATCGAACGCGGGGCCATCCTTCACTTCGCGCCACGCTGCGCCCATGCAAAAACGAGTCGATCCGGCTTCTTTTGCTCGCTCGGCAGCAGCAAGCACGCCATCAACATCAAGCATTTTTTCAGGGGTGACATTGGTCTCGTAATGCGATGACTGCGGGCAATATTTGCAGTCTTCGGGGCACGCGCCCGTCTTCACGCTGAGCAGTGTGCACAGTTCAACCTCGCCATCGACATGGTTTGTCCGGTGCACGGAACGCGCGCGGTCCATGAGCGAAAGAAAGGGTAGCTCGTGGATGGCCACGACTTCGTCGACAGTCCAATCACGGCGAATCGCAAACGCCTCGGTCATGCCCGTCGATGTACTCGACTCCGGGCGCGATGAACACCCCTCTTCGCTCGCGGAGAGCGTCCGCCCTTTTTGAACGGCACCGTTTTCGCACCGCATCCGTTCGTCGAACCCCCAGGAGCCACCATGTCTCTCGAAAAATACCGACGTCCACGGCTCGTCATTCTCCACCCGCGGTCGAGTGCCCGTGAAGCCGCACGGGCAATGG
This sequence comes from Polyangiaceae bacterium, assembly GCA_031415295.1. Lineage (GTDB taxonomy): Bacteria > Myxococcota_A > Polyangia > Polyangiales > Polyangiaceae > Polyangium. Next base: position 319 of record JANORL010001262.1, on the reverse strand, counting down.
CGGATAACCACATCGGTGCAGTGCTCGTCACCGATGCTCATGAACTCGTCGGTATCGTCACCGATCGTGACATCGCGCTCGACGTGGTCGCTGCGGAGCTCGACCCGCATACAACCACCGTACGTGATGTCATGAGCGACGAAATTGCTTGCGTCGATATGGAAGACGACCTGCTGGATGTGCTCGAAACGATGCGCAAACATGGATGTCGTCGCGTGCCGGTTCTGTCAGCTGGACGTCCAGTCGGAATCATCACGCTCGACGACTTGATCCTCGAAGACGCGATCAGTCTCGACGATGCGCGTTCGGTGATCGCGGC
>JANORL010001261.1:0-3668 GCA_031415295.1 Polyangiaceae bacterium | reverse complement strand
TGTCGAGTTCGGCCGGCGAGGCCTGCGAAATCATGAGATTACACAGTGTCAGGTCTTCGTCGAGCACTGGACGTCCCATGATGCAGCTCAGGGCATTAAAGTCGCACTTGCCCGTGACGGGATCGAACATCGGATTGCCGACGCCATTGATTTGGCACTCGGGCATGTTCTGAATGTTCGTTATGACTTGCGGAGCTGCTTGCACGAAGATATCGAACATCTTCGTGGCCGACGAAATCGTGTAGTAGTACGCTTCGCCCATACGCGCTTCGTAATTGGCGAGTCCAAGCGCATCTTTCGTCGATGCAGCTTTGTACAAATCACCAGCCGAAGGCACCGCACCACCGGCCAAGTCGAGATTCACGCCGCGAGACGTGAGGAAGTCGCCAAGTGCCGAATAGGTGAGTTTGTTGCACGAATGCAAGCGCGTGCGAACGTCGGGCGGTCCCTCAGCTGCACGTTGCTTCAAGATCTCGAAGGGATCGGCTTGGCCCGGTTGCGACGGCTCCATCGGATGATGGAAGTTGTTATCGGGATCGGTGCTCGTTTCCGGGTCGCCATTCGATTGCGCCGCACTACCGCCCGTGCCCGTGGCGGTGCCGCCAGTGCCACCGGTACCGCTGCTCGAAGTCGAGCTGGCAAGGCTCGGCTCGCATTCAGCCGCCGGATTCGATGAGCCACTGCAAGCCGCAAAGCCGAAGCCCACTGTAAAGCAGATGCCAGGCAGAGCCCAGCTAATCAATGTCCTCGCCATGATTAGTACCTCACGAAGTCGTCGTGGACGAACACAGCTCGGACCGTGTTTCGCAGGTTGTAGCCATTCGACTTGAAATCGTTGACGAGACCGCCAATGACGCTATCAGGAACGTCGCCGAGATCATACACAGCGTCGCCCTTCGAGAAAGCGTAGTTCCACATGCGCACCACGGCGCACCGGGCAATTTCGTCGTCTGCGGCCATTTGATTGCCGAATTCGAGAACGTTGGCCGCTGGTTTGCCGAATTTCCATGCGGTGACTTCCCCTGGAATGAGGTAATCGGACATCTTCGCCGGCGGACTTCCTTCGACTGGAACCACGACGGAGTACTGGAGAATTCCGTCCATGCCCAAGACGGGTTCGACGTATTTTCCATTATCGTCGTACGCCGCGAAAATCGGCGTGCGATGGTTCATCGTCGTATGACAGTTGGCACAAATCGCCGCCGTCGTGTCTTTGAAGGCAATGCGACCGTCCACGTCGGTCAACTCATTGTCGATGGTGGCGATCGAATCGAACGGCCAGGGCGACGTGTAACTGCCGGCGCCTTTCGGAATGGGCGTTGGACTCCATTCCGCAGGAAGCTTACGACACGTAAACGTTTCCTGAATGAAACGCGTTCGGCGGAAACCAAGCGCGCTCGCGTATTGGTACATGAGCCCCAAATCGGACAACACGCCAGCTGTCACGGGTCCATTCGGACAATCCGTGGCGGTGAACGTACCCGTCGCACTGTCGAACGTAGGACACGTACCGCTCGTCGCGGTAAACATGAGCCGATAATCGAGGCCTTCGGCGATGAGCTTCGCCGCAAAGTGCGGCGCTCCATCGCGATTCGGAGCATTGGCCGAAACCTCCCCACCCGATCGGAACGTGTTTTTCCAGAGTTCAATCATCCGCGCTGCGAAACGCGGCGAAGCCAGAAAATCATCGACGTATTTTTCGTAAACCAACTTCGGATCCGGAGCAAGCCGAATGTTGTCCATCTCCGTGAGCGTGGGCATTCTACCCGTGAGTTTAAGGGCCGCCGTGCGCAACGCCTCACTGTAGGAAACCACGCGCGAATCGAGGACCGCATTGCCCGTTCCCGAGCCCGACGAGCTGCCATTACCACTGCTGCTCGCCATGGACATCCCACCGGTGCCCGAGCTCGACACCGCACCCCCGCTTCCGGCAGTGCCTCCCGTCGGGCTTCCTCCTGTGCCTCCCGCACCTCCTGTGTCGGGAGGACAGGGTTTGGCGCTCGGGCCTCCGAGGAGCTTATTGGGGTCCTCGTTCTGGCAGGCTATCAAGCCCACCACGAGGCCCGCAAGCGCCGCTCCTTTCCACGTTATGTTGCCAAAGTTCATCATCACTGCTCCGACAGGATCCAAGGCGTTACGGCGTCCTTGAATGCGTTGTATTGGTTGATATTCCCATCGAATTTGTATTTATGCACGACGATCGGGGGCCCTGGGTTGGTCACGAGCAATATCTGGCTTTCCCCAGGAAGGCCGGGTTTGATACGCGCGCGCACTTCGATACAAGCGGCCGCCGGAAGCATCGCATTGAGCTCCGACAAATTCATCGTGCCCTTCGCTTGAGGATCCGTGCCTCCGTGGCATTTCATCATGCAGGTCTGCATCTGCGGCACCACGACGGTTTGAAACATCGCAATGTCCTTGCAGCCAGTTCCGCCACCAGGGCTGCCCCCGTACACCTCGATGATCTCGAAGGCCAAACCCAAATACGAACCCTTTTTCCAGTTCGTCAAGACAATCTCGCCCGTACCAAGCGTCGGATCGGTATCAATCTTGAAGGTCTGGTCCACGTTCGAGAAACTGTCCACTGGATCGGGATCCGCTGGCGCACCCGGGGGATACACCGTGAACACCGGATGCACGACATGCAGAGGTTTGTCCGCAATGGTGTGCACCGTAAGGTTCGTGAGCCAAAGCATCGTGGGGTTGTCCGTCGTCCCGCCAATCGCTTTGGCATTAAACGAAATAGACGCGAACTCGAAGTCGGGCCCAAGACTCCCCAGGTACACCGTATTGAACGCACCGCCTCCAATCGGTTTGAATGGTTTTACGGCAAGACCCGGGTCGATGATCTCACCGGGGGCATTGGCAGATTCGGAATCAAGCCAGATGATTGTATCAGGCTTGATTCCCGCTGGTAGTGGCGGCGCCTCGCCTCCACCATGCGTCGGTTGGTCGGGGTGCGTGAGCAAGATACTTTCCGCCGCCGTCTTGGTAACGATGCCCGGCCACGATGTAATGCTGGCATATCGCTCTTCGGGCGTACTTCCCGCAAGAAATGGTGCGTCCGCAGAACCATTCTCCCGGTGGCAAATGTAGCAATTCATCTTGAGTTCGGGTTCGACCTTCAAGAACAACTCGTACGGCGTCGGCGGAACCACCGCGGTTCCTCCTTCACCACCAGCACCACCACCAGATCCTCCGGTGCCCATCAATCCGGTCGTACTCGAACCTCCCGCTTTCGAGTCCTGACCACATGCGCCAAGAAGCGCACCTGACATCCCAATCGCCAACAGTGCTCCGAGCAGGGACCCCCGCGAAACGCCAGCGCGTTTCTCGAAAGAAACCCGAGCAGCGTCCGAGCACGAAGACGATTTCTCCGACAACGGTCCAATTCGAGCAGCCGATTTCGGTTCCATGAGGAAGTATCGCCAAGGTCCAAGTGGATCGATGCAAAAACCACCCGGAAGTCAATGTTCCCGAAACACATGTTCACGGCTGCATCTAGCGATGTGAACGCGTGTCCCGTCTTCCCGCTTTTTAACGGAAAGACAGGCTGACCGTTTCATTATGAGAGCTTCTGCACCCGATGGGAAGGAGTTCTTGCTGTTCAAACGATTTCCTGTTACCGGAAACCATGCTGCCTCGCGTCGCGACTCCGGGCCCGAAGA
>JANORL010001260.1:0-5850 GCA_031415295.1 Polyangiaceae bacterium | reverse complement strand
CGTTATCCCCTCGTCCCAACGCGTGGGCCGTACGCTGCGATTTCTGTAAGGTCGACGTTTCGCTTTTGGGATCCGGTCAGCAGGCCGCACGAGACTCCGGCCTCCAGTCGCCACAGACCGCTGCGCCTCCTTCCGCTGCCGTGGTCTTCCTTCGAAAAGCTTGGCTGCCGCTATGTACCGCGCTGTTCGGCGTACTTTTCTTACCTACTGCATATTTTCTCGATCGTAATGACACGACCGATCGCGCCGTCCTCGTCGCCGTCGTCACTAGCATTCTGGCATTTATTCTTTTCGGTACGGGACGACGTCTCTTGGCATGCGTGATGGCCATCCCTGTCGGATTGGTACTCCTTGCCAAACCCTTCGTCCGCCCCGTGGTTTGGGACGGATACACCTTGTCACTCACTTCAGAAACCCATTTATATTTTTTGATTTCCGGTATCGCCATGGTCGGCGTGTTCGGTTTAATGTCGCTCGATGCTGTCGGCCGACGCGTTTCCGAATCCAAAGATAGCACCTTGTTGCGAATCATGTCCGGTGTGATGTTCATCGCCGGTATCGTTTTCGGTCACGTCATGTTTGGCGGGCCAACCGTCCGAGATGTGATTACGCAATATCAACCACAAGGTGCAACCATGCGTAAGCAACTTTTTAAGCTAGGCTCGAAGTTGCCAGCGGTGGGTGCCGTACAACCGCGAGAATCGAATCTGGCGCCTAAACCCGTATGGATCGAAGGCCAACCCAAAGGCAATAACATCGAAATCGTGACCGTGGAAGAACTCTGGAATCCAGACGATAGCCCCAAAACCGGCAATCTGTACTTGTCCGACAACCTTGTGAATTGTTTACGCTGGACAGGTCCCAAAAACCCCATGTCGTCGACGGTGATGGGCGACCAGGCCGGCGAGTTTTCAGAACGCATGAACCGAGCGTTTGACGTGCCCTGGATCGCTGCCTATCGCTCGGGAACGACAGGTATTGAAGTCTTCGTGTTCGACGTGCGTAATGAAACGATCGCCGTCGCCACGATCGCCACAGGAACATCGGGGGACTTTACAAACGATCGTAAACTCGTACTCAACGCCCTCGCCAAAGCCACAGGAGGGACGTTTCAGTTGAAATAAATTGATAAACCTCCCACAGACCCCTTGACCAACTGCGTCACTTTCCCCCATAGTGACCCGCCGGTCAATAATGCCACGAGTCGCCGATCCACGCACCCGCATCATTTTGCTCCGCGCCGCTGAAGCGGTGTTCTCGGATCGCGGCCTCGTCGCGGCCAAAGTCGTCGAAATCACGACGCGTGCTGGCGTGTCCAAAGGTGCGTTTTACCTACACTTCGAGAGCAAAGAAGACTGCTTTCGACAAATCGTCGAAGGTGTTCTCGCCCGTTTGGCTCTGTCCGGAAAATTCCCAGAGCTGGAAACGGTCACGGGTCCTGACGACATCCCCGCTTTGCTTGAAAACAGGCTGCGGGAAAGCATCGAGTTGTTCGAGTTTTGCTGGCAAAACCGAGGCATCATGAAGATGATTCTCGAAGGTGGGGGCGGTTCTCCTTACGCGTATCTCCTCGAGGAGTTTGCCGCGGGCATGGTGCAACAGAGCGAAACGTGGATCGCGCATGCAACGAAGATGGGGCTTTATCGAAGCGACATCGACCCGGCAATCGTCGCGCGACTCATTTCTGGCACGTTTGAACGTCTCGTTCGCGAAATCATCAAACAACCACGACGACCCGATATCGAAGGTTGGGCACGACAAGCTCAAGATTTGCTCGCCCGCGGCTTATTCACGGCGAAGGTGAGCGCGATTGTGAACCAGAAGGTCCAGTTACATTCCGCGGCCAAAACATCGCGTGCGCCGCAAACAGAGGCCAAGAGGAAATGACGACGGCGACAAACACGACCATGTCGACACGCAAATTCAACGGATGGGGCCTCGTCGCCATCATCGCGATCCTTGCCATTGGTGCGCTGGTGGCGATACGCGTCAAAGCCAAAGTGGCGCAAAACAAGGAACTCGAAGCGTCCCGACAAACGCCGCAAGGCGCGGGAGCCGATCCCAAGGCGCCGACCATCACGGCGTCGGGTATCGAAATCATCTCGCCCAAGCCGACAAAGTGGCAACCTCGCGTCGACATCACGGGCACGCTCGAGCCGATTCAACAGGCTGACGTTGGGTTCAAAATGGGCGGGCGGCTGCTCACCATCAGGGTCAAGACAGGGGATCGAGTCAAGACGGGTCAGGTGCTCGGGATCGTCGATGCGGCCGAAGCAGTGGCCCAATCGCGCGTAGCTCAAACAGGCGTCAAGGTGGCCGAGATCTCGCTCGACATGGCGAAGGATTCGCAGAAACGAACCGATACGTTGTTCCAGCAAAACGCCATCGCCGAAGCTGAAAAAACGACATCTACGCAACGCGCTTTGCTGGCCGCTGCACAACTCGAACAAGCGCGTGCACAGGTAAAACTCGTTTCAGTTTCGCTCGGCAATGCGACACTCACGGCGCCGTTCGCGGGCCTTGTCACGCGCGTTCCCGCGGGCATTGGTAAGATCGTCGCTCCGGGCGAACCCTTGTTCCATCTCGAAGATACGTCGGTGCTCAAACTATCGGCATCCCTTTCGGACAGTGATGCCCACATCGTGGTGGTGGGTGCGACCGTGACGCTCGATGGGACGACAACGACGGGAAAAGTGACGGCGGTTCTTGGGTCACTCGATCCGCAAACTCGTCGCGTGCCGCTCATTGCCGAGATTCCCAATGGCCCGGATTCAGGCTTGTTGGCAGGATCGTTTGTCCGGGCACAAGTCATGGCGAAAGAGCCAGTGGACACGATGGAGCTGCCCGGTTCAGCGATTCGTCCAGGATCCCAAGACGAAGTCGTCGTGGTGAAAGAGGGCAAAGCGCATCTGGTTCGCGTGTCGTACTCGAATGGTAAAAACGGCGTGATTTACGTGCGAAAAGGGCTGGATGCTTCCGATCGACTGGTTGCACGACCACGTAGCGAAGTGAAAGAGGGCGACGCGATCGACGTGTCCCCCGCCGCGAAGTAAAGTTTGTCCTGACGATTATCTTGTTCACTTCGGAGGAATGGGCATGAACATTTCCGCTATTGCGATCAAGCGCCCCGTGTTCACCGTGATGGTTGCCGTTGCGCTGCTGGTGCTCGGGATCGTTGGATATAGAAAACTCGGTACCGATCTCTTTCCGAACGTTTCGTTTCCCGTGGTGACGGTGACGATCATTTACGCCGGCGCGAGTCCAGCGGAGATTGAGACGCAAGTCACCAAGCCGATCGAAGACGTGGTCATCTCGCTCAATGGAATCGATCGCGTTCGCTCTTTTTCGCGCGAAGGAGTTTCGACGACGGTCGTTATTTTTAAGCTCGATGTGGACGTGCAAGAAGCGGCGACACAAGTGCGTGAACGAATCGCCCAAGCTCGGTTCAAATTACCCAACGACATTCAAGAACCCATTATTTCGCGCCTGGATACCGATGCCACGCCTGTTTTGATTTACACGTTGCGCGGCAGACGAGGGCTCAGCGAAATACGCAATTATGCCGATGATGTGATTCGTCCAGCGCTCGAACAAGTTGATGGAGTCGCGGCGGTGAATATCCGCGGCGGTGCTGAGCGTGAAGTGAAAGTGTTGCTGGATCGGGCGCGAATCGACGCGCTTCGAGTGCAACCGGCGCAAATCGTCGCGGCGATCAAAGCGGCGAATTTGACGGTGCCTGCGGGTCGTTACGAAGACGGCGAGAAAGAAATCAGCGTTCGTGCCGTCGGAGAACTCGGCGAAGTGAATGCACTACGCGATGTCGTTGTGGCGATGTCGAAAGATGGTTCGTCCGTGCGTCTACGTGATGTGGCGGACGTACAAGACGGCTTCGAGGACATGCGGATGCGCATCCGCGTGAACACGGACGAAGCGGTAGCGTTCGAGGTGATCAAGCAGAGTGGTCGTAACACGGTGGAAGTCGCGGACGCGGTTGTCGCCAAACTCACGGAAATGCAGAAGAGTTTTCCCGAGGATCTAAAAGCGTCGCTCATCATGGATCAGTCGACGTTCATCAAGGAAAACGCGCACGAGGTGCAGGTCGCCATTTGGTATGGCGGGGCGATGGCGATCTTCATCATCCTGATTTTCATGCTCGATTTGCGGTCGACGCTCATCAGCGCCGTGGCACTTCCGACGAGCGTCGTATCGACGTTTTTCCTGATGTATGTCCTCGGTTTCACGCTGAACATGATGACGCTCTTGGGTTTGTCGCTGGCGATCGGCCTGCTCATCGACGATGCGGTTGTCGTTCGTGAAAACATTTTCAAGCATCTCGAACGGGGCGAACCGCCGATGGAAGCGGCGCTGAATGGGACCAAAGAGATTGCATTGAGCGTGCTAGCAACGACATTGACGATCGTGGCGGTGTTTGTCCCGGTCGCCTTCATGTCGGGCATCGTGGGTCAATTTTTTCGACAATTCGGATTGACGGTGTCGGGCGCAGTGCTGGTGTCGCTGTTTGTCGCGTTCACGATCGATCCGATGTTGTCATCACGGTTTTCGAAGACGATTGCGCATGGCGCGAAGGATCCGTTTGCGTGGTTGAAGCGACCGTTCGAGTGGCTGTTTTCATCGATGGACAAGGCGTATCGAGGGATGCTCGAGTGGGTTGTTCGGCACAAGTTGGTCGTGGGACTTTTGGCAGTTGGATCGCTCGTGGGCACGGGGATGATCATGGGTCTGATGGGTTCGGACTTCGTGAACCCCGAGGATCGCGGGGAGATGAGTGTGGAAGTCGAATTTCCGGCGGCGACTTCGCTGGATGAGACGGCACGGAGATCGTACGAAGCCGAAAAGAAATTGTTGCAGAACAAAGAAATTCACACGATTTATGCAACGCTCGGCCCAAATGGCGACGTGAACAAGGTGCAGTGGCGCGTGTTGGCGTCGAAGAAAAGCGAACGATCGTTGACGTTGTCGCAGCTCAAAGACCAGGTGCGGGAAGTGGCCAAGGCCATCCCGGAAGCATCGGTGGTGATCACGGATCCAGCGTTCGTCGAAGGCGCCGGTGTGCAGGCGCCGATCATGATTTTGGTGCGCGGTGACTCGTACGAAGACATCGGAACGGTCGCGGATGGTATCGCTGGGGTTTTACGAGCCGCACCCGGGATCACCGACATACAGGTCAAATTTACGCCAGGACGACCCGAAATGCGCGTGCAGGTGGATCGTCAACGAGCGGCCGATCAAGGGATCAGTGTGGCGCAACTGGCGATGACGTTGCGTACGGCGATCGAAGGCGAAGAAGCGAGCAAGTTGCGTCAGGGTAAAGATGAAGTACCGATTCGGGTGCGTATGCGTCCCGAAGATCGGGCAAACCCTTCGGACGTGGAACGACTGACGCTGTGGTCACCGAAAGGAGCTGTGGCGCTTGGCGACGTGGCGCGGCTCGAGCAAGGCGAAGGGCCGCAGGTGATCGAGCGAGAAGATCGGCGACGACAGATTGCGGTTTGGGCGACGCCGCGCGGACGAACCCTGGGCGACATCGTCGAGGAAGTCGTGCCGAAAATTGATGCATTGCGGAAGCCGACAGGCACGACGGTGTTTTACGACGGTCAAATCAAACAGATGACCGACACGAACGCGTCGATGGGCACGGCAATGCTGCTCGCGGTGATCTTCATCTATTTGGTACTCGCATCGCAATTCGAGAGCTTCATTCATCCGCTGACGATCATGCTGACGTTACCATTGGCACTCGTAGGGGCCATTTTGGGGCTATTTTTGGCGGATACGTCGATGGCGATGGGTGCGATGATCGGCATCATTTTGCTGATGGGGCTGGTGACG
>JANORL010001259.1:0-20837 GCA_031415295.1 Polyangiaceae bacterium | reverse complement strand
CTGAGCCCGTGCTTGGACGGGCGAGTTCGGGGTCCCGCGGCCGCCGCGAAATGGTCCTCTCCCAGGGCGGCCTGCAAAGAACGCGCATAAAACCATCCCCCGGTGGTACTCTGCCGGATGCTTTCGGGAGTCGTGATGCCATGACAAACGTCACTCGTTTTGCTGGTTTGGTCGTCGTTTTGCTGGCGGCATGCACGACGCGCGAACCGTCTGTCAAAACAAACTCCGATCCTTCTTCATCGCTTGTGGGCGCACCTGGTGTTTGGACACCTCCAGTCGCATCTGTTGCGGTTGTCGCGTCGGTGTTGCCTCCGCCGACCGTGTTCGCGGCGCCTGCCTCCGACGAACCCTTGATCCAAGAGTACCGAGATTTGGTACGTAAGCCGGCGACGAAGAGCGAACTCGAAGCGTTTGTCTCGGCGCATCCGAAGCTGCTCACGGCGACCGCTCGTCCGTACGGACTCAGCATCATGTGGTTGCTCGAATTCGCGGACGAACAAGGAGCGCTCGTGCTTTGGAACGCGGGTGCACCGACGCCTGCTGGCGCGTTGGCATTAGCGGCACGAGGAGGACTCGATGAATTCCTGGACGTTTTGCTCGCCAAAGGAGCGAACGCGAATGGAGCGGATGATTGGGGATACACGGCGCTGCATTTGGCCGCGAAATACGGACATGTGAATACCGTTCGTAAACTCCTTGCGGCAAAGGCATCTCCAAATTCGCGCATGAGCAACGATGGATTCACGCCGCTCCATGTGGCAGTCATGGAACGCAAAGTAGAAATCATTTCGCTATTGCTTGCGGCGCATGCGAACATTGAAGCGAAAGACGAACATGGGCAAACGCCATTGCATTGGGGGCCGTTTGCCTACACCAGGCAGTCTAGACACATTTATTATGACATTGGCGAACCACACGATACGGTGTTTGTCGATCCTGGGGCGGCAACGGGAATCAAATTGCTCCTCGATGCCGGAGCGAATATTGAAGCCGTGGATGAAAAAGGTAACACGCCGCTTCATCACGCCGCGCTTCTTGGTTCCGTCCGTGGTGCGGAGATCCTCGTCGCTCGCGGTGCCAAGGTGAATGTGAAAAACAAGGCTGGCGAAACGCCGCGTTCGATCGCCAAGGCCAGCGAACATCGTCAAGGCGTTCTCGAGATTCTGCAACGCGTTCGCTGACTGCAACAGCGCTCCAGTTCTTTGCAAATGGGACTCGACAAACGTTTCGTTTTGCGCGAACATGCGCTCCCATGCGCGTCCTCATTGCTGATGCTTTTCCCGAACGTTACCTGGACGATCTTCGATCGCTGGGCCTCGAAGTCGTCTACGATCCCGGTGCAACGACGGAATCTTTGCCGGAGAAAACGCAACGCACGCAGATTGTCGTTGTTCGAAGTACCAAAGTCGATCGTGCGACGATCACGTCGGCGAAAGAGCTGGGCTTGATTCTTCGTGCTGGCGCCGGATACGACACCATTGATGTCACCGCAGCCAGCGAACGCGGCATCTTTGTGTCGAATTGCCCCGGAAAAAACGCTGTTGCGGTCGCCGAACTCGCGTTTGGCCTGATGCTCGGAATCGATCGTCGGATTCCCGATGGTACGGCCGATTTGCGTCGCGGCGTCTGGAACAAGAAAGAATATTCCAAGGCCGATGGTCTCAAGGGACGAGCGCTTGGGGTCGTGGGTTTGGGATCGATTGGTCTGGCCGTCGTCGAGCGAGCCAAAGCGTTCGAGATGCACATTCTCGCGAATTCACGATCTCTCACGTTTGCTCGGGCCGAGGAACTCGGCGTCGAATATTGCTCGTCGTTGCAAGAGATTGCGCAAAAATCGGACATCGTGTCAGTACACTTGGCCCAAACGAAAGACACGAAAGGAATGTTCAATTCCGCATTTTTTTCGCATATGAAACCGCGAGCCATGTTCATCAACACGAGTCGCGCAGGTCTTCACGACGAAGCGGCATTAATCACGGCGATGAAAGAAAAAGGAATTCGCGCGGGTCTCGATGTTTTCGAGAATGAACCGGCAGGTGGCACCGCCCAAGGTTTGAATGCGGAGATTTTTTCCTTGCCTGGGCTTGTTGGGACGCACCATATTGGAGCGAGTACCGAGCAGTCGCAAGATGCCATTGCCGCCGAGGCCATTCGTATTTGTCGCGAATACGTGGCGACGGGTCGCCCACCCAATGTCGTCAACGTCGAAGCTCACGCGCCAGCCAAATGCGAACTCGTCGTACGCCATTATGACAAAGTTGGCGTGCTTGCACAAGTCCTCGGCATCATTCGTAAATATGGCATCAACGTGGCCGACATGACGAACACGATTTTTCAAGGGTCCAAAGCAGCAGTCGCAGCGATTCGAATTGCCGAGCCACCGCCGAAGGAACTCGTGGCAGAAATCGCTGCGCTCGAAGAAATGGTCATCAAAGTCGAGGTCAAAAAATTGGCGGGTTGAGGGGCACACTTCCAACTGCTGAGTTTGTGCATCGAGGCTCGACGTCCTGGTCGAATCGATGCTATATTCCACAGCTACTCGTGAAGCCAGTTGCTCTCGTTGCTCTAGCCATTTTCGCCCTCGTTTTGGGCTTGGTTGCTGTTCGGTTGCTTGGGCTTGCGGCGCGAACGCGTCGCACTCCGGAACTGTTGTTGGGCCTTTCCATCGCGCTACCTCTTGCGGGGTATATGTTTGGCGTTGTTGGCGCCGCGGTTGGTGCAGGTGTACCAGCGAGGTGGGTAGCGGAGATAGCCGGAACGTTGTGTGATTTCGGGTTTGTCGCGACGGTCGGTTTTGTGTGGGTCGTTTTTCGGCGACAGGAGCGATGGGCCCAGGCGTCATCGTTGCTTCTTGCACTTGCATTTGCGACGATGCCTTTTGTCAATCATTTCGTTGCATGGGAAGGCGGTGTTCCTTCGGCACTTGTAGGCCGGAGCGTTTTGCGGACGCTTTGTTATTCGTGGGCGGCTTTGGAATCGCTTCATTATGCCCGTCTTATGCGTCGTCGCGTGTTTTTTGGCTTGGCCGAGCCGCTTGTGGCGGATCGATTCAGTTTATGGGGACTCGCGCATCTTGGTCTTGCGCTGACGATGCTGCTGATCATGGCCGGAGTGAAACTGCATTTGAGTGGAGCTGATTTTGCTCGTCTATGCACTTTCTTGGGCTTTTCAATTGGACTTCTTGCGGCCGTTCCCTTTATTCTCAGCTTTTTTCCACCCGATCGATATGCACGTTACGTGGAAAATCGGTATCGTCACCTGGGGGGGATGGGGGACCTATGAGTGACGAATCACCAGTGTTCGAACGTGCCGCGGACGAACTCGAAGGATTGTCGCGCATGAGTCGTCTCGAAGCGCGAGGAACGTTGCGTCTGGCGCTCAAGGACGCGGGGCTCGTGCCGAAAACGGTGAATGCCAAAGCGATGCTCGTGGTGCTGGACCGCATTTTGCCGCAACTTCTGACGCGGCGTGGAGTGCAAGGCGCGCCCGACATGTGCAAATCGATTTCTGGAATCGTTCGAAGTTTGACATCCGAAACCAGTTACGATATCGATACGCCAGAAAAAGTTTTTGCGCGGATTGTTCATGGTTCACGACGATCGATCACGGAGACGAAACCTCCGTCGTCGCGACCGCCGGCGTCTTCCAAGGCATCCCACAATATGCCCCCGATTCCGCCGTCGGCGAAGGTTCCTTCCGCCCCCGGATGGTCTTTGTTCTCGAAATCGCGCGGCCCCAAGCAATCCGGTTCGGATGAATGAAAAATTGGCAAGGATCGGGCTCGATGGATACGGCATTGCTAGCATTCGACGTGGATGGATTGCACCACGGGCGGCTCGTTCGACCTTTCGATGCATTGGTTTGGATGCAGGCGCTCGATGCGACGTTGGCGCGACTTTCTTCCAAGGAGGGGCAATTGTCGTCCTGTTTTAAGGCCACGCCAATGGGCGAAGCCGCAGCCCCCACACCGCATACCCTGCTTTTGCTTCCCATTTCCCACGATGCACGGCATGCCCGTGTCGACCATGTATTGGTTCACGCGCCGGACGGGTTTGATGACTGCGACATAAAGGCACTCAAACAGTTGCGCCGTATCGAGCTGAATAGTGAATCGTCGGTCATGGTGGTGCTCGTCGATATTGGTAACAAGGCCGAATTTTTAGATAAAGTCGAACATTTTGGTACGTCCGATGTTTGGCACAGCGTAATGCCCCTCGTATTGTTCGATGATGGGCAATCGTCAAGCTTTGACGCAATCGAGCATCGAGTTTGCTCGGAACTCGAGCAGCATGGATTGCCACGGTGTTCCAAGCTGCAGGTAGCAATCGAGCGAGGGCGGTTCTTATCGATTGCGGCATTGCAAGATGCTCTCGCGAGTGGCGTCGTTTTTAATGGATTTCAGCCGGCGTTGGACGTCGTGCATGGCGAAAAATCAGAACCAATCCGCGGTCGGGGAACGCCGCTTTTCGGGTTGCGATTAGGATTCAACGGGCCAGTTCAAGGCCCGATCGTCTTGGGCCAATGGGCGCGATACGGAATGGGTCAGTTCTTGCCCGCATTTACTGTGTAACCGTGGCGTTCTGGAGTGCATCGAGGGCGCGAATATTTCGTCGAACGTGAAAGAATAGCTGTGGACGTTCGTCCATCCGCCTTATCATCGCCCGTCGTTGGTTCATGTCGCGTTCTCGAGGTACCTCCCATGCGTTCCATTCGTCATGTTTTGCAAGCGACCCTGTGCGCCGTTTTCGTTGCCGGGTGTGCACCGCCACTAGCAAAAGGTCCCTCGCCGAGTCTTCGGTTGCAACACATCGTGCTCTACCAAAATGGACTCGGATATTTCGAACGCACAGGGACGATGAAGTCGGACCGTTTGTCGCTGCGGTTTCGTGAGCGGGAAGTGGACGATGTATTAAAAAGTGTCGTTGTCGTTGAACAAGGCCTTGGGCCGAACGACACGCCTTCGACCGTGAGTGCAATGCTTCCAAGATCTGGGCGCGCCGATGGTTTGGAGGAACCAACGGAAGTCGAGCTTGTGTTTTCGCCGCGTCCGAAGCGTCCGGTTTCCATTGCTTATGCGGTCCCTGCGGCGGCGTGGAAAGCGACATATCGAATCATTTTGCCGACCAAGGATCAAAAAGAACGTCAAGCGCTGCTGCAAGCATGGGCGCTCATTGATAACGTTGGGGATGAAGATTGGAATGATGTGCGCGTGACGCTCGCGACGGGTTCACCGCTTTCGTATTCATCGGATTTACGTTCGCCGACGATGATGCAGCGTCCGGAATTAAAGGGGATTTATGGGCCGCAAACGGGCGTGACGGGACCGGTTTATTCCGACCACTTGGCAATGCAGGATCGAGATGCCGACGGTATCGCTGATCAACAAGATGCTTGTCCGAACGAACGCGGCGGAGCCGACGCAGATGCGCAACGATCGGGCTGTCCGCGATTGGTGCGGATGACCGAAAGTGAAATTCGTATCCTGCATCAAGTGCAATTTGACAAGGGTTCGGATGCCGTTCAGGCGGCAAGCAAACCGATCATTGAAGAAATCGCGAATGTGCTTACGGCCCATCCCCGCATCACGCTCATTGAATTGCACGGGCATACCTCATCGGACGAACCCTTGGCGGTTGATCTTGGAATGCGCCGGGCGCGAGCTGTTCAGACGATGCTCACGCGGCTTGGTGTTTCTTCGGGGAGGTTGTCTGTGCGTTCGTATGGCGCCGACAAACCCATTGCTTCGAACACCACGGACGACGGGCGGCGGAACAATCGACGTGTTGGATTCCAGATTGTTCAAGGTGAAAGCGGAGAGATCAAAGATTTCAAGTCGGGCGCTCATTCCGTGTCGACCGTGACGCAAGAATCCCTCGCGCGAGTGCCCGAAGCGGCGATTTCGGTGGAATCGTCGAGCGGCACGTATCGTTACGAAATTGCCAATGCGGTAACGCTGCCGCAAAAATCATCGGCTTTGATCACGCTCATCAATCGACCGATGGATGGCGACGATGTTCTTTTGTATCGTCCCGATCCGGCGGCGCCGCAAAGTGCCAGTCATCCATTTCGAGCGGCGGAAATTCTCAACAGAAGCGATATTGGACTTCAGCCCGGATCGGTGTCCATATTTTCGGGCGGCACATTCGTGGGGGAGGGCGTGATTACGCGTCTCTTGCCAGGCGAACGGTCATTGATTCCGTATGCGGTCGATACCGCGACGACAGTTCGACGTTCGAGCATATCGCTTGAAGAACCCGTGCGCATTGTAGCACTGGCGCGTGGCGTGTTACGGGTGAATGATCGGCGAAGGTTCGTCACGTCCTATGATATCACGCCTGGACACAATATACCGAATACGCTCGTGCTTCGGCATCCGCGCAGTGCGGGATACGAACCATTCAATTTGCCACCAGATACGGAAACGACGCCGGATGCGTATTTCATTCGTATACCCATGACGGCGCAAAAGCCGATACGAATCGATATCGAAGAAGCGAAACCCTTTGAACGTCAATGGGTGCTGCTCACGACCGACGGTGAAAAACTCGCGTTATACGCGCGTGGTTCGAGTTTGTTGCCGGAGCTGCAAAAGAAAATAGACCGGATCGTGGTATTGCGTAAGCTTTTGGGAACGACGGAAGACAAGATCGACAGATTGCGACAAAAACGTTCGGATTCGCTCGAGCGAGCGGCGGAGTTGCGCGAAAACATCAAGGCTATCGAAAAAACGATGGCCGCCGACAAACTGCGCAAGATGCTTCTCGACCGCTTGGCGGATGTGACCAAACAGCTCGACGACATGTCTGTTGAAATGGCCAAACAAGGCGACGAGGCGGCGATGGCCCGTGCGGAACTCGACGATGCCGTTCGTGATTTGGTCATTGAAGAGGCATCGACGCCTGTACCTTTACCCGTTTCCAAGTGAAAACTGCGCGCAAACGACGCTCAATCAAGCAATGATCTGGCCGCGGAGAATGCTTGCGAGCGAGGTCTCATCGGTTCGACATGGGTCACGCAGTCTGTCCTGGAATTGATCGAACGCCGTTGATTTTTGAATGCGTCGCCAAGCTGCCGTGGTAGACGCGCTAGGTTGCTGGTGTCAAACGTCGCGAGCGCCCGAAAGCTAGGGCGACGGAGCGCGGAATCCTCCTGGATTTCGAGCGATGTCGACCGACGATTTCGGGTGCGCAGCAGTTTGACACCAGCAACCTAGCAGAGGATCATAAGATGCGCAGGACAACCGGATTTTTCTTTGCAGCAGCAGCGCTTACGGTGGGCGTGATGGGCTGCGAACTCATCACGAAGGTGGATCGGTCGCAGATCGACAACAGCCCAGATGCTGGTGACGCGAGCAGCAGTACCAGTTCCACCACGACCAGCAGCAGTGGTATGGCCGGTATGGCTGGGGCCGGAGGAATTGCCGGCATGGGTGGAGCTGGTGGAGTGGGAGGCGTTGCGGGGATGGGCGGCGCCGCTGGGGCCGGAGGTAATGCCGGAATGGGCGGTTCTGGTGGGACCGGTGGAATGGGCGGAACTGGTGGCACCGCGGGCATGGGCGGCGCAGCAGGAATGGGGGGTGGCGGTGGTGCCGGCGGCGGCGGTATGCCCTGCCAAACCTCTGCGGATTGTACGCCAACGATGAACGAATGCATTATAGCGACGTGTAATGGCAATGTGTGTGGCACGATGATCGTGGCTGCCGGAACAGCTGTTGCGGCGCAAATTGCTCAGGACTGCAAAGTCAATCAATGTGACGGTGCGGGTAATGTCGTATCGGCGAACGACGATAACGACTTGCCCGTCGATCAAAACGACTGTACCGGCAATGTGTGCATGAATGGCGTGCCCTCGAATCCGCCGCTCATCACCGGCACGATGTGCGGCATGGGCATGACGCTCGTTTGCGATGGAGTAGGCAATTGCGTTGGTTGCATCCAACCCATGGATTGTTCGGGCAATGATACGGAATGCCAAACCCGTTCATGTGTCGCCGGCGGCTGTGGATTTTCTAATGCACCGCAAGGGACGGTCCTCCAATCCCAAACCCCGAACGATTGTAACACGGCGATTTGCAATGGCCTGGGCGGCGTGAGCACGACGTTTGACGGAAATGATTTGCCGGCGGATGACGGGAATGCATGCACGGTTGGTGCGTGCGATATGGCGCAGGGGCCGGTGCAAAATCCCGTCTCGACGAACGACAACGATGCATGTACGACGGATGCCTGTGATCCGATGACGGGCGTGTCGCATACGCCAGTGAGCGTGGACGATAGCAACGTGTGTACGGCAGACGCGTGCGATCCCATGACGGGCGTGTCGCATACGCCGGTGAATACGAGCGACAACAATGCCTGCACGACGGACGCTTGTGACCCGATGACGGGTGTGTCGCATACGCCGATTGGGTTCGACGATAACAACGTTTGCACGGCGGATGCGTGTGATCCGATGACGGGCGTGTCGCATACGCCAATTGGGTTCGACGACGGCAATGCATGCACGGTGGACGCTTGCGATCCGATGACGGGCGTGTCGCATACGCCAGTTGTTGTGGACGACAACAACGTGTGCACGATTGACGCTTGCAATGCGATGACGGGCGTGTCGCATACGCCAGTGAATACGAGCGACAACGATGCTTGTACAACGGACGCTTGCGATCCAATGACGGGCGTGTCGCATACGCCGATCACCATCGACGACATGGTCGCGTGCACGATTGATTCGTGCAATATGATGACCGGCGAAGCGCATGTGACGGACGATTCTGCGTGCGGTCCACTCAACGTTTGCGATTTGACGGGCTGCGTTCCGGCCATGGTTGCGGATCAGCTTGGAAACGTGATCATCAGCGAATTCAGCGCTCTCGGTACCGAATTCGTCGAACTGCGCAATACGACGGGTTCACCCATCGATATTCGTGGGTATACCATGCGAAATTCGACGAGTGCCAGTCTGTCGATTCGTGCCGCGGCCGATCCCACGGACTCCATGGGCATGCCCGTCACGATTCCGGCCAATGGTTTCGTGTGGGGTGTCAAGAATCCATCAAATGCTGGAAATATTCCCATGGGTGCGGCATTCGTGATTGGTGCACCAGGAGCAACGTTTGACCTCGCCGATACTGGTGACGCGATTTCGTTGTATGGCGCAGCCGGTCTCGTACTGCAAGACACCGTGAATTTCACGCAATTCCATACCGATCCCACGTCGCCCATGTCCTTGACGGCGTTTCCTGGCGTGGCTAGTGCCAGTACGCAGGTCGATCCGACATCGCTCACGGCCGCGGGCAACGATAGCGGAGCGAATTGGTGTACGTCATTCTATCCGGCTGCTCCTGGCGTTCGTTCACGCATTCCCAACACCAGCGGCGCTGCGAATGGAAGCTGCAAGATTGCAGTCATCAACGAGGTCCTCATCGATGCCCCAAGCACCGACGACGGTAAAACGTTTATCGAAATCGCCGGGCCCGGTGGGGCACTCGCTGGCGGCATGAAGCTCGACGACGTCGAAGGTGTGTCCGCGCCCGTGGGTGCATTTAATGGCACCGAAATGGTCATTCCCGCGAACACCCGTATCCCCGTTGACGGCATTCTGTTGGTGGCGGACGAGTTGGCCAGCGGTGGTACGACGCAGGTGCTTGGTTTTACGCCGGCGGATGTCATCGTCAATGACGTTGATTATGAAAACAACGGCGGCGATGCAATTCAGCTCATCGCTTCCAACAATACGTTGCTCGATGCCGTGGGACATTCGCCGATGGGTACGAACTTCACTTCCAATACGGCAATGAACGGTCTCGCCATGTACGAGGCCCAGGTGGCTTTGTATCCACCGGTCAATGCGAGTTTGTCACGCAATACCACGAGCAACGATACCAACCACAACAGGAACGACTTTTATGGCGATCCCACACCAACCCCTGGTGTTTCAAACGATGCCGTCAATTTGACGATTACGTCAATCACCCCTGACGACACATTGGCCACCGCGAGCACTTCCATCACGGTCACAGGTACCGACTTCGCTGGAGGTGTGACGCTTGCCGTTGGACCAAATGCTCCTTCCATCTGTGCGGTGACCAGCGCCACGCAAATGGCGTGCACGGCGCCTGTCAACGCAGGTATCGTCGCACGCGTTGGGGTCACTGCGGCGAATCCCGCATCCGCGGCCGGTGGAACATTTACCCTGCCAAACAGTTTTACGTACACGGGCGCGATCAACGAAACTGACCTACCGGGTGAAGCGGACTTCTGCAACGTCCAGTTCCCGACTTCGTTTATCGTTACAGCTGGACAAATGACGCCGCCCATCTACGGCCGCATCTTCGAATTAGGTACGACCGAAGCTCCGGGAGCAGCGCCAAACGTCCTTGCCGAGTTCGGTTATGGCCCGGCCGCTTGGACTCCGCTCACGCAAAATGCCACCGGTGGTTTCTTGGCTGCCGCGTACAACCTCCAGGCGGTCAATGACGACGAATATCAATTCTCGTTTACGGCTCCTATCGTCGGCATGTATCGCTACGTGTATCGCTTCAGCCTCGACAATGGCCTGAACTTTACGTATTGCGATACCGACGGCGCCGGCTCGAATGCCGGGCTTACGTTCACGCCTGCCTCGGCTGGGTTGATGACGGTGCAATGATGCAGTCGTTGCTCCGTCTCGAATTCCCCTAGTGCAATTCGCCCTCTCCATTCCGGAGAGGGCGCGACAAGACGCTACGCCAAACCTGCTCGCACAGCTTCGCATTCGGCGCAAGCACAGCTTGTTCCAGGCGTCCGCGTCGAGGGCCCGGCATGGAGGGCTCGCCGGCTAGGTGCGCCTCGCGTTTTTCGGAGGGTAGTCCTTCCAAACCATCACTCACTACGTGCGCACGTGATCAGGCCCGAGGCGGCTAGGAGCAGGAGGGTTTTGGACGGGAATGACATATCGACGCGAAGGCATCAACATTGCAGATATTTGACGTTCGGCTTCGCACCGAAGTGCCGTTACGTCAAAAGATCTGCTCGAGGACGCCGGGAGGGCCGAGCACACCAAAGATCCCAAGGCACATTTCGTCCAACGTTTGTTCGCCAAGAACGACGTCGACGGGTTGTTTCAAACCTTGATCGTCGAGCGCCTTGCCGAGGAACGGATTGCCCAGTGAATTGTCGTAGGTGCATTTCATGTGCAATTCGTCCCCGGGGTGAATGACGGGGTATTCGCTGATCGGCGTGTCGAACACATACTGGCGTTGCCAATTGAAGTTCCACTTGGGTGTTTCAACGAAGCATTCATTGACACCTTCAGCGTTGTTCTTGAATTGAATCTCCATATCGGTGCCGACGTAATGCATGTGTGTTCCGACGCTGAAGATCGGCAAAGCGAGCGGAATCTTTTGCCGATAGATCATGGTTTCGGTGTGGCCTACCGCGTTGGCGGGAATCTTGAATTCGGCTACGCCGCCCGGATCATTGGGTCCAGGTTGAAGCCCCAGACCATCCGCACTTTGCTTCTTGTTGTTCCCGACGAGGGCGAGCGCAGCTTCCCACGCGGGTTGCGTCGTCGTCCATTCAATGTCGACGGTGGATTGATCCACCTCAGGACCTTCGCCCGTCGGATGATAATGCATTTGCACGAAGATCCTTGCACCGGGCTTCATCGGCATACCGCTCGTTTCCGGCATGCGTGTCGGAAGCGATCCAGGCGCCCACGCCGAGAACAAGAAGCCTTTGGCATTGGGCAACCCAAAACAGGGCACTCGCCCCTCGGGACCGACAAGACCCGCGGTTGCGCCATCGACATCCAAATACACGAGCGCGTGGTGATCGACTTTGGGATTTCCCGGACGAACCTGGGCCGCCGTGAGCCATACGAGTTCGGTATTTCCTGGATCCAAAACGAAGCATTGGAAATCGTCGGCCGTGCCATCCACGGTATAAGGCGTGGCAAACTGTATCGATTTCGTCGGCGATGTCAATTGCAGTTCGGGTTTTGCCGGCAAGGGCGCGGCAGTGGTTGCATCGCCTTCGAGCGTTCCTGTTTCGACCCACGTGCGTAGGTTGGCCATTTCTTCCGCAGACAAACGCAGGTCATCTTTCCATGGGCGTGTGGGTTTGCATGTTTCGGTATCCCGGGCAAACCACGGAGGCATCGTGCCAGCTTCGACGGCATTGAGCATCACGCCAGCCACGGCTTTGGCAGAATCGTAGGTATCAAAAGCAAAGGGTCCGGATCCACCGGATTCGTGGCACGAGCCGCAGTGTTTGGCCACCATGGGCGCGATGTGTTGATGCCAGGTGATTTTTTCCGCCGCTGCTTGTTCGGAGCCCGAACCACAGCCAGCGAGTGTCAACGATGAACCAAGTAAGAAGGCCCCGGATTTTGTTCGCATTGTATCTCCCCTTTCGACCGACAAAAAGCAGTGAACCGCACAACGCTAACAGATTTTCCGTGCGGTGGGTGAGAATTTGAATACGCTTGTGCGGATTTGGGGGCCCCCAGACGGATCCGCATCTCTTACGTCACCGTTGCCGATAACATCTGCAACCATTCTTCGAGATTCGGTTGGCACAGAGGGTCCGGGCCAAACCGAGATCACTGAATCGTTGAATGACGTTTCTTTACTTCCGCCTTCCATAACTGGCAGGTATCCCACCATTTGTACAGTTCAATGGCGGAGGGTTTATAAGGTCGTTGCGGCGGCAAGAACAGGTTGGTGAACCCCGTTGGCCAGACCATGTATGAGGTGATGCCGTTTCTTAGCCACGTGATGGATTCCAGTTGATACTGACCGCTGATTAGAGGGCCTTTTACAACGATTTCGCCTGCATTTAACCAACACAGTGGGATTTTCTGGAAGCTGCCGGCCGGAATTTTCACTGTAAAGCCAATCGGGATATGTTCATGAAGTGAAAGCATCTGTGTGTGTGCATCACAACATTGTAGCGATACGCCGCGCGCCAGATCCCGATTTGCAGTGGGCAACCATCTCGTTGTCCCCTTGCCGCTGTCGCTCATCGTAAACTCGGGGTAATCATCGTTGCCTTCCGATTTGAGTTCCCCGTTTAGTAGATCCGGCCAGCAGAAGTGGCATCCTGGAAAACCACGGTAAAGCACCAAACTGCCATCCATCCAACTGGTAAGGAGGGCATGGAATGAAACTTCATCCGCAATGCTATACGCGTCATTGCAGCTTTGGGGGGCGTTGGATGGGATTTTCACTCGCTTCGTACAATCGACGTCGATATAGAATTCTCCACCCATGACTTGCCAGCGCTTTTTATACTTTTCGCTAAGCTTGATTGGCACCATGAACTGATTGGAAACCAGATAAGTTTGCGGCATTTCTTCCTCTTTGTTTCAGCGACTTTCTCAGAAATTGACCGTTATTAGCAAGCGATGGATCCCAGGCATATGACGCCATACCAAAGGAGTGCGCACAATGGCCACATGCGCACTCTACCCCAGCATCTAATCCAAACAAACGGCGATTTTCGAACTTTGCGCGGCTGCCCCGTGAACGTCGTCGTCGAGTTCCGGTATCCTCGACCACTCCACCGCATCGGTGAGTTTGCGTTTCTCGCGGCAAATGCGCGTCGACAAGAAATTTTCTCGACTCGCGAACACACGTGTGCCTTGGCGCTGGCGAACGCGAGCGCAACGTCACGCAAGACGCGTCGCATGCTCGAACGCGACTACGCGGCGGCGCTTCAGGAGAGCAAGAAGCTCCGGTAATCCATCAATGCCCCGTCAAGAATTCCCGGCACAAGCTTGTGACAAATCCTGCTTCGCCGGCGGCTTCCAATTGTCGAAGTTGTTCGAACGGCGCAAGGTCGAGCGCGATGTCAACGGATAGATCGGGCGAGGAAGGCATCGCAATGCGCGATACACGCTCGAGCGCGGTTCTTAGCCTCTCGATATATCGAGACGGTACCGTGATCATCCTCCCCTCGGTGCTTTTCCATGCGCGCGTTCCCACCACGGCTGGCGTATTTCGGGGCCAGTTTTCATGCCCGCACAGGGATTGCCATTTATCTGCGAATAGCGCGATTTTTTAAGTTGCCTCTCGCCGATTTGCCCCTCGCGTTTTTAGCAAACGAACAGGAAGCCCGCGCATGGATTGACGAGTGTCGTGCGAAAGCACTCGCACAAGAGTAATTGCTTTGCCTGGCACCCTCGATTGTAATGGCCGTCCAATCATGGAATCGGGGGAGGATCAGTTTCAGCGCCACGAGCCGCTCGAAACCGCCATCACCGATAGGTCGCCCGACCCATTGAATGATATCCCCCGACGACGTGCCGAATGGTTTGCCCACGACACGAAACGTGAAGATGAAGTGATGCCTTGGGCCGGCCACAACGCGACGGATCCGTCGAGATCGCCAAAGCTTTCCCGGACAAGGCCCCTCCATCCAAATCAGCACGACAATCCGTCATTTTTCGATGACGCCCGAAGGTGTCGGAAGCCCCTTCTTCCACTGAATGGTCATTTTTCGTGCGCCGGCTTTTTCGAACTTCATCGTGAAAGAAACCTCGGTCCCTTCCGCAATGGGCGTCAACACTTCGGCTTTGCCTCCTGCTAGCTTGATCTCTGTTTGCGTCTTTCGATGCCCCGAAATCGGCGTCACTTCCGTCACCGCATCGCCCGAGCAATACGCGCGAAACCATGCGCCATGTTTTGGTCCCATCGTTTGCGTCACGCATTTCAACGCCGACGAACCAGTCACCGTAATTTCACGCAATCCCTCCCAATTCGTCGGTCGTTTCATGAGCCCCACGATATCGTCAGCCGCATGGTTCCCGCCCGAGCCGGCCGAATTCGTCCCCTTCACCGGAAATGGCTTCAACGCCTTGAGCCTCGTTTCCGTACAGGTATACAGTTTCTTCTGGGGATCCCAACGATAATTGACTTCCAACAACGCTTCGGGTTTCGGGTCTGGCGCGTACGCGTATCGCCACACTGCCCCTCGAAACGCAAAACTCTGTTTGTCGTCGCTCATCCTGGAAAACGCCTCGTGCCAATTGCCATAAGGCCCACCGCAGTCTGCTGCTTCGCGTAGCGCTCCATCACGCGCGACGGCCGTCACGGACCAACGGGGCTGCATCGGTCCCTGAGAGGCCGAATAACGCGCCTCATGAAAGAAGAAAATATGCAGCTCGCCGTCACGTTCGACGAAGCCCGCCGAGGTCAGCGACGCAGGCGAGTTGTAATCCGTCGGCGCCGGCGAAAGAGCGATAAACTTTCCTGCTTTTCGTGTCGCTACGGAAAAACCATCGTTCGGAACATGCCCCACTTCAACGTCCCCAAACGTCGCGATCTTGTCAAAAAGCGTCTTTTTGATCGGCTTTACCGTGGTAGGATCGCCTTCATACCCCATCGCTTCGAAGTGTAATGGATCGCCCGGTTGGAATGACAATCCCGGCGGTCGCGTAGGCTCGAGAATATCAGCCTTCAAAGCCGCGACGAGCAATGCGTCGTCGATATCGAACGTTACGTGTTTCGGCAACGTGAAACCGGCCCCGCCCAATTCGGCATCGGCTTCGACCTTACCGTCGGCATCGGCTTCGACCTTACCGTCGGCATTGGCCAATCGAGCAACAAGCATGACCGACGAGAGCGGCCACGCACCTAGGCGCGGCAAGGCTTTGAAAGGAAGAGAAATTTCAATGGTCGCATTCTTTCCTTGCGGCGTGAACATCGCTTTGGCGCCTTCGACGGGTTGCGGCTTTCCGTCCACCATCATGGCGATTCCTCGAGGATTGATTTGAAAGAATCGACGGAAACGAGTGAGGTTTTCCTTGACGAAGTTTTCGTGATCCGTATTGAGCTGCTCGCATGCTTCAATGACCTCGGGCGGATTACGCGCGCCCAAAACCCACGAGCCATCGCTGATGTCCTTGTGTTCATATTCGCATTCGAAGGACCATACCGAGCCTCCACGGCCCCATTCCCCCACTGACGGAATGTTCGGCGCGTCGAATTCGATGCCGAATACCACCCCCGTCTGGACCGCAGATTCGCCCAATTCGCCCACAATAACGAATTCTTTGGACGTGAACGACACGGCGAGGTGTGATTCCGCATCGCGTGGCGATGGCACCTTGGCCGCCGCGACGTCTTTTTTATCCGGTTCAGCTTTGGCATCTTTGGGGTCTTTGGCCGGCTTGGATGGCTCCACTTTGGGCAACAAAGAACCCCATTCGGAGACATTACCATCGATTGCATACATTGGCGGCGCATCGAGCACGGTCAAGCTGAATGTGCCCGGCTCCGCGGTCGACCCCGCATTCGAAGTGTTCTTCGATTTCGTGTCCACGGTTGTCGGTTTTTGCGGCGACGAACCGGAACATGCGACGCTAGAAACGACTGCAAACATCAGGGGAGCAAACAGAAGGGATCTCATGGCTTTATTGGCTCTTTTTCGGTGTTCTCTTTTTCGGCAGGCAAAATTCCCTGAGCAACAATGATTTCATCGGCCTTTGCATCGACGCCCCATACGGCCGCCATGCCCGCCGGCATTCGTTGATATGCAATTTCCCAGGCAATGTCTTTTTCTCGAATGGACTCGGGAAACACGAGGTCCACTTCACGCGTTTCGCCGGTGGAAGGAACGCGATTGTCGCCGACTTGCAAACGTTGTGACCCCGGATGACCATTTCCTCGCGGAACCATCGCAAATCGACGCGCCAAGACGACGGGTCGGGCCGCGAGTTCTTCCTTCAAAACCCGCGCACGCACTTCGAGCCGTCGAAACATATCTCCGGTCGGCACGGCATGGCCGACGTGCGCAGCCGATAAAACAACATGAATACGTTCGTTTGTCCCACGAGACGCTCGCACCGAAAGCGCCGATTGAAGCATTGCCGTATTACCCATGACGCGAAAATCATGGTTGTGATGTTTCGAGCCGTCTGCCGACGCCAATAGAGGCATATGACACGCTTGACAACCCGACGAGGAAAAACGGGAGGTCCGGTGTTCGTCCCGTGTTCCTTGCATTGGCGCTTTTTGCGGTTCGGGAAAGTCGAATTGATGACACCCATTGCATACCGCTGCGGTTCGAAACTGGGTATCTGCACGAGTGGCATGTCGGGACGCTGTTGCCACAGAACCATTCGTCGAGACAATTTCCCCGGCGGAGGCATGGCAGGTGACACATCCTACACCAAGTCTTCGCGCTGATTCAGCAGGCGTCGTTGCCGGGTCCGCTTCGGGGACGTGACATGCCCGGCAAAACGCTTGCGGTTCGATGGCATATGCTTTTAAGAAAACGGGATCATCCCACGATTGATGGTGGAGCGACCGGCGCCATTCCGCGGCAATCTCCAAGTGACATGCCTCGCAACGTTGGTTTTCCGCGGCAGCGTCATAGTCGACAGAGCGATTTTGGGGCGCAATATGCGGAACGAACGATGTCACGGGCGCCGCGCGAGTCGACCAGGCGACTATGACGAATGCGCTGGAAACGAAGGCCAGTCGAAACGAAAAAGCCATGCGTTTCGCCACAGTACCTCAAGCTCGAGGGTTGGGGATGAGAATTCGCCTATGAACTCATTTCGCTTTCATTCTGTTGTTTTTGGCGTTGTGCTCTAGTTCGCATAGCCCGAGTTCTTCGAGTAGTGGTGGAAGATAGACGCCGAATCGTCCCCGGAAGCCCTTCTTCAACCCATACCAGCCACCAACAGGATTCGAGCTATCTCGGCCCCAAGCTTCTACTGTTCCTTCTTTCGCTGGCTTCTGTTCATCAGCACCGCCTAGTTCCACCCAATCTCCGGCCTTCTTCAGCATTTTCACCAAATCGTCAACGCAGCGGGCATCGTAATGAAGGACGGTCTTGCCGACCGTACAGACTAGGATTTTCTTACCGTCCTTCTCCTCGGTATGCATTGTGAATTCGGATGTGCCCGGCGGGGTCTTCAGTTGCCAGGGATTGTCTTTCGGACGGTTCAGATTTGTCGCCATGGTATTCCTTTGTATGGTTTATCGAACGGAGATAGTGGCGCCCAGCGCTCAGCATCAGCGGCGGCGCACCGCGCCGTCTGCTGCATGTTGTCGTTAGGCAGCGGTCTCGTAGGACAGGGCGCGGCAATGCAAGCGAATGTGCCGCCTACCCCACCTTCGTGGCTATCCAGCACGTCGTGCCTCCCGCGTCCTTCACGCCGTCGCGTTTGTCTTCATCATCTTTCTTCACGGGTTCTTGCACTGAACGTCACCTGCTTCAAGGGCGCGTTTGTATATCGCGTCGACGTCGCTGACGTAGATATGCACGTGAGACGGAACAGGCGGCCAACCATCGCCTCCATCTGCGATCATCACCACCGTATCATCGATGAGCACCTCAGCGTGCAAGACGCGTGGCATGCTTGTCACTTGCGACGTAGCTTCGGAAACGGCAGCGAGAGTTGCTCGTGCGGCACTCTCCGTTGCTTCTGAGGACCTCGTGCCGACAAACCAGCACGCGCCAAACCTTCCCGAATCGCATTCTGCGTGAGCGCGACGTCAGCCCCTCATTCTCGCTCGACCGCTACGGCCACACAAATTCCTTGCCCGTCACTTTGCACGCTACGTACCGCACAGCTTTATGTCGGTCCTTTTTCGCAGCATGATTCAAGGCCGCGTGTTTTCCCGCGGTAATGTCGCCAAGCGCTTTGGCGGCGACGCGACGTACTTGCCATTGCTTATGCCGCATCGCCTCGGTAAGCGCATCGGTTGTTTTCCAAGGCGCATCTTTTCCTAGTCTTCCCAGAGCTCGCGCCGCCAATTCCACGACCTGCCAACGAGGGTGCGCCATTGCAGCGACAAGACTCGCCGCGTGAAATCGTCGTCCGGCGTCAGAACGACCAAGCAATTCAATGGCGGCAAGCGCAATACGTCGTGACGTCGGCACAATGAGCTGCGCGACAAGGGCTGGCGGCAATTCAATAGCCACTTCGGGGTCAAGGCGACTCCATGTCGTCAGCACTTCACACTTTGCCTCGATTTCCACCGCATGAACATAGGACGCACTGCAACATTCCGGAGCGCATTTTCCAAAGAGAGGCATCTCCAAGATCGCTCGCAAGACGGGCCGCGATTGCAATGCATCGATTTTTTTTAACGTCCGGCAAAACGCCCGCGCCGATTGCGCGGCTTTCTCCATCAAATCGAGGCGTTCGGAATATCCAGCGGTAGGCGCTTCCCGTGTGGCAGCGAGGATCTTATCTATGGATACGTTCATCGCATCACCCGACGTACCGGTGAATGGTTTGTCTTACGAAGACAATACGTCACAAATCGATCTTGAGAGAATCGTTCTTTACTCCCACGCGCCACACGCCGATTGCGTTTCAGTCGGTTTATTGCCGAATCGTGTGCAATCCGCAAGCGTTGCCGAGCATTGCCAGCTCTCGTGACTCGTGCCGTACGTCGCACAATACGCCTTTTCGACCGCTTTACACGGTTCCACCACTTTTCCACGTGTCCGCGAAGCCAGATCTGCGCACTCTTCTGCACTACGTAAACAAACGGAATTCTGAATGCCCATAACGTCGACCTTGTGGCAAAACCAGCCTTGTCCTTCAGGACGTACCAAAGGGTTTGGCCCCAGCGGTACGCGTCGTTCCTCGGACGTTACTGGAACCCCAAGAAGCCGCTCGGCGTATTCCTGGCATTGCTTGCGTAATCCACGAACGCATGACGCTTCCATCGACACCTCTCGCTTCGCTTCGTCGTCCGTCGCAATGGTTGGTCGCAACGTCCCGTCGTCACCCTGAGAAGTTCCGCGCTGAAATGCGATGCGCCCGTCTGCGCAATCAATGAGCAGTATCGGAAATTCGTCATCGCGAAACCCAACGTTGCACCCAGCAGATGCAGCTCGGCCTTCGATGGCGTCGAATGCAGACCGACTGGCCGGTAAACGAGTGCGAAAATTGTGTGCCGAACTTCCACAACCGGTCATAAACATGAGGCTTACAATTGATATTGATAGAAAGAGGATCGTCGTTAGACGCATACGTTTCTCCTGTACGGCGAGCGCATGATGTCACATCATGATGCGATTGGCTACGAAATTGATGCGGAGTGTTCAAACTCCATTATGGAACGACCCGTTGCAAGGATTGCGGTCACGTTTTCCATCATGGAACGACCCGTTGCAAGGATTGCGGAGTTGGATCTGATGCGATTAGACGAACATGCCGCCGGACGCTTCGATCCGCTGGGCGTTCATCCATCCGCAGTCATCGGAGAGAATTGCCGCGATGGCTAAGCCAATATCGTCAGGCTTTCCAACTCGGCCGAGTGCTGTTTGACCCGCGATAAAGGCATTCAAAACCGCGATCTTTTGTGTGGGCCGCCCGGGAGCAGGCCAATTCTCAGGGCTATGTCTGCTGAAATGGAGATGTGATCAATGGCCAGATTCCGGAGAGGGCGCGACAAGACGCTACGCCAAACCTTCTCGCTCGAATGCTGCTTTGACGCGCGGCATTTCCAAAGCAATCTGCGCCAGCGGCGTTTCCGCCCCTTTCAAGTTCCCCGCCCGCGCGACCAATTCAATGGTTGCGCATAATCGCGACATCTCCATGGCTCCAAGGCTCGCGCTGCTCGACTTCAAGCTATGCGCATCTCGTTCGAGTTCCTTCAATTCGCCGTGGGCGAAAGCATCTTTCATGCGCTGTATCCGCACCGGCGTGTCCGTCAAGAATTCCCGGCACAAGCTTGCGACGAATCCTGCTTCGCCGGCGGCTTCAAGTTGTCGAAGTTGTTCGAGCGGCGCAAGGTCGACTGCGATGGCAACGGATAGATCGGGCGAGGAAGGCATCGCAATGCGCGATACACGCTCGAGCACGCTTCTTAGCCTCTCGATATCAATGGG
>JANORL010001258.1:0-5167 GCA_031415295.1 Polyangiaceae bacterium | reverse complement strand
GGAGTTGGAGAGTCCCGACGAGGCTTCGCCTCACCCACCAGAGATGAAAGCGGATCACAACGATCTCGGGGGATGGGGGGCGTAGCCCCCCATCGTGAACTGGCTAGAGTGCAAGAGTCGGGTCGCGAAGCGAGCCCGACGAATGCACTGACTAGGGCCGTTCGAGCGTAAGCGAGAACGTGCCCGGCTTTCATCGCAGGGGGTTAGGGGTGAGGCGCCTGTTCAACACTCTCTCCACACATCCTCCATGAACGCACCACGACTGCTCCGTGGACCGCGAGCGTTTCATCGTTCATGTTCATCTTGGCTCGCACTCTCGTTCGCACTCCGAAGGCACTTCCATGAACAACCGTTCGCTTCCTGAGCACATCGCCCTTATTCTCGACGGCAACGGCCGATGGGCTACGTCCCGCGGACTGCCACGTGCGCAAGGGCACGAAGCTGGCTCGGCGAAGGTCCGCTTGGCCGTTCGCGCGTGCCTCGAGCGGCACATTCCTGTGCTCACGCTGTACGCATGGAGCAGTGCGAATTGGTCGCGCCCGACCGATGAAATCGACAACTTGATGCGCATATGCAAGCTGTTTGCCGAAGAGGAATGCGAAACCTACGTCGAGTTGGGCATACGTGTTTGCGTAATTGGCGACATCGACGAGGACGTTCCGGCAGCAACTCGTCGAGCCACGGAACGCTTGGTTGAACGTACTGCGGGTGGTCGAGCGATGACGGTTGCTTTGGCACTGAATTATGGAGGACGTCGCGACATCATCAGTGCGATGCGAGCGGTTGCTGCACAAGCTCGCGCGGGGCTTTTGCTGCCCGAAGACATCGATCCGCAGACGATCCGCAAGTTCCTCAGCACGAGCGAACTTCCCGATGCGGACCTCGTGATTCGCACGGGTGGTGAACGGCGACTGAGCGACTTTCTGCCCTATGAAGCGGCGTTTGCCGAACTGTTTTTCACGGACACTCTCTGGCCGGACTTCTCGGAAGCGACTCTTGACGAAGCGCTCGCATCTTTTGGTCGCCGTCAACGTCGATTCGGACGAACGAGTGAACAGGTCGTCCCGGTCACTGTTTGATTCATGATGCGATCTTCTTGGCAGAAGGTCCTCATTCCGATTATCCTGGCCCGCAACGAGCGCCCGTAGCTCAGTTGGATAGAGCAGCGGCCTTCTAAGCCGCGGGTCGCAGGTTCGAGTCCTGCCGGGCGTGCCCTCGCTTCGCTCTTGCCCCTCACCCCTGCCCCTTTCCCTGAGAGGGGGAGAAAAACGAAGAGGGAAAAGAGTGTTCTCAAAGGGGGTGGTCGTGACAAACACGCGAAACAAGACCGCAACCAAAGCTCCACGAAAACGAGGCACGATGAATCTGAAGCTACTTTGTGCGACGATCGCGTTCGGCACGCTGGGCGTCGCAGGCTGCGCGGGCAAATCCGTCACCATGTACAAAGGTGACGCCGTCGAGTCTGGAACGATCAAGATTTCCGTGACTGGAAGCGACAGCGTGGCGAAAAACGAAGCACCACCGCGCAAGGTCGAAAATCAAACCGTCACAGTGACGCGCGACGGAAGCAAGTACACGGCGAAATTCGGCGATTGCGAACTGTCCGGCGAATCGAGTACGGCGACCATGGCCGTCGTCAAGAACAATTGCGATGTGAAGGTCGCCAACTGGGAAGGCAAACTGCCGCTATCGGCAACGTTGTCTTTCGGTGAAGGCGAATCGCTCAAGATGGAAGTCATCGGCACTTCCAAAAATGACAACGCCGTCGTCACGTACCAGTGGACGTTTTCGGGCAAAAAGTAAACGTCAATTCATCACGTCTAGCCGCGCGCAATACGCATGAAACGGGACGAGCGGCGAATTCACGGCGTTCATTACACGACCGAGCCCCTCGTCCTACGCATCTTGCGACCACTGTTGCTCGAAGACCTCGAAACACGATTGCGTAACGTCTCGACGACCGAAGCAGCGCACGCGTTTCTCGAACACATCAGCTCAATCACGTTCCTCGATCCGGCTTGCGGCACAGGCAACTTTCTGGTGGTGGCCTACCGAGAAATGGTGTCTTTGGAGGAGCGTGCTCGCGCGCAATTCGTCGATCGTGGAATCACGCAGTCCGAAGAACTGGCCCTATGCCGCAATGTTGACTTGCACCAGTTTTACGGAATTGAGATGGATGCCAACGCCGCGACGATCGCTCGCGAAAACTTGCATCGAGCAGCCCACGAAAAAAAACGTGCGTTATCGTCACAACCGCACATCGTCGTAACGAACGCATTACGCATCGATTGGAACGACGTATTGCTTGCGGAACGTGCCACGTTTGTCTTGGGCAACCCACCATTTGTCGGTATGGCGTGGATGACGGCGGAGCAGCGAGAAGATCGTCGAAGGGCGTTTACTTTTGCGGATACGAATGGATTACGCATCGGGCGCTTGGATTACGCGGCAAGTTTTTTCGCGAAGAGTATTTCGTACGGCATGGGGCAATCGATTCGATTCGCGTACGTCGTTACAAATTCCATTTGCCAAGGTGAACATCCGCGAAGTTTGGGGCCGATTTTTGAGCGATACGGCTACCACGTCGATTTTGCATACCGCACTTTTTCGTGGGTTTCGAATGATTCGCCCAAAGCCAAAGTTCACGTGGTCATCATCGGATTTTCTCGGACCCTTGGAATTCCGAAACGTTTGTTCGATCTTGAAGCTCGTGAAAACGAAACCCATGGAAAACCGGTCTCGAGCATCAATTTGTATTTGACCGAAGGGCCGAATGTTTTTCCTGCCAAGCGAGCGGCTCCATTTCGCGCCGGTCTTCCGATGGCCACGAAAGGCAGCCAGCCAACGGACGGTGGGTTTTTAATCGTGGAGCCTGCGGACATCGAAACGGTGCTTGCGGATCCCATTGCGGCGAAATACGTACGCCGATACAAACAAGCGACCGAGTTCCTTTGGGACGAACCGCGGTATTGTTTGTGGCTGGTCGATGCTACCGCGGAGGAAATCGAAATTTCATCCATTCTACGAACGCGTACAGAAAACGTGCGATTGGTCCGCATGGCATCTCGAACGCCGAAGGTGCGCGCGTTTGCGACGAAGCCGGCATTGTTTACGCAAATTCGCCAGCCGACCGAGCGTTATTTGGCGCTGCCCGAGGTATCATCATCGAAACGGCGCTGGATTCCGGCGGCGTTTTTGGAGCCGGACGTGATTGCGGGAAACAAGCTGATCACGCTGCCAGGTGCCGACTTGTGGACATTTGGCATGTTGCAATCGCGTATGTTTATGGTTTGGTTGCAATTCATGGCGGGTCGACTAAAAAGCGACATCAGCATTTCTCCAGACTTGACCTATTGCACGTTTCCGTTTCCGGATCTCGGAACGTCGGCACGTGAACGAGTGGAACACGCGGCGGAAAATGTTTTGCATGTACGAAGCGCGTTTGTTGGGAAAAGCTTGGGCGATCTTTACGATCCGCAGCGCATGCCGAATGAATTGGAATCGGCGCATGTCGCACTGGATCAAGAAGTGGATGGTCTGTTTGGTGATAGGCGGGAGTTTGTCGGGGATGAGGAGCGGGTGGACGTATTATTGAACGCTTATGGGCAGTTGCAGATACGTCCGCGTGGCGATGGGATAGGTGGAAACGATGCAGTTGACAGCGGCTAGGAATCGGTCTACGTAGCTAAATTGATGCTGAGTGAGCAGGATATCGCGGCACTGGCAACCGATCTGGAGAGTTCGCGGGTCGAGCGCAAGGAGTCGTTCAAGACGTCGAAGGACCGCATTCAAGAGGCGATCTGTGCATTCGCCAATGATTTGCCAGGGCATGGGGCACCTGGTTACGTGCTCATTGGCGTTGACGACAAGGGGGGCAAACCAACGGGATTGGCCGTCACGGACGAACTGCTGACGAGCATTACGAGCATCCGGAGCGACGGAAATATTTTGCCGTTTCCGATGATGAACGTACACAAGGTTTCGCTCGACGGCAAAGACATCGTGGTTGTCGAAGTGAACCCATCACATGATACTCCGGTTCGTTTTGGCGGTCGTGTACATATACGCGTGGGGCCGCGGCGAGGCATTGCAACGCGGGACGAAGAACGCGTATTGAGTGAACGACGTCGCGGCTGGGATGGCCCTTTTGATCAACGACCTATTCGCGGATCGGCACTCGACGATTTGGATTTGATTCTTTTTCAGCAAGAATTCTTGCCGAGTGCCGTAGCGCCCGAAGTTTTGCGCGAAAATGGTCGTTCGATCCCGGAACAACTCGCAGCGCTGCATCTAGCTTCTCCCGACGGCGTCCCAAATGTCGCGGGCATGCTCATTCTGGGCCGCGAACCAACGACGTATCTCCCAGGTGCCTACGTGCAGTTTCTTCGCGTCGATGGAACGGAGTTGTTTCATCCAATCGTTGATCGAAAAGAATTGATTGGACCATTGTCAGGTATTCTCCGGAGAATGGATGATATCACGAGCGCGCACATTCACGTGTCGACATCCATCGTGGGTAGTTCTGTTGAACGGCGCACGCCGGATTATCCAATCGCTGCTATGCAACAATTGTTACGCAATGCCGTCATGCACCGTAATTACGAAACGAGTAATGCTCCGGTGCAATGGTATTGGTTTGCCGATCGTATCGAAATACATAGTCCTGGCGGTTTGTTTGGACGGGTTACGCCGCAATCATTCGGCAAACCAGGCGGAAATGATTATCGCAATCCAACCGTAGCCGCTGCACTGCACCGACTTGGATTCGTCCAGCGCTTTGGCATGGGGATTCCACTTGCCAGAGAAGCTTGCAAAAACAACGGGAATCCAGAGCCGGAATTCATATTTGAATCATCGACGTTTGGTGTTGTGGTGAAGGTACGACAATGACGAGAATTGCGTTTTTCGGTCATCGGAGCGGAGCCGGAAATACCACCCTAGTATACCACATTGCACGCATGTCGGCGAATATGGGGCTCCGCGTGTTACTCATAGATCTGGATCCAGGATGTAATCTCACAGCAATGTGCCTGTCGGACGAACGATTGGAGGAGCTATGGCGGACTGATGAACACGCTATGACGATTCAGGGATGCATCCGTCCATTGCTCGACGGTGCTCACGACATTCATGAGCCACACGTCGAAAATTTGGGCCAGAATCTCGC
>JANORL010001257.1:0-27207 GCA_031415295.1 Polyangiaceae bacterium | reverse complement strand
GGTTTGCCTCGATAGGGGCATGTGCGTATTCGAAACGGTCACCGCGTGCAAGTAAAACATTGATCAGGTTTTTACCCTGTACATTGGTCAAACGAACACGATAACACGAGAACACGAGAACACGAGGGGCTCCGCGCCCCTCGACCCCCGCAAGGGACAATGTCCCTTGACCCCTACATGGTTCGTCCGCGTCGCGGTCGAACCACGATGTTCCAAACAAACGCACGAACGTTCTAGAGCACCGTTCAGTTTTCAACCTGGCAAATTTCGGGGGGCCATAATCGCTAACTTAGACATGCATCGCCCTCAATTCTCTATTCTCGCGGGGTTTGGGGCGGCAGCCCCATCGTCAACTGGGTTGAGGGAAAATGCCGAAAGCGCGCAGCGCTTGTCGGAATTTTTCCTGACTAGGGTTGAGCGCAAAGCGCTCAACCGGTGCACAGACAAGAGTAAGCGAGTCATGACGAAGATTTTTCGCGTCAATGAATGGACAAAGCCTGAAACGTTACTTCCTCGCTTGCGCGATCCGGAACTTCGAGATTGCACGATTCTGGATCTTGGTCGAAACCTCCTGGGTCCCGAAGGAATGCGAGGGCTGGCAAAGATCAAGTTTCCCCGGCTCGTAGAAATCGAGCTTTTCGGGAATCGTATTGGCGATCGAGGCGCTACGTTCCTTGGGAAAGCGGCCTTTGCAAAAAACTTGATCCGCCTGGGCCTTGGAGGTGAGCGTCGTTATGGAATGGACAACGATATCGGTGAGGAAGGGTTTGCCTCACTGCTGCCGAATCTCGAATCGATGGTTGATCTGCAACTGGCCTACAATCGTGCGGGGAATGCCGCAGCGGCGGCCATTGACAATTGCAAGGCCTTGACGAGGCTCGGTTTAGGAAACAATCGTGTCGGGGACGCGGGCGCGGCGGCTCTTGCGAAAACAACCGTGCGTCTCGAGCACCTTGACCTGTCAGAGAATGGAATCACTGCAATAGGAATCGCTGCGTTGTTGCAATCGAATTTGTTGCATACGTTGTGCGAACTTTATCTGAATGGAAATCGCATCGGTGGGCGCGGCGCAATGCTCCTGGGTGATTCTGCATTTCGACCTGTGCGGCTCGATCTGAATGGGTGCTCTATCGACGATGCTGGGGTGATAGCGCTGGCGCATTCGTCGGTGCTGACGCGCGTGGAGTATCTGGGGCTCGGCGACAACCATATTGGCGAAGCGGGCCTCGAAGCTTTGGTTCGCAGCGAGCACCTAACTAACCTTAAATCGTTGTGCTTTCGAAACAACCCTGCCGGACCAACGTATACACCGTGGCTCGAATGGGATGGCAGCGAAGTGGGCAATGATTTCGACCTCGAGCATGCGACAAGAATTGCGGCAATGTTCGAGCGACCCGTTCAAATAACGTAATGAGTCTCCGGCATGGGCTCGAGCGCCGGATTGGACACCGACGGCACCGCTCTGAAAACGGGTTTGTGACCAGCAGAGAATTTGGCACATTCAGCCGTAATGAATAATCGGCGCAACATGTGTTAGACAATTCTAACAGCTACTTATTGCATGATATATAAATTATGATGTTTATCGCAAAACGAAGAAAATTTTGACGAATCATGTAAGACATTTGGCGTCGTTCCCACGGAAGCGCTCTTCGTACCGAAAAACACGACGTGAATGTATTTCTAAATGGCGAGGGCCAAACCCGAACGCGGGTCATCGTCGACGGAAAATATGTCTTTTTTTCGTGCATCTGGTTATGATACCCTGTGGATCGAGAGCTGGCGATTCGAGCATGAGCAAGACAATCACGGACCTTTCAGAGTGGCCCATCGTCAAGGTGACATTCCCATTACGCATCGACGTCGCTTACATCGACCAGATGTACGACGAACTCGAAGCGGTCGTATCTCGAGGGCCCCACGCGCATTGGACCGACCTCCGCCGCGCCGATCCTCTGAGGATGCCCGCGACCATCCGCAGCCGGGCGGCCGAGCGAGAGCGGAGACTCATCCACATGGCGGCGACGGTGGTCATGGCCGACGTGCGCCTCGTCAATGGCGCCGTACAACGCGGCATCTTGACTGCCTTCGAGTGGTTGACCGGCAAGGCGCCCTGGCCGGTGGCAAACCTGTCCGGACCGACCGAGGCATATCTCTGGCTCCAGCAGCACGGGGTGACGCCCGATCGCATCACTCGCGCGAGTTGAGCTTGGTCGACGACGCGCCATGCGCCGCGGTCCGCGCACCTGACAATCCATTCCGTGATGCGGCGTTTGATTTCCAGCACGCTGAATTCGTCATCGCCAGCCTGCACGACGAGTTCAGCCTCGATTTGTCGATATTCTTGAGCTGCCGCCGCAAAACCTGGTCAGGGCCGTCTTGCAAAGACGCATCCAATTCACATGGCAGCTTCACGGTCCGCAGGAGTCCAAACTTGTTTTGCAATCATGTAGGTGCTCGCATTTTTCGCTGGTCATCATTTCCTAGAAGTCATCGCCCGACCACGTCCGTGCCAAACATCGCCACACGACCAAGTACATCGGAAGAAAGCCAGGTAGCGACGCCTGCTTTCGACCGGTGAATCGCGGCGAACCTCGAGCGAACCGTTTTTCTCCAGTCGCATCGAAACTTATGTATAATCCACGCATGCAAAGAATACCCTGGAGCACAATGGCGCTCGGTTCGCTGTTACTCATCTCGGCCTGCTCAAAAGGAGGACCGGAAGTGCAATCTGCGCAACCTGAAACGCCGAAGCCTCCTGTCAAAATGGAGCAGCGCGGGCGCATTCTTGGAATCGGCGGTGTCTTCTTCAAATCTGCCAATCGTGATCAGATGCGCGAATGGTATTCAAAGCATCTTGGACTCGCTGACAAAGGCGGAGGCGTAATGCTTCCGTGGCGCGAACACGACGACCCGCAAAAGGAACACGTTACAGTCTGGACTGTTTTCCCCACCTCCACTGACTATTTGGATCCCAGCCCCGCACCATTCATGATTAACTACATCGTGGACGATCTGGATGCATTGCTCGATCGCTTAAAACAGGAGGGCGTAAAGATTGACGCCAAACGAATGGATGAATCCTACGGTCGCTTTGCCTGGATCTATGATGTGGATGGGAATAAGATTGAGCTCTGGCAGCCGTCCGCAAAGCCCTAATGGCCTTCCACTGCACTTACTCAATCGGTTGACGAGCAG
This sequence comes from Polyangiaceae bacterium, assembly GCA_031415295.1. Taxonomy (GTDB): domain Bacteria; phylum Myxococcota_A; class Polyangia; order Polyangiales; family Polyangiaceae; genus Polyangium. Next base: position 24,009 of record JANORL010001257.1, on the reverse strand, counting down.
GCGTTATTGGAGGGGTTGAGGAGGGAATCAAAAGAAGACGACGTTTGGGAGCTTGTTGCCCGGAAACGGACTTCGATGTCGTGTTGAATCTGGGCAGCTTGCGGTCTGACCATGAGGATCACCATGAACGGAGGGGAATGAAATTCTGATGCTGGACGAACGAAGAGCTGACCAATTACGTTTTCACACCTTCGAAACGCTTTTGCGGACCGAGCGGAAAGTCCTCGCATAAATTTGATTGAATTTTCATTCATTCGGGGCACAAACAGGAATTGTGATGATGGCATTGCAATTCGTCGGCTCAGCGGCCAATCCGCTGAACATCGTAGTCTATGTGAACCTTATTGTCTGGATCCTGCAAATAGGTCGAAACCCGGCTGCGAACTGTTTTGAACCGCCCACCGCGGGATTCCACGACGCAACACCAAACACCGTCACGATCCCGCCATTCACGGAAAAACGCGGACCACGCTTTTCTTCCGGCTTCGGTGGTTTCGGCGGCGCGTAAAACGGACCCTCTTTCGTCGAATAGTTCGGATCCGTAGCAATGTTGGAGCTGCGAAACCACGGCGGCCAAATACGCTCCGGTAATGGCGGTTTAATCGGCGGAGGCGGCAATTGAGGCGGCTCGGCCTTTGGCGCGAACACAAGGCTCACGCACATCGACGTGGCCTTTTTCGCCACGAAATTCACGACCGCGTCATCGAAACCTTTCAGTTGTGCTGGTCCCCGGCAGTGTATTTGGTGAAGGTTTTGTAGGATGCTTTCGAATGCTTGTCTTCTGCTTGTCTTCTGCTCGTACATTCAATAGGCTGCGGACATGTTGACGGTCGAGAGGTTGTTGTCGCGTATCCTTGCCAAAACCTTTCTTGCGAGTATGGGCATGTTTTTTCTGCTTGGCGGGTGCACATGGTCGCCCTTTGGGTCGAGCAAGGACACTGGAGATGCGGGGACAATCGATGCAGCCCCGGAGCTGGCGCGCTGCTCCTTGAAGGCTCGAGCGTGTCAGAAGAGTTGCCTGGACCGCGGGTCCGCTTGTTTGGAGTGCTGCGTGCGCAACGCAAGATCGTGTGACAGCGGTGAAAGCTATGGCTTTTACTCCTGTCCGGACGCGGAGTAACAGGATGCGAATATTCCCCATGCTCCTCATGGCGTCGATCCTCTTGATGGTTGGCAGCGACTGCCGTGAGCGGGAAAAACCCAAGAAGAGACGGGAAGGCGCAGACGGGGGAATTGTCGCCCTGCGTGGTGAATGCAGCGAACCGTCGCACAAGTGCCTCATGAGCTGTGAAAAGCGGGATGCGAGTGCTGCATGCACGCGATGCTGTCTCGACCAGCGCTATGTTTGCGACACCGGGCACAAACCAGACTACGAAAGTTGCGAAGGATCGCGGTGAATCACGTACAAATGGCGATCGTGGCGTTGCTCCTTCTGATGGTTGGCAGCGACTGCCGTGAGCGGGAAAAACCCAAATGAAAATGGGACCACACGCACGGCTGAATCGTCAGCCTTCCCGAGTGCCACGAGCAAACTCACCGCATTGCCTACACGAAAGAACCAGTCGTAATGCTTGCGCCAAAAAACTGAACGTTCACGCTGCTCTTGACGAATCTCAACCTCGAGCGGCGGCATGGAGAAAAAGGTTTCCTCGTCGATACCATGTTTCGCGAGGTATTCGCGAGCGCGATGAACGAGCTCTTTCGATACGGATACCGAAATACCCATTTCGTTTGCGATTTCGTCATGCGAGTGCCCCTCGAAAACGAACAGATAAAGCGCAATGGATTGCCTTGGATTCATCCCACGTGTTACTTGTTCGATATTGACTCGCCTTGATAATGCTCAGTTCGGGGCAACGTCCGCGACGAACGCAAAGGACGTCATGCGCTCCGTGGATGGTCCACCGTAGAACTCAAAAAGAGCCTTCAGCGCACACTCGCGCGCATGCTCTATCAACTCGTCCGGTACCGAACGACTTCGGTAAGGTTGTCGGTAGATTCGTTGCGCGTTCCCGATATGCCTGTCGAGTAAAACGCCGACGTACCGTAGCGGTTTCCGACTCGTCAAGAACACGCATTGAAGCCGATCGCCATTGACGACGATTTGGACCTCGACAAGCGTCACGTCTGGACGCACCGGCCAAACTCTAACGCCGTCCATCGTCGCACGTCCTATGCATCGCCCATACGCACGGAAAACCAAATCCATTCGTTGCCGAAATACACGAGCTGCCGCACGACGAACACTCTTCGCAGAATCACCCCGGCCAAACCTCCCGCCGGAAGCACGACGAAACCACTCGACCTGTCGTGATACGCGTACAGTCGGACGCGAATCCAGTGCTGTTTTTCGTTCTGGCCTTTCAGTTCTCCACGAGCGGCCTCACCTTGAGCAGAATTTTCCGAACGTTATCGGGCTGCTTGCGCATGAGCTCGACGAGGTGCCCCATATCGTCGTTTTCCGAGTCGTGATTCAATAAGTCGAGCGGCGCGACGCCGAGCGCCTTGGCGATGGCCCGAAGCGTCTTGGCATTTGTTGCCACTTGCCCCAGCTCGATGGCCATAACGTGAAACGGGTGCACACCCGCGCGCTTTCCGAAATTGCGGAGCGACAATCCTTGCTCCATGCGCAATTTGCGAATTCTCATGCCCACGTGAACGACCAGCGAATCCTCTGCATATTGTTGACGCAACATACTTCTCCCGTGCTGCGGACACACCGCTCCCAACGCAAACGTTTGTAGAGACGCCCAATGCAATGCGAAACGCCGCCTCAAGCAGGCCACGTGCCTGATCGATTAAATCGTCAATTGCACAAAGTGGCCGCGTTCCGATTCGACTCCGCGACAACCATTACGAGAAATTTTCAAGACACCGCACCAGGAAAGAACGCGACGCCGATGCTTGCCCAAGCTGAAGAGGGTATGCCACCACCACGCCGTCGCGTTCTTCCAGGTACTCGCAAGAGGAGCGATGACGTGGCTATGCCGAACAGAAGTCTCGTCAGCGTCGCGACGTCATCGCGTCCTCAACAAGCATCTTGTCGACCCCAACGATTCGGTGACACGTGCGTCGCGAAATTGTTCGAACAGCGCGATCTAGTGCGGTGGTTCTGCCTCGACGTACGGCTCCAAGCAGCAGAACGTAACCGCATTCACTACATCCGCGTTCGCGTCTCCGACAGCTTCCCCACCGCTCGCCGAGCACATTCCGGGGAGATACGTCCGATTTACGATCGCCTTGGAACCGATCGCCAAACCGGGAGCCAAGAAATCGTAACAAATTGGCCCCATTGATCCAACTTGCACGGTGACAAGGTCCGTGCCGCATGCGCCGCCCGTGGACAAACGAAGCCCACCCAAACATGCGCTGTCCGTCGGTGCGCCGCACGCACATGAGGAGCATCCTCGATTATCGATTGGATCCTTCGGATACAGCACGTGCCGCGCGTATTGATAGTTGTCAGGGCATTTCTCATGGACGCCTTCACGGAATGTGCATTGAAGCCACGGGGGACCAGGATCGTTGACGCAATACATCTTGAGCGCGTCCTTCCCGCAGCTCTGGCCCTCCACATTTCCATGACACGCGAGCGCCGCGATCTCCCAAGATGTTTTGAGGTCCAACGATGGTGCGCTCGCCGATGCCTTGCATGCGTCGTTGACCGGCAAGGGAAGTGCCGAACTGTGCACGGACTGCGTGCATAACGTGGAACTTCCTGCGGGACATTTTGCGCCCGCGGCAATCGTGTCGGCATTCGTGCACGACCCATCCCAGTTCGCCGGTGTATCGAAAGGCACGGTGATCACACCGTTTTGACCGCATGCGCCGGCACGCAATTCGAGCGTCTCGGGGACGCCATTACACGAGCCTTCGGACGGAGCGCACGTGCACGTTGAACACGTCGCGGGAGGTGCAACCAGGTTGTCGAACAATCGGAATTTCTCGTTTGGCACGCCGGACTTCGGATCATCGGGACACGCATCAAGAACTTGATCCGCCGGTCCAATCCAGAGCGAGATGGGTTCTATAGACCATAAGCCTGCCTCGTTACCGATCGGAGCGGGAAGGCAGTGGCCCGTTTTACAGGAATCGGGCGCCACCCAAGACGACGTATCCAAGCCGGGATCGTTAATAGCATTGGCAGCGTCCGTGACGTCAGCGTCTGTGTCGGTGCCGGCGTCAGCCTCCGATTGCTTTGCGCAGTCCTGATTCGGCTCAAACGGCGTCAAATCGCATAGAAGCTCGTTGCCTACGACTGGCACATCACCACAACCACCAGCGGTGAGTAGTGCGGCGAGCCCACCAGATGCAATCAACCACCCAACAACTCGAATTGGACGTATCATCGTTAAAATCTCCATTCCCCGCTCAACTGTGCCCCCAGCATTGCCGGTGGCTGATCAACGATCGTCGTATTACCGACCCAAACTTTCACCCGCTGTCTCAACCGCAACGCGTCGACGTTTACACGGGCAACGAATGTTGAGCCAATTAGAAATTCCACGCCCAGACGACCGCCAACGCCTGGCTGGACATACGATAACGTCGTCTCTTGGTACGTCACGCTTGACGCGGAAACATTTACCGTCCCCACATACCCAAGTCCACACCCGAAGAACCGACGCAGATGCCCGCAAGCGCTGAGAAGTCCGCCAGCAGTCATTGCGCTAATGCCGGACCGACCTGCCACCGGCGTCGTCAACCATGCCGCGCGTCCCTCCAAACCAATGGAGAAATTTTCATGGGGCCTCAACCCAACCCCGACGACCCCACCCACCGCAGGATTCCACGACGCAACGCCAAACAGCGTTACGATCCCACCATTCACGGAAAAACGCGGACCACGCTTCTCCTCGGCCACGGGCGCCTTTGGCGGCGCGTAGAACGGATCCTCTTGCGTCGAATAGTTCGGATCCGTTGCAACGTTGGAGGTACGAAGCATCGGCGGGTGCTTATGCGCTGCTGATGGCGGCGCAATGGGCGGAGGCGGCAATTGAGGCAGCTCGGCTTTCGGCGCGAACACAAGGCTCACGCGCATCGACGTGGCCTTTTTCGCCAAAAAATTCACGACCGCGTCGTCAAAACCTTTCAGCTTCGCACGAAATTCGTGATCTCCTGGTTCGATAAACATCGTAAACCCAGAAACACCGTCTTCTTGCTTGATTGTGCCGTCCAACAATATCTGCGCATGTGCCGCGGATACTTCGACCGTGACGCGACAAACCTGCGACTTGGCGACGTCATACGCTTGCAAGAATTCGACCCGCTCCCAAGATGGCGCGGAATCGGCGCGGTCGATTGCATCGAGCAAATAATCTGCCCCGAGCACGTGATTGCCAAACCCCACGAGAAGCACACCAAGGCGCCCGCCAACGAGCGGATTATCGCCCAATCGCAACGCTCTCGAATACGCATTCGCCGCCTCGGGAAAACGCCCCACACGTGTTGCAGCGTCACCCGTTGCAATTAGTGACGCCAATTCCGCTCGGCGCGCCTTCTCCGCCTGCTCCTTCGACAAAGCAGGCGTCCCCGTCGTCTCGGACTGCTCGGCACGCACCGGCAAACCGAATGTCATGACCACGAGCAAACACGGGAAAACGCGACGCATGCGTGCACGTTAGCACAGGACGAACCTCCGGGACAACAAGAAAATACGTGACGCAGACGAATTTTCGCTCACCGGGTTTTTCGTGGGAGCAAGGTCACACCTTCCACGGTGACTCGCACCTTGGCCGATGATCGTTTGTCCAGGTGACGAATCGGCGCAATTACCTCTTTATGGCCTCGTTCTGCAACAAATGCGGGCGCGACGTCGAACGAATGTGCAGGTTCGTCCGAACTGAATGCAGGTTTGCCGACATCGGCCGTGATGTGCGCCGTGATGTGCGACAGATGGGCACTCAACCAAGCACGGGCAAACTCGATGGGTTTTACGGGGGCGGCGAACGTCAAGGCCCCGAGCAAACTCACCGCATTGCCTACACGAAAGAACCAGTCGTAATGCTTGCGCAAAAAAACTGAACGTTCACGCTCGTCTTGACGAATCTCAACCTTGAGCGGCGGCATGGAGAAAAAGGTTTCCTCGTCGATACCGTGTTTCGCAAGGTATTCGCGAGCGCGATGGACGAGCTGTTTCGATGAGGACACCGAAATATTCATTTCACTTGCGATCTCCTCATGCGACTGCCCTTCGAAAACAATCAAATAGAGTGCAATGTATTGTTTTGGGTTCATCCCGCGCGTAACATGTTCGATATCGACCCGCGCTTGGCGAATTTGCGTCCATCGTTCCGGCGACGGACCTGGCGCTTCGTGCTCGTCGGCATTCAGCAAATCCTCGGAGAAACGGTTATTATGTCGCTTCTGGTATCGCGCAAACTTTCGGTGAACATTGATCGCGATGCCGAAAGCCCAAGCTCGGAATTCACCGAGTTCCGACCGATAATGTGGGACGCTCCGCATAATCTCGGTCAGCACTTCCTGCACTTCGTCTTCCGCCTCGGGTGTGTGGACACAAGTCTGACGGCGCCGAGTGTGAATAAAACGCGATAGATCCGGCTGAAGCGACACGATTTGCTTAGAGTACTCTGGGGCAAGCACGAGGACCCTCCTGTCCGTCATCTTGCCCGAACGCCAAAAGTGGTGACAAAAAAAGTGAACATGTCAGGAACGGGGCGGATTCGACTGGGTGCGTGCTGTCATTTGTGCCGTCTTTGTTAGCTCGCGCCGCAGTTTTTTGACCTCGGCCGCTGGCGTTTCCGCCTCCGGCATTACGCGAAAGCGCCGTGAATCCCGGCATCGACGCTGATCCACTTCCCGTTGCGGCGGGTCCACGTGATATCGTCGTACGCGTCGATATACCGCTCGTGCACAACGACCTCGAACGAACCATCGCCATTCATATCGAGCACAGCGATCGGCATAAACATGTCCGGAAACGCGACTTCGTTTTTCTTGGGCGCGTGCTCCAACTCGGATTGCCAACTTTCGCCGGTCCACCGCAGGATCGAGATTCCCCGACCGCCAACAATGGCGTATTGTTGCCCGGAAGGCGTCTCGAACATCACCGCACGCTTGGCAAGCGGCAAGTCGCGCCCTTTTTCCGATGCTTTCGGGAGCTTCGGATCACGCACCATTGCAATGTGGCGCTGGAGGGATTTCTGGGCTTTCTGGGTTGGTTTCCAGGGCAAAAGCGCGAGAGGGGTATACGCGCCTTTTACGAAAATGCCCGCGCCCTCCTTCCCTCGCGCCGTCTCGAGGGATAACTCGTCGCAGTTTGTCACATCATAACGATCGAGGTTTGTCACACGCGCTTGGCCGACCACCTGGCCGAGTTTGTCCAGGCTCATCCACAAGCTGCCCATGGGCGCCCATGTCCTGCACGCGTTGTTTTTCGGGGTTTCGATCGCACCCTTCCGCGCTACGGCAAGCGGCCCGTGCGGCTCTTGCCCGAGGAACCGGACCTCGGCGCTCTTCCGTGGCGGCGCGTCTCCATGAGCCATCGTTTTCTTTTCGTTGGCTGGGCGCACCTTCGCCACGTGGGAACGGCCGGATTTCGGCTTTGCATTGGCGATCTGCGGAGCCAAGACCAAAAGCACCAAGACAAGCGCGGTAGCGGTACGCATGCTCGTTCTTAGGACAACACAGAGCGTGCGGACAAGAAAACTGCGCTACTTACAAAAGTGGTTGGCACCTTGTCCGATGGCTCGACCAGGTAGATTTGCCCCAGAGTCAGCACATTTCGACATTCAGGCACGACTGTACGTCTTTCCCTGCGTGTCGTATGCCAATCGAGGTGACGGGCCCATGGTCAACGGCTGGAGATATTCGGTTTCGAGGTGGGTAAGAGCTTTCCGATCCGTAATTGCTGAAAGCTCTTTCGAAGTTAATGCGCGATGATTGCAAAGCTCGACGAGAACATTCTTCAGCTCTTCTATTGCATTCTTTTCATCGAGCCTTGGACGGAGCGCGCGGATGCGCATTTGCAGTTGTTCCGGAAATGGGGCAAGCTCTGGGCGTTCTATAAATACTGGCTTGGGAGTGGAAGGGACGACCTTCCATGGGCGCGGTAGTTCAAGACCCAACCCTTTGAGTCTATGCTCGCGAAAGTGATGATCAAAGACACACCACCGGAAAGCGCGATAGTCTGGCCGCGGATACAACCATTCTTGCGTGAGTTTCTCCCACATGCCGCGCAGCGCATCATTCGTTACTTTCCCGACGGCAACGAAAAAAGATTTGAAAGCCTCATTGTTTTCAATATCAGCCGCGCAATTTATCCACTCCGTACGTAATGACGGTCGGTGATTGAGCCCCAAAATCGCAATGGTCCACCGCCCTTCGCCTGTGAGCGGCACTGGGCCCCAGCCATTGGATGTGTCTCGTGCAAATCGAATATGCTCGAGTGGATCGCACCGCGAAGGGTCGACGAGCAGAGGTTTCTCCGGTCCAGGTGGTTGAACGTATTGGGCAAGTACTGCGGTGCCACGTTTTAATGGGAAACGGTTGCCTTTGTAGGTTGGGGAATTACACGCTCCGCACGCATAGTTGAGGTTTTCCCAGGTCCATGCGAGCCACCAATATACATTCGTATTTTTAACCCACGGAGAAGTCGTGCGTTCTTTTCGATCCGTGCTCAGATACTCGTCAAACCATTTGAAGAAATCGCCAACTTCTCCTTCGCCTGGTTCAGCGGGTATTGCTGACCAATTAGCGTCTTCTGCGTATGCCTTGGGCCGAAAATGATCAATGGGATCGCCGACTCCTTCGACGAATTTACCACAGTACGCACAGCGATGGTTCTGGCGATGTTGGAGTAATGAATGAACGCCCTTAGTTCCATATCCTAAAATTTCTGGTGGTCGCCCATGAATCGAGGCATGGGCAAGCTGGCGCGAGCGTTCTTTTGCGAGGTCCTCGGGTTCTTCTCCGCGATCGACGTGGATCATTCCGCCGCCTCGACTTCACGCTCGACAGGCGGTCGAACTGGAATTCCTTCGCTCTCCAATTCTTGGCGCAACTCGGCAATTCGATTCTCTTTTCCTGCCGGTCGAAACGGATTCATTGCCAGCATTCGATATTCATTGAGCTTCTCGGCAAGGTCTGTCGGGTAAAGTTTGCGGATTTCAAAAAACTCTTCGTACAACTCGCTTCCAGTCAAAAGCCGCGGATCGCGATCCGGATGGCGCCAATGCACGTCCCCCGTGTCTTCGTCGCGTTCGAGAATGATCACTTCTTCACGATGCAAACCGGTGAGCAAAATCGGCGAATGCGTCGTGGCAATGAACTGCATCTTGGGAAAGGTTGTACGAAGTGCTTCGATGAATTGAACTTGCCATGTCGGGTGCAGATAAAGGTCAATTTCGTCAATCAATACGATTCCTTCCATTATTGAGGGTTCTACGTTTTGACCAGCTTCTAACAATATATGGCCAATGAGATCGCTCAACCAAACGAGCGTTGATTGATGACCATGCGCCAACCACGTTGCGGGAAACTTTTGCTCCTTTTTGCCAACCAGCTCGACAAACCGGTTTCCCTCCATCAACTCTTGCCCGCTTTTCACTCCTCCTTGTCCACGCCGTTCGACATTGACAATTCCGGGGAGCAGATGCTCATTTTTTTGGACAATCTGTTGGAGCAACCGCACCAAATCCTTTTTCAAGGATTCTTCTTGAAAAACGTCCATAAAATTCGGACCGACGAGGGGCGCGATATCGAAAAGGGGCCGCAATCGATCAATCGAGGGCCACGCGGGTGGCTGACTTCCGGGCTTCGATTCAATGGCAACGCGATGCATGCCATAACCAATCACAAACCAATGGTTCATGTTGTTTTCGCGTGCTTTCACCAACGGATCGTTGTCAACACTACGCGGCAAAGCCGTTGGTTTCGAGCCACCCGAGTACCAAGACGTGGCAGAAAGAGGATCGTGTTTTCCGCGCGGAACGCTCACTTCGACGGTCAATCGATCGGGGCGCTGACCACCCGCATGCGGCCGTTCGCCGTACTTTTGCCCAATCGCGCCAAACGAAAAGTTCGCCTCGATTGTTGCGCCACCTTGCGAGCGAACATCGGGAAGTTGCTCGCGAACTTTATCAGAAAGCTTGATGGCACCAGCATTACCCGCCGCCGCCAAAGCAATCGCCTGCAAGATCGACGTTTTCCCTGTGCCGTTGCGACCAATGAACACGGTCCACTGACGTGGTTGCCCACGCTTTGGCCCGTCCTTGTGCTCAAACGAGATCGTCAGATCACGGAGCAAACGCAGGTTTCTGATCGTGATGTTCCGCAACAGCATACCCAGATGTGTACCATCATCCGGAACTGCTCGTCCGCAATTTTTTCATCACCTGCCGAGCATGTACCGTCTGCTTGGATACTTGAGCGACAAACGTCGAAAACCCCGCTCGGAAGCGGGGTTTCGTCAGAGTTTCGTCAGAAAACCGTGCAAGTACCCGAAACTATTGTGGAGGCGCCGGGAATCGAACCCGGGTCCGCAAGGCCTACAATTCACCTTCGTTCACGTGCGTAGTCGCCGTATCCCCGTCGACTGAGTCCGTGAATTCGGTCACGACCTATTCCTCACTAATCTCGGCCGCGCTATCGAGGACGCTCTCGCTTGGCCCAGCTCTCGTAGTTGACACCCTTCGGATACCAGAACGATCTCTCCGTCGGACGGCTATCGTCGGTTATTAAGCCGCGAGAGCGTATGCGTTGTCGTTCGCAACTATACGTCCCGCTTGATAGGCGGAGCAGGAGCCGCCAGCACGCAGATGAATCTTCGGTCCCCACGTCGAAGCCGATCGCCCCCTCGTGAAAACACGCCCGAGCCACATGACCCAAACGCGCCGCAAGGATACGCCAACTACCCCAACCGTCAAGCCCCGCACCTCACCAATTCCCAGTCGTTCAACATTTGGAACTTCAGCGCCTTTCGACGCAAACCCGTTCAACATTTGGGGCTTCGGGTCGCCTTCAGCGCCCTTCGCCCCAAACCCCTTCTCGTCAGCACGCTCGACACCCATCGAACACTCGGCTAAGGCACCTCCCCATGGGAAAAATGGTGCAGTGCGTGAAGCTGGGGCAAGAATCTGAAGGACTCGACAAGCCCCCCTTTAAAGGCCCCCTCGGCGCTCGCCTCTTCGAGAACGTATCGAAAGCCGCCTGGAAAGCGTGGCTCGAACACTCGAAAATGCTCATCAACGAATACCGACTCGACCTCATGAGCGAACACGGCCAACGCCTCTGGATGACCGAGTGCGAGAAATACTTCTACGGCGAAGGCGCTGCCCTGCCCCCAGACTTCAAACCTGAGGACAAGAAGTAACGTCTTCGAGGTTCACGGCGGAAAACCAAACGCGAGCACGCCATCCGCCCCTGGCGCATGACAATCGGTGCAGATGCTAGGTTTGCCCGAATAAAGGCTTTCGCCATCTGCAGCCCACTCGACCCAAAACCAGCCCGCCCCACGCTTTTCCATCGCCGCCACGATGTCCAACGTTCCATCGCTGTCGTAGCCGTCTTTCACGATGAGCGACCCCTCCGGCCATGCCGTGATCGCCGGACCAGCAAGCGCACTTTGAACGACGTCGTTTACGAAAATCTCGACAGCATCGCTATGTGGAGCATCCGTAGGCCTGCGCGTCGCATACCCCGGCGCACGTACCCACGATCGGTACTGCGCATCCTGAATCCGACTCCAAAGTTCCGCTGCCTCGTCCGGCGTCTGATCGTCCCGACAACCACTCGTCAACAGCACCAACGCGATGCCAAGAAAAACTATCCGCAACCGCACCATAACGAAAGCTCCCCAATATCCTTTGGCGTCAAACGATTTTCAGAGGGGCTTCGGTACTGGTACATCTCCCCCCGCCCGCACGTAACTCACCACCGCCTTCGACAACGCCTTCTGCGCTTTGTCACAAGCTGGCGTCGTTTGGCTCCGCGACAAACCCTTGCACGCCTTCTTCATCTCGCCTTCCTTGAGCGAAATGCGGCCGTCCACAAGCAGCTTCTGCTGCGTCTCGTCATCGAGTCTTCGCCACGGAATGGCCGCGTATCCCGGCTCCGGCGGCAGCCACTTGCGTACTTCGTCCCCGTTTAGCGACGCGCACACGCCATCCCAACGGAGCACGTCGTACGCTCCATTCGCTCCACTCACGACCATTCCCCCGGTGTTTGCCGGAGGACGAAATGCCAGCACCAGCACCTCTTCGTCATAAGCGAGCTTGGTCGACGTCGATCCGGCTGCACCACCCGACGCATCCCAAGCTTCGGTATCGCGCGCCAAATACATCCGCTGCCATGGAGTGCCCTTGGCGAAAAGCGCCAACGAGATCGCCGATGCGTTTGGCGCGGAACAGACGTGTTTGGCAAATGAAACAGGCGGAATGCAAACGTCTCCGCCTCCCTTAACACACGCCGTAGGAAACTCGACAACCACTTTTTCCGCAACAGGCGGCGCGTCAGCCCCCGCAGTGCCACTTCCAGATGGTTTGTCCGTCCCAACATTACCGGAGTTGGGCGTCGTATTTGATTTCGTCGACGAACCACCACAAGCCGAAGCAACGGCAGACAATGTCAAAACTATCGTCAGAACATACGTCTTCATACGACCAGAGCGTGCAGTAAGGCAGACACCTATGAGAACACCGTGCGCGAGGGTAACCGATGCCGCGAAAAGCCAGGACGTGAAAAGCGATGGAAACCGAAGCGACATGTCGCTCTGATGCGATCAGCTTGACGTAGTGCATCCATAAGCGGACCCTTGCACACATGAACGGCGGAAAACGCCGATCTTTCTTGGAGGAACCCATGAACTCGTGCGTCCGATTGCCAGCTTTTCGTATTGTTGCTTTGTGTTTGTTCGGGGGCCTATCGACCGTTGCTGGATGCGGATCTGCCGGTGAAACGGCTGCAACAGGCACGACGGGCGCTGGAGGCAAAGGCGGCGTGCTCACCGGCGTCGGCGGTAATGGTGGCGAAGGTGGTGCCACGGCGTCTTCTTCGACAACGAGTGGTTCCGCAGGATCAGGCGGTGCCGAAGTAAAACTCGGCCCTCCCTACCCTATCGTTCTCGCACATGGATTCTTCGGATTTAACGACTTCGCTGGTGCCGGGTTTCTCACGTATTTTTACAACGTCAAAGACTACATGCAGGCCCACGACGAACCTCTCGTATTCACACCGGCCGTCGATCCATTCAACACATCGGAATTTCGAGGCGCGCAACTCGTTGCCAGCATCGAAGAGATTTTGGAAGCCACCGGGCACGAGAAAGTCAACATCATCGGGCACTCGCAAGGAGGGCTCGATGCGCGTGTCGCTGCAAATCTCCGCCCCGATCTCGTCGCTAGTGTCGTCACTGTCGCTACGCCTCACGGTGGATCACGCATCGCGGATGTCGTGCTGAAACTCGTGGCCGACCCTAATGCTCAAGATTTGGTCAACGATCTGCTCGTGCTGATTGGAGCGCCTTTGTACGACCAGATCGGCAACGAGACGAATGTGATTTTGCCTTTGAAACTGTTTAGCCAAGAAGGAATTGCCGAGTTCAACAAGGTACATCCGGACGAGCTTGGGGTGTTTTACGCGTCGATCACGGGCCGTACGGATCTGCATCTGGGTGGGTCGGGGTGCAGCACGAGTGTGAAGCTACCGTTCATCACCGATTGGCAAGGCAAACTCGACACAGTGGATCCATTGTTGTCCGTGAGTGAAATGATTCTCGATGGAGGAATCGGAGATCCGTACCCAAACGATGGTCTCGTGCGCGTCGCAGACGCGAAGCGGGGCGAATTTTGGGGCTGCATACCCGCAGATCATTTGGACCAAGTGGGTCAGCTTTTCGGCGACTCTGCTGGGCTAGGAAACAACTGGAAACATCAAGAATTTTATGCCGCGCTGATCGCTGAATTGCGACAACGCGGATTCTAGGCACAGCGTGTCGTCTGGAACGGATGCCTATCGAAGAACCACGCACGGCGACGTTTCATTTGTGCACGGTGCCAAGACGTGAGTCGACTTTTTCAACGAGGCTCATGTATATGTGGATGCACTCGCGTCTGCGTGACCAGAGCGTGCGGAGGTTGGTTTGGAAGACGGTGGGCAAGCAGCGGAAATCGAGCAACTGAAGGCTCGAATTACCGCACTCGAGGAGCAGCTTGCGACACGCGATCGTGTCGAAGCAGAGCTGCGTGCCGAGGCTACGACCCTCCGGGCGGTGGTCGAACAACTCCCCATCGGTCTCATGGTCGCGGACTCCACGGGCAAAGTGACGGTGTCGAACAGCGAGGCGCTCAAATTCATTGGTGGCGCGGCAGTTGATCGCACCGTTGATGATCGGATGAGCGGGTTTGGGATTTTCGAGGCGGACAAGAAGACCCTCGTCAATCCAGAAAACGTAACGCTGACCAAAGCGCTGCGAGGGGAAACGATTCGCGGCGAAGAGCTATTCATACGAAGCCAAACCTTTCCCGAAGGCTTGTGGGTCGAGGCGCATGCTGCTCCGTATGCAACGGCCGACAACGCAACGGCGGGCGCGACGATGGTTCTTCTCGATTGTCGTGCGCGCAAGTTCCTCGAAGAAGAAACTGCGTCGCAAAACAATGCACTTTTGTCAGCCGAAGCCGAGAAGCTCGAGACCATCACCCGCTTGCGGACAGCGGTCGAACAACTCTCGACGCCCATTCTTGAACTGTGGGAGGACGTTCTCGCACTGCCAGTGATCGGCATTGTGGACTCGCGTCGCAGTTCCGAAATGATGGAGCGGTTGCTTCACGAGATCGTGGCGAAGCAATCGCGGTTTGTCATTATCGACCTCACAGGGGTCGACGTGATCGATACGTCGACGGCTGATCACTTCATGAAACTTGTCAAAGCTGTGGGGCTGATTGGAGCCCGATGCGTGCTCACAGGGATACGACCAGCGGTTGCGCAGACGTTGGTTGATCTGGACATCAGCTTTGGACAGCTGGAGACGCTGAGAAATCTACGACACGGGCTGCGATACTGTTTGCGGTGGCTGGACAATGAAAGCGTCTAGCGCGTGGAATGAAGGCCAGGAGGGCCAAGTGTCATGATGATGGAAGGGCAGCGAATTCCGATTGTGCGGCTTCAAGGGAAGCTCATCGTCTCGATACAAACGGCGCTTTCCGACACCGTCGTCGATCGATTGCAACAAGACGTGGCCACCGCGTGCGAACGTGGCGATGCTCGAGGACTCGTGGTCGACGTTTCCGGCGTTGACATCCTCGACAGTTACATCACGCGAAGCCTTCGCGATCTTGCCGTCATGGCGCGCCTCATGGGCGTGGAAACAGTCGTGTGCGGATTGCGACCTGCCGTGGCGATGACGCTTGTGGAAATGGGCATGGAACTGCCAGGCGTACGTACGGCTCTCAATTTGGACCGTGCATTGTCGCTGCTCGATAGTCTCCAACCGACGGGGTCGTCCGCGAACCTCGGCGATGACGACGACGACGACGGTGGGATGTGACCATGGTTTCTCCGTCTGAACGACAACGGAGGAGGCGCGCTCGATGAACGAGATTGCGGGGGAAGTCCTCGCTATCTTGCGACGTTACTTGTCGGACCCGACGAGTCGTTCGCTGCTCAGTTCCGCTGCGCGGAGGGCGAGCGTGCGTCTCGAGACGGTGTCGCGCGCCGATGTCGCCGCGCTCGTTCGCGAACTTGGACCCGGGCTCAATATCTTCCTGCAGGAGCCAGAAAAACTACAGAACTGCAAGAGTCTGTTAGCGCTTGTTGCCACCGAAAGCAGCACGCCGACCATGCATACGATGGGCGGAGGCGGCGGAGGCGGTGGAGGCTTCTCGTCTCACGATCATCATGCCCATCCGCCCACGGAATCGCGTGCCGATGGGATCAGCGTGCCGATTCGTGCCGAACACGACGTCGTTCGTGCCCGCACACTCGGAAAAGACATGGCCAAACAGCTAGGTTTTTCCGAGGTCTCACAAACAAAAGTCGCCACCGCCGTTTCGGAACTCGCACGAAATATTTTCCAATACGCAGGCACCGGCGAAATCCGGATTCGACGCATCGAAGGAAAACGTCGCGGCATCGAAGTCGTGGCGCGAGATCAAGGCCCCGGCATCTCGGACCCCGCACTCATCTTGAGTGGCCAGTACCGGTCGAAATGGGGCATGGGCGCCGGTCTTCGAGGTACCAAACGCCTCGTCGATGAATTCGAACTCGATACACATCCAGGCCGGGGTACAACCGTCCGCATCCGGAAATACACCGAGTAACCTGTGGATATCGGAACTGCCCAGCTTCCCGCAGAAGGGGAAACCGTTTGTGGAGACGCCATGCGCGTCATCCATAACAATTCCCATTCTCTCTTTTTGATCGTCGATGGCCTCGGCCACGGACCTCACGCTGCCGCCGCGGCTACAGCGTTTTGCGAATACGTCGAAACACACGTCGACGAAGCTCTCGACCTCATGCTGCACGGTGCGGACAAAGCCGTATCGAGCACCCGAGGTGCGGCAGCCATGATCGCTCGCGTGGACAAACAATCCTCGACGATCGACGTCGCCGGCGTCGGTAACGTCGCGATGCGCTCATGGAGCAAAGAAAAAATGCAGCCGTTGCCCATGCGCGGTGTCCTCGGCCGAGGCATTCGCAACGTACGCGTCTTTCGCTACCGTTTGTCCGTGGGTGACCTCTTCGCGCTCTACTCCGACGGCATCTCTGGCACCTTCGACATCGACGGAATCAAGAACCAAGGCGCTGCCATCATCGCCCGCTCCATCCTCGCTGGGTACCGCAAGTCCCATGACGATGCGACGTGCGTGGTAGCGCGCTATCTTGGTGCCTGATGCCCACCTCCGGCAAAACGACGCTGCCGCCGATCACTCTCAACATCGGAAGCGAACACGAACGTTTTTGGTGTGCCGCCGAGGGCAAACGTTTTGCCGCAGCGCTCGGTTTTGACGCGACATCCCAAGGCGAAATCGCCATCTGCATCGCAGAGCTCGTCTCGAACGTCGCCAAGTTCGCCGGACACGGAAAACTCACGCTGTCGGTCGTCGATGATGCACGAGTTGGCATACGCGTCGTCGTCGAAGACGCCGGCCCAGGCATCGAAGACCTAGAAACATCGATGCAAGATGGGTTTTCCGAAGGTCGCAAACTCGAGCCCGGCACAGCCCGCCGCAGCGGACAAGGACTCGGCGTAGGACTCGGTGCCGTTTCGCGCATGATGAGCCACGTCGAGATCATCAACGTCCCTCCTCAAGGATTACGTGTCGTCGCGACGAAGTGGCTCGATTCTACGCGCCGCGGATCCGGCTCGTATCGCGCCGCTGGCAACCCACCGTCGAACAAAGATCCTGGTAGCAACCGCTGACGTACTGCTTGACGTTCTGTTTGCGCGGACAAACTCTCATCGCGGTTCGCGGTTGACGTAGCTCGCGTAACTCTCCATCAGCGCCATGAAGATCCATCGGCCGAGGACATCCGCGCCCGTGCTCGAAGGATGCGCCAAATCCGCGCCACCAAGACCACGCTGCGCCCAAATACCCATCGAACCAAACCCGCCCATCGCGCTCAACGTGTCCCAATACGCACAGCCAACTTCAGCCGCTACTGCGCGTTGAATTGCCGCCAGCTTCGGAACCACCGGACGACTCCTGTACCCGCTCGCTTTTTTGTCTGCACGATCCATCGGCCCGACGAGCAAACACGACGAGTTTGGCAAGGCCGTACGCACTTGTTTCAACACGTCTCTCATCGTCGATTCGTATTGATCGAGCGGGAAAAGCTCTCCGTCTTCGCTCTCGTTCATTCCGTACTGAAACACCGTGAGCGATGGATCTCGTGCCCTGAGTTGCTCGGCAAAATGTGCATCGTCACTCTTGTCGAGGAACCGAATGCGGCAACCCTGAATGCCGATCGCATCGAGCACCACGCCAGGCTCGTCACGCTCCATCACGACGCCAAATGCACGCACACCCGCACCATCTGCACGCACTTCGATCCCGTGTGGTCCATCGGAAACCTCGTACGTCGAGAACTTCGACACCGACGTTGACGAGCGCGTCGCAATGATTTCACGGGGCACACCGTCGACGCTGATGACCATCGACCCCCCGTCTTCATGCGCCAGCCAGTGAACAACAAAGCGCGACACGTTGCGTCCGTACGAACCTTCTTTTGCCGTCGAGAAGCGCGAAAACGCGCCCTTTCCCCACGCTTTGAACGACACGCCTCCTAGGCCGTACAACCCATCGGGTGCGTACGGACCAACCACTCGACTCACCTTCCAACCAGGTGCGGCGAACCGCTCGACGTCGTTGTGAAAATATCCAGGCCACGCGTTGGCCATCAACATGAAGCCATGCCCCGCATCGCCGAATCGTTTCTGCAACTTGCGCCGCAACGTCGCTGTGATGAAGTCACTCGCCACGATCGAATCGCCGAAGTACGTGATCCGCGCGATCGATTTCGGATCCTTACGCTCGACCGATCGCAAGTGAGCAAAGAACGCATCGAGCGCGTGGCCCGAAGGATCCTCGATGGATCGCGGGGGTTTGTCCACCTTGGCACCGCCCGCGGGTTCGACGATTTCCGCGGCTGCGGGTGGTAGCGTGACTTCTTCGGGTTGACTCAGTTCGCTCTGTTCGGTTGTTTCTACGACGAGCGACGCTTCACCGATGGATGCTGCCGGCGCCGCGGCAGGTGACACAGCCACGAGGCCTTGCCCTTCCGCGAGCGGAGTAAGCAGGCGAAAGCGTTCAAGCGCGGGGTGAAAGTATGGGATCGCGACGAACAGGACGAGGGTAACGAGGGCGAGCGACGTCGACGAATACAGACCGTTTGTCCCGGACTGGGGTTTGACCGCGGACGATGGTTTGTCGGCGACGGTTTGTTCCGCCGATGTCGACGGTCCTTCGTCGTGAGAAGTAACGTGGTGTGGAGATGGATCGGCTTTGCGCCGAACGGCAGTCATGGCAGCAGAGCGTGAATCAATCAGCCGCCTTGTTTCTGCTTCAGCATCGCAGCGGCACGATCACGACACGCCATGTCCCGTTGATGCTTGCAAATAGCGATAAGCAGCTTGATTTCTGCCTCGCTCGCTTTCCCCGACCAAACCTTGCCTTCAACGCCTTTGCGTAGAGCCGATTCGTCGAGTTGTCCTGGAGGCGGAGGCGCCGTGGGAGCGGTTGTCGTCGGTTCGCTGGTCTTCGCCGTCGCGGTGCTTGTTCCTGAACCACCCGAAGTCGATGGGACAAACCCACCACCCGTACCTGGAGGAGGATTGTTGACGGGTGGAGCGACTGTTGCTTCGGGACCGCCGAGGGTTCCGAGCATTTCGACAGCCTTTTTGCGCTGCTCGGGGCTCACGCTGGGTGTCGACAAAATCTGTTGCAGGGTGCGCTTTTTCTCAGCGGGATCGGATTGTTGTTCGACTTTGCTGAACATCCAATCGGCCCACTTGGTCTCGATGTCCTTGAAATCTTGCGACTCACGGACTGGCGAGTTGTCGTTGATCGCGTCGAGCTTCTTGTGTGCACGCTCGAAATCTTTCGCTTCAACGAGTTCTTTCGCTTCCTTGATGACCGCCGCTTCCATCGGATTCATGTCGGCGATTTGCGTTGGTCCAACGACTTGGGTTTGCCCTCGACCACTCAGTGCAACGACGAGACCAATCACGATTGCGGCAACGACGACACCGATGCCGATGAGTTTGCCCATGCCCAGGCCGGACTTTTGAGGCGGCGCAGCAGTAGCAAGATTCTCAAAGCCGCCCATCGGACGAACGCCTTGACCATCGACACCAAGACCCATGCCGGCGCGGAAAATCTTTCCTGCACCAACAAATCGCAAACGCACGTCACCTAGTTCGAGCGCGTCACCCGCTTCGAGAATGCCGCGCTTCAGCTCGACACCATTGATGCGAATTCCGTTTGCGCTGCCCTTGTCGATGATCTCGAAACGACCATTTCCAAGCGCGATCAGTTCGGAATGCAAACGACTGACCGAGCTGTGGTTGATCGAGATCGTGGCTTCTTCAGCACGGCCGATCGTGAAGTGTTCGCGATCGAGTGGATACTCCGTGCCGGGGTTTGGCCCGACAACCACGACGAGACGATTCGGGCGTTGGTGAACGGGAACCTGCGTCAACGCTGCTTGCGCTGACGGGTCCGTAACAGGCACGATCTTCGATTCGTCGACCAGCTCGAGGCGATAATCACCGAGCTGAATGATGTCGCCGGCGTTGACCGGCTGCTCCCCAGCGACACGCACGCCATTGACGTAGGTGCCGTTGTAGCTCTGCACATCCCGGATGATCCAAGCCTCGGCGTTCTTCGCGAGCTTTGCGTGCTTGCGAGAAACGTTGCGGTCCGTTAGGCGAATCGAATTTTCGTCGCCGCGTCCGAGGCCGTATTCATCGTGGGCGAGAGGGAGCGCCGTCTGTTTCCCCTCGTCGTCCTCGATCGTTAATTTCCACATAAACGGGTAGCCGCGAGGCGTTGCTCGTCGGGTAGTCGGTACTCTACCGGCGGATCGCTTTCGAACGCAACGCCCTGGTTCAACATTTGAGGCTTCGCGCCTCACCCACCAGAGATGAAAGCGGATCAGAACGATCTCGGGGGTTTGGGGGGCGCAGCCCCCCATCGTGAACTGGCTAGAGTGCAAGAGTCGGGTCGCGAAGCGAGCCCGACTCTTGCACTGACTTGGGCCGTTCGAGCGTAAGCGAGAACGTGCCCGGCTTTCCTAGCAGGGGGTCGGGGGTGAGGTGCTGAAACGCTGAAACTGGAAGGGCAAACGGCAACGCGACGTTAGCCGTTGGACTTGGCTTCGACGCGGCGAAACGGATGCAGGAAGGATGCGAGCGAACCGGGGTTACGCGTTTGCAGCCACAAACGGCCTTGACCGCTGAAGTTGCAGACGAGCCCTTCGCCGCCGAGGAACAAGCTCTTCAATCCACCCACCTTGCTGATGTTGTACTGAAGGCCCTGGGTAAACGCGACCATGTGCGTGTTGTCGCAAATGTACCCGTTGTACTGCTGCCCGATGTCGATCGTGTGCACTCCGCCGTAACACGCAAACCAGATGAATCCCTGGCCGTACGCACGCAAAAGAAAGAGTCCTCCCGAGAAAAACCCTTTCGCGCCTTGCCACTTCGTGTCGAGCGTGACGCCTGGAGTGGACGCCACATACGCGCCCGATTGGATGAACAGTTCCATCCCCGGCTGAAGTGGCACACACACGACTGCGCCTTCAGGCGCCGGAGCAAACCACATGGATTGTCCGGCCTGCGTCGCCGTGAACGTGTTCTGAAATAAGCTTTCACCACCAAGCAATTTTCGCTTGAGTGCGCCGCCGATCCCCCCTTGGAGGCTCGTCTTCATTTCGACGCCCGTGTCGCGAGCGACCATCGCTCCGCTCTCGGTCAACAGTTGTTCACCTGGTTGGTCGAAGATGACCTGCACAGCACCAAAGTCGGGGTTGTGTTTGATTTCGTGTCGCATGTCGGTCTCCTCGATTCACTGCCTGCGCGGAGGCAACAAGGCGCCAATCGACGCGCCGTACTCGCCTGCGTTGCGGGATTGCAAGTACACCGTGCCTTGCCCCTGAAAGTGACAAACCAGGCCCTCGCCCGAGAGAAATGACGCAATCCATCCCGCGCCGCTCTTGCCGACCTTGTACTGAAGCGTCGACTCCCACGCAGCAAGATGGCCCGTGTCGATCACCATACTGCCGTCAACTTGCACGGCTTCGAGTGCGCCGAACGTGCCGATGATGACTTGCCCTTGTCCCTGTGTTTCCAGGACAAACAAGCCCGCACCCGAGAACATGCCCTTGAATCCGCCGCTCTTCGTCTTCACGTCCACCGAAGGACTCGACGCGACGTACGCGCTGCTCTGAATGCACCACTGCTTCTGCCCGGCATCGAGCACCACCATGTCGCCACAAAGAGGCGTGGCGAAGAGAATTTCACCCTGACCACCGTTCGCAGTGAAAGTGTTCCGGAAAAACGACTCGCCACCAAACAGGCGCTTCAGGCCCTTCATGAGGCCGCCGGATTGCGTCTGCATCTGCACGTTGGTCGACATGCCGACCATCGCACCGCTTTCCGCAACGACAGACTCACCAGGCTGAAGCCAGCACTGCGCTAGCGTCTGCGAAGGTTTGTAAAGAAGGTTCGTTTGCATCGATTTCGTCCCTGTGGTCCTTGGTTTGTCTGCGCCTCAGGGCGGCAACATCGGCGTGAGCCAATCGACGAGCGCTCCGGTGTTGCGCGTTTGAATGAGGATCTTTCCTTGCCCCTGGAACTCGCACACGATCCCTTCACCGGAAGCGAGGAATCCGAGCAGCCCACCACCGCCACTCTTGATGTTGAAGGTCAACTGAGGCTCGAAACCAACGATGTGGCCGTTGTCCACGACGTAGCTGCCGTTGCAGTAGATCTCCTCGATCGCGCCGTAGCTGGTGACGAACACCTGGCCCGTGCCCGAAACTTCGATGAAAAACGCGCCCTCTTTCGCGAGCAGCGCGCGTAATCCACCCCAACGCATCTTGAGGTCGATGTCTCCAATGCTCGCGAGATACGCGCCTGCACTGAAGATCATGGCGTTTCCATTCAACGTGATCGGCTTGATTCCCCCCGACAGCGAAGGAGCAAGCCACAACCAGCCACCTTGAGGACTGGAAAAGTGGTTCACGAAAAACGTTTCACCACCAACGATCTTGCGGATCAAGGCGATGAAAAACGTCTTCATTTTGCCAAAAAATCCGGCATTTTTGCCCGAATTCAGCTTGACCTCCATGTTGAGGTTGGCTGAGCGAGCGACCATCGAACCTGCTTCGGCAATGAGCACTTCGCCCGGTGCCAGGTTCAGCTGAAGCATCGAGAACGTAGGCTCGTACTTGATGATGTGTTGCATCGAAATCCTTCCCTTTCGTTCGGGAGGAGGCACGAATTGGAACGCGCGCTTGTCGACATTCCGCCCCCCCGCGGGCAATCGAAAAGCGGGCAGGCTATAACCGACCCATGTCTGGAGAGGAAGCACGAACTGCGAACAATTCGACGCAGCAAGGTTTTGGGCACAGCCCTGCACGTATGGCGGTGGAAGTGGGCGTCGTACTCTTGGCGATCGTGCTGCTGATTTTCGGCGCGCGCGGCTGCGCGGGTCTTGCTGCCGGCGGCATCGTTGCTGCACTTCCACCAGACGTGGATGCGGCGATCGGAAAAACCGCCGGCGAAGCAATGCGCGCTCAGCATTCGGTGAGCGGAGGCGAACCAACGGCGGAAGAAAAAGCACGCGTCGATCGCATCTTCGAAGAACTGCGCAGCGCGCTGAACGAAGACGAAAAACGCATCCTGGTGGCTCCGCGCATCACAGTTTTGAAGGACGAACAGGTCAACGCGTTTGCCCTCCCCGGCGGCGAAGTCTTCGTGATGACCGGCCTTCTCGAACGCACCAAAAACGACGACGCCGAACTACGCGGCGTACTCGCCCACGAGATCGGTCACGCGGTAAAACGTCACGGCGTCCGATCGATCGTGCGTAACGGCATCTTCGGAATCGTGATCGTTTTCGTCACGGGCGACCTGAACGACATCACTGCAACGCTCATCGCCGGCGCTTCGCAACTCGATACGCTGAGCTACAGCCGATCGATGGAAGAAGAAGCGGATGCGTTTGGCGTGGATGTACTCGCACGACGTCACGAAGATCCCGATGGCCTTGCAAGGTTTCTCGAGAGCATGGAATCGCAACCTGTGCCGCAGTTTCTCTCGACGCACCCCGACGGCAAAGAGCGCGCGAAAGCCATTCGTGAACGGATGAAGAGCGAGAAGAAATACAGCGCCTCACCCCCCCGCCCCCTCTCCAACTTCGCGCCGATGGCGCTACGTGGAGAGGGGGAGCCCGAAAAAACGAGGCTCTTTTCCCACTGCTATGAAAGCCGGGCACGTTCTCGCTTACGCTCGAACGGCCCTAGTCAGTGCATTCGTCGGGCTCGCTTCGC
>JANORL010001256.1:0-4822 GCA_031415295.1 Polyangiaceae bacterium | reverse complement strand
GGTGAAGGCGTGCACCGAAAGCTCGCACGTGGGCCATCATGCGTTGGGCATGTCGGTACGGCGAAGCGATGGGCAACGTCGGCTCGTTGGTCGCCGTGTCCTCGGTTTGCTTGGGCGCTCCTTCGTCGGGCGTCGTCACGGCCGGGACCATATCACCGCGAGGGCTACCCAGAAGCTTGGTCATCTTTGGTTTG
Organism: Polyangiaceae bacterium; assembly: GCA_031415295.1. GTDB lineage: Bacteria > Myxococcota_A > Polyangia > Polyangiales > Polyangiaceae > Polyangium. Next base: position 4,628 of record JANORL010001256.1, on the reverse strand, counting down.
CACGGACCTTTACAAGACCGTGGCAACAACGGCGCTCCATGATGCTTTCGCGACAGCAAACAAAGAATGCGGCGAAGTCGAGGCGTCCGATTCGATGGTTCAGAAACTCTTGAATGACGTCCGGGCGACGGCGGTCCTATTCGATTTGGAATTACGATGCAGTGGCATTTTCGCGGACGCAAGATCCTAAAAGCAGCAATCCAAGAATTGCTCGCCATGGGTTTGTCGATTGCGACTTACGTGGTCCTGAGCGGATCTTCCGCCGGTGGATACGGAGTTTACAACAATGCCGACGATGTTGGGCAAATGGTTCCGCAAAAGGCTCGTTATGTGGCGATAGCCGATACTGGGTTCTTTATCGACCACCCGGCATATGGTCCGGTCACGAAGACCGCAAGTAGGGACGGATCCCTCGCTCATTCGGAGCATCCTCAACATCGGTGTGACTACGTTCGTCGTATATGACGGAATGGTATCTGGACCCCTGCTCTTCTCATCACCTCGTCGAAATGCCGAATCCATAATACCTCGACGTAGGGATTTTGAATGTTTGGCTCGCTCGAAATCCCTTGCATCGCCGTCCGATCTCCGCGATGCTCCGCGGCCGTGTCCACCGAATCCCTCGAACTCAGCGCCGGAACCCTCGTCCGAGTACGTCAACGCACGTTTCTCGTGGAAAATGTTCTCTCGGCGCCAAACAAATCCTCCGTCGTATCCCTCGCCTGCGTGGACGACGACGCGCAAGGCCAACGCCTCGACGTCATCTGGGAAGCCGAAGTGGACGCGCGTGTCATCCCATCCGGAAAAACCGCCATTCGCCCCAATCCCACGCCCGACGATCCACGCACGTTCGCCGCGTACCTTCACGCTTTGCGCTGGGGCTGCGTTACTTCGACCGATCCGACGCTTTTTCAAGCGCCTTTACGCGCGGGAATCGTTCCGAAAAGTTACCAACTCGAACCTCTCCGTAAAGCGCTCGCATTGCCGCGTGTAAACCTCTTCATCGCCGATGACGTGGGCCTCGGTAAAACCATTGAAGCGGGCCTCGTATTGCAAGAATTGTTGTTACGCCAGCGCGTGCAACGCGTCGTCATCGCCGCGCCCGCGTCCGTCGTGCTGCAATGGCGCGACGAGCTCGGGCAACGTTTTGGACTCAGTTTCGCCGTTCTCGATAAAGCGTACGTCAATGCCCGACGGCGCGAACGTGGGTTTGGCGTGAATCCCTGGACGACGCATCGGCATTTTTTGATTAGTCACAATTTGTTTCGAGATGAAGATTATTTGGTTGGCTTGCGTGATTGGCTCGGTGATTTTTGCCCCGGTAGTCTGCTGATTTTGGACGAAGCTCACGTCGCAGCTCCTTCGTCCGAAAGCAAATACGCCATTGATTCGCAAACCACCCGCGCCGTACGCGATATTGCCCGGCGATTCGAACACCGACTCTTTTTGTCCGCTACGCCCCACAATGGGCACTCGAATTCGTTTTCCGCGCTGCTCGAAATCCTCGATCCACAACGATTCACCCGTGGCGTGCCTCCGAAAAACGCCCACGCCATGAAACCCGTCATGGTCCGGCGCCTCAAAGGCGAATTACGCAAACATATCGGCTCGCAAATTCCCGAACGCGAAGTCGTCCAAGTCGATATCGCTGGGCTGGCCTCAAACGCCCCGGAATTGCTCTTGTCCGAAAAACTCGGCGAATATACCGAAATCTTGGAACGACGGCTCGCCAGTGCCCCCAATCGCACCAAAGCCGCAGGCAAACTCGTCACGATTGCTTTGCAAAAACGGCTGCTTTCGTCCATCGAAGCTTTCGCGCGCACGCTGGCCGTGCATCGGAAAAACGCGGCGGAAAAACTTCTCACGAGCCCGCCCAAAGCAACAACTGCCACGCAAGCACCGCTTTTCGATGGAGACGAAGACCTCACGGATGAACTTCTCGCCGAAATCGAAGATGTCGCCGTCGCCCGAGCCACCCAAGAAAGCGCCGCCGCTGCCGATGATGCCCGCGCGCGTGTATTGCTCGAAGAAATGTCGCTCATCGCCGAACAATCCCGCGGCGAGCCCGATGCCAAAATGCGCTGGCTCGTCGATTGGGTCCGCAAAAACCAATGTCCGGACGCTGGCCAAAAAGGTAAAACCAAACCCGCATGGCTCACGCGCCGCGTACTCATCTTCACTGAATACGCCGATACGAAAAATTACCTCGTGCGGGAACTCGAAGCGGCCTTTGGCGGGACAGACCTCGCGGACGAACGTATTTTGACGTTACACGGCGGTATGGACGAAGAATCGCGAGAACGCGTCAAACAAGCCTTCAATGACGTTTCCCATCCCGTGCGTATTCTCATCGGGACCGATGCCGCACGCGAAGGCGTGAACCTGCAAGCTCAATGCGCTGATCTGTTTCACTACGATTTGCCGTGGAATCCAGGACGCATGGAGCAACGTAACGGTCGTATCGATCGAATGCTGCAACCGGAAAAAGTGGTGCGTTGCCATTATTTCGTGTACGCGCAGCGTCCCGAAGATGCAGTCCTCGCCGCGCTCGTCAAAAAAACCGAACGTATTCGCAAACAACTTGGATCCTTGGCCGATGTCATTGAACGGCGCCTCGCGGGAAAACTGGAAGGCGGCATCACGCGCGCCCGCGCAAGCGAACTGGTCCAGGCCATGAACGCGACAGACGCCGAGGAAAACCTCGATCCAGTTGTCGAAGAAGAACTGGAACAAGCGCGGGACAAAGAAATCGTGGCGCAATTGGAAGAACTCCAAAAACTCGATCAAAAAGCCGCCGAACATCTTGATTTGCGGCCTGAGCGATTACGCGACGTGGTCAACGTGGGATTACAACTCGCCCGTTTGCCGCTGCTCGCCGAACGTAAAGAAGCGCCCGGCATTTTCGATGTTCCGCCCCTCGACAAACTCACCGGCACAGATGCCACGTGGCGCGACATCATGGATACGCTCCGCGCGCCGCGGACGCGGAAAATGCCGGAATGGGAATGGCGCGCGAAAAATGCTCCGCGACCCGTGAGTTTCGAGCCATCCACGACGCTCGCTTCGGAAACCGTACAACTTCACCTGCAACACAAGCTTACGCAACGCGTGTTGGCGATGTTCCGCGCCCAAGCATTCGGGGAAGATCGATTGTCGCGCGTGACGGTTTTGGTCGATCCAACGCATCGGCGGCATCGCGTGTTGGCGCTGGGGCGACTTTCGCTTTACGGGCCAGGTGCTTCGCGATTGCACGAAGAATTGCTCGTCGTCGCCGCATATTGGGCCGACGGTGACGACGCGTCGCGGCTCAAACCATTCGAAACGGCGGACGCGGAAGACCGCGCGCTGGAATCGCTCGATGCGGTGCTGGGCCGAGAAAACCAGGCGCACGTGGCCGAGCACATCGTGGACAAACTGATGCAATCGGCGACGAAAGACGAAGACACGTTGTGGGAAACGCTGCAATCAAAAGCGCGCAAGCGGGTCATTTGGGCCGAGGAAAAACTGCGTGTACGTGGCACCTCGGAAGCGGAAGAAATGCAGCGCATTTTGCTTGCGCAGAAAAAACTGATCGAGAAAACCATCAAAGAGCGCCAACCCGCGAATCCCAACCAGATCGAATTTGGTTGGGCCAAAGGCGAAGAAGAGCAAAAAGCGCAACACGAAGCGGATACGCGGCACATGGTAAAACGCAGCACGGAGATCGAAAAAGAATTGGATTCCGAACCGCGACGCATTCGTGAACAATACGAAGTAAAACACCACCGCCTCGAACGCGTGGGGCTCGTGTACTTGTGGCCAGCTACGTCGTGAAGGGATTCTGCTCCGAGGCTCGTCTCGGAATCGTCCTGTTATTCGGCGCGTTTAATGGATGGCGTAAACACGAATCATCTGCGAGCAAGTACCGGGCAACCTCACGCTTCGAAGGCATCCAAGTGCGATTCGACGGGGACAAACTCTGCGCCACGTAACTTGTGGGAAATCATCGCACGGCGGAGTTCTTGGGAGATGATGATATCAACGATGTCCAAACCATCCTGAAAGGTTTGTCGCGTTTTGGCGATGGCCCTCGAGGGCTCTTGCGCCAGCGCTGGAAAACGACTCCGCTTTGGGTATTCATATTTGGGGCGACCGCATGTTTCGCAGAACTCGCGGACCTTCAAGGCTTCCGTCAGTAGGTCGACCTCTTCTTTGATGACGAGTTGCACGACGGTTTCCAGAAGTTTTCCATGGCGATTGGCCACCGGTCGGCACGTGATACCAAACGGTTTGAAGATGGTTTCCCATACCGCGGGAGGCACGAAAAGCTCATCATAGGCCTGGTTGAGGGACATGATGCCTTTCCTTCCCCATTTGGGCTCCATTTTGATCCGAAACGGCGCATTTTGGATTTTCCCGAATCTGCACCGACGACACGCGTGCGTTAGGTCAAAAGTGACCTCGAAGAATTTAAAGTCCTCTTCGGGTAGCGCGTACCCATTCTCCCAGGCGTCCATCTCCAGCCAACGTGCCGCGTCGAGTTCGCGTGTGGTGAATTCGGTATACGCAATGATGGGCGCCGCATCCCATTCTTTGAGAAGACGATGCACGATCGGCCAATTGGGATTGGCCTCATCGGCTGTAAGCTT
>JANORL010001255.1:0-7759 GCA_031415295.1 Polyangiaceae bacterium | reverse complement strand
TCGGGACTGGCCTCGCGCAGCGCGTGTCCCACACGCGCGAAGCGAGCGTTCAAATCAAGACCCGCATTCAAACTGAACGGCGTTTTAGCAGCCGGAAAAGCTCATTTCCGCGGCAGCGCCCAATAATGCACCAAATCGGGCAAGGCGGTCGTGGAGAATTGCACGAGGTGTAGCATATGGGTCATGGGGCCTGATCCATCGTAGCCTCGCACGTGAAATTCCCCTTGATGCGCTTCGGTCAATGGCGGAAGAGGGCGCATGTAAACGTTCGGTACGACATTTTTCATTGCGGCGATCGTGGGCAATGGTTGTTCTACACGCGTGGGACGGCGGGCTACGTGGACCCAATCCAATAAGAAATCGGTTGTCTTGTGCGCGTTGTGATACCCGTACGTGACAATTTCCGAATGAACGATCGTCAACAGCGTTTCGCTTCGCGCAGCTTTTTCCGCAAACTTACGCATCGGGCCGATTTGTTCTGGCTTTAGCTGCTTGGTATACGGGCTGTAACCGCAATGGATCGAATCGATGAGCACGACGGCATTGATACGATCGAAAAATTCTTCATGGCCGAGAATCTTGAATATACCGCCGAAGCCAGAACTCCACGACGACAAACCAATTCGGCGAAGACGAGGATTCTTTAACCCTCGCGCTTTCATGACTTTTTGCACTCGCGAAAGAATGAGGCGCAAACCAGCGGGATCTTCGAAGCGATCTTCGTACAAGCCCGATCCGACACCGAGGTTCAAAATGGCCACCACCGCATTGACGCCCGCAAAACCGTAACTTTGCTCAACGAGATCCGTGTTGCCGTTGAGGTGGAGAATAAGATCATACTGCCCATCCGCAGACTCGAACGAGGGCGGGAACATGAGTAGTCCTCCCGCGAGCGGTGCACGCCACGAGCGATCAAAATGGGCATCCGCTCGCTCGGATGTGGGAACGATCGGCGCGGAATTCGACGAAGCCTGATGATTTGGCAATCCTTCCGCGACGATAGCCGACGACACTGTCGGCAACGTAACGTTAGGAAGGGTTACGTGCGCAAGCGGCGCAGATAAAACTGGCAACGAGCTGGCGCGAGATCCCGACGCAGCAACGACCAATCCACACACGAGCAGGATGGCCGCGAGGGAAGAGAGAATCCAAGTCGTAGTGGAGCGACGGGACATGCGAGCGTCTACCAGAAAACCGGATTTGCGGAGGATGTCAAGCCGTTACGACCATGTCGGACGATTTCGGCACGGAAACGACGTGAGCATAAAACTGCAACAATGACGGATCCGTGACGGGCTTCGCGGTGGCGAGTTTGCCTTGAGCGCATGAAATTTGAGCTTGAGGTTCGGCGAGGTGAGACAACGAATTCAGTTTTTTTTTCTTGAGTACGACGGTTGGGTGGGTTTGAATGGGCACGCATGAAACGACACGACTTGCCTCGACCAGACCAAGCGACCAGATGTTTTACGAAGGCACGCCGAAATTTCGGTGTGCGATGGGCGGCGTTGGGAACGCTTCTGACAACGAGCCTTGTGGTTTTTCCGGCAAACGCTGATACGCCCAAGACAGCACCGGCCAAACCTGCTCCGGCGGCTACTACTGCGCCGGCAAAAGCAACTCCGCCCGCTGCCCCAACCGCGGCGACTGCGGCGACGCCGCCAGCGACCCCGGCGACGCCTGCGACCACGGCCACGCCAGCAAGTCCTACACCCGATGCGGGCAAAGCGGCTGCAGATGCGCAAAAAGAAGCGGGTAAGAAGTTCGACGAAGGCACGAAAGCGCAAAAAGCTGGGCAACATGACAAGGCCAAAGAAGCATTCGATGCGGCATTCAAACTGACGCCCACGCCCGAAATTGCTCTGGCGCTCGCAAAGTCAGAAATGCAACTGGGTAAAACTCGACAAGCTGCCGAGCACCTTTCGTTTTACTTGCGAAAATCGGAAGGAGCCAAATCCGATGACAAGCAAGCCGCGGAAAAACTATTTACCGAAGCAAAAGGAAAAATCGGCTCGGCCGTTGTGACGGTGGATTCCGACGGCGCCGAAGTGTTCGTGGATGGCGCGTCCGTAGGTCAATCTCCGCTCGCTGGTCCTATTTTCTTTGATCCGGGCCCGCGGACCATTGTAATTCGCAAAGAGGGCATGGAAACGGCCCAAAAACAGATTAATGCTGCTGCGGGTAAAGAAGAAGCGATTCTCGTCCAGCTCGTGGTACCGCTTCCGCCTCCGCCGCCGCCTCCGCCGCCTCTTCCACCTCCGCCGCCGGCGAAAAACAAGACGCTCATTCTGGCCGGATTCGGTGTTGCTGGAGGGCTCGTACTCGTCGGCATTGGGACGGGTATTGGAGCTGCCGTGACGAATTCGAGTAGCGTTTCGACGTGGCAGGACAATGGTTGTTCGCGGGCAAAACCGAATTGTTTGTCCGACTTCAACGACGCTCAAAGCACGAAGGTCGCCTTGGGCAATACGTCGTGGGCCACGTTGGTCGTTGGTGGATTGCTTGGTGGAGCCACCGCGGCTTATGCATTTACGGATTTGTTTACGCCCAAAAAGCAATCGGCGCCTCAGGCGCGGGTGGTGGTGACGCCGGGTGGCATCATCGTGCAGGGTAGCTTTTGATTGGGTCTTCCGGCCCAATAAGAATTAATAAACGAGGAGCTTCGCATGAATAAAGTTCGCGCTTCGATGACGTTGGTGGTGCTGCTTGGTGCAGGATTGGCGAATTTCATTGGTTGTACGACAAATGAGCCGCCGCCTGATAACAATGCCAGCACGAGTTCCGGTAGTTCGAGCGGCGTAGCGACAACGTGTGGCGACGGCAAGCTCGACATGAACGAAGCTTGCGACGATGGGAACAATGCGGCCGACGATGGCTGCACCGCGTGCGTCATGGACGAGTGTTACGACTGCACCGCAATGCCTGACCAACTCAGCACGTGTGGATTTGCCGCGGCAGGAATCACCACTTGCCAATCGACCAAGGTTTGCGATGGCAAAGGTGCATGCGTCGCATGCGTGGAGAATGCACAATGCAATGGTGGTTTCTGCCATGACAACGTTTGCTCCAAATGCGACGATGGCACCAAGAACGGCTTGGAAACGGACGTCGATTGCGGCGGCGCGGATTGCAACAAGCCGTGTGAGAACGCCAAAATTTGCAAAGTGACAACCGACTGCACTTCAATGTTTTGTGCAGACGGTGTATGTTGCGCCGAATTGTGTGATGGTGCCTGCCAGGCGTGCGGAATTCCCGGTTCGGAAGGCATCTGTGACCTCGTTCCTCGATATGGCGAGGACGCGACGTATGGCATGAGCGAGTCGTGTTTGGCCGCCGATGGCGAAGCTTGCAATGGCGGCGGCACTTGCGCCAAGGCACTGGGACAAACCTGCAGCGGGCCGGCACAATGCGCGAGCACGAAATGCGTGGATCCCGCGGGCGGTGCGAACAAGGTATGTTTGAAAAACACCGGAGACAGTTGCACGACGAATGAAGAATGCTTCAACGCCATGTGCGATACCGCTGGCACCATGAAGTGTCTGTGATTTCGTCGCCTCTTTCCGCGCCACGATTCTTCCCTCCCGCATAATCAGCTCTCCTCACAACAGAAAACCTGGCAACCGTCGTCGTGATACACGTCGTCGAGTCGCAAAAAATTTGTCCCGCGCCCGGATGTCGGGTAGAGAAACGCGCGTTCGCCGGGACAAATCGTCCACGGGAAAGGACATTTCCATGAAGATCACGTTGTTGGCTGTATTGGCGCTCGGAATGATGGCTTGTAGCAAAGAGGAAGCACCGAGTGCTCCGGCAGGGGCGAAGTCGTCGGCCCCCGCGGCGGTCACACCTGAAGCGAAGCCAGCGGCAGCAAAGCCTGTAGAAGCTCCGAAGCCGGCCGGTGCATCGGCCCAAAAGGGACTCGAAGGAAACGAAATCGTCGGGTACTTGAAGGATCCGAAAGACGAAGGCGTGTGCATTGCTCTCGCGGCCAAAAAAGACGAAGTCGCGACGATGACGAAAGAAAAAGTCGCGGAAGTTGCCAAGATGATGAAGGGCGAAGTGACCGACAAGTGTTCTGCGGATGGCATCGTGGGCACGTGCAGCGCCATGGGTATGCTTCAGAATTATTATGGGCCCAAGTACACGAAAGAGGCGGCGAAGGCAGCATGCGACAAAGACCACGGCAAGTGGTTCGAGTGAACGCTGGTGATTGACGAGCGCTAGGTTTTTCTTGAAGCTCGTGTTACGTTCGCGTTCATGTTTTTCGCTCCGCGCCATCGCGCGCTTTTGATCCTGGTCGCAGCATTCGCCGCACTTGGCGCAGCGACGCCATCGACGGCCGAAGTGAAGCCATCAGGTATCAAATCCAATCCTCCACTATCGTTACCCATTGCGATTCAACGCGTAACGCTCGACAATGGGCTGCGTGTCGTGATGAACGTCGATCGTTCGTCACCGACGATTGCGATTGCCGTCACCTATGACGTGGGTTCACGCGACGAAGCGCCGGGAAAAACTGGCTTTGCCCATACGTTCGAACACTTGATGTTCGGAGCCACGAAAAACCTCGCCGAAGGACAATTCGATCAACTCATCATTGGTCGAGGTGGGTTTCTTTCCGCGAACACGGCCGTCGATTTTACGAATTATTATGAAGTTTTGCCAGAAAATGAGCTACCGCTCGGTTTGTGGCTCGAAGCAGAACGGATGCGTTTTCTCGAAGTGACGGACAAGTCATTCGTCGCAGAACGCAAAATCATTGAAGAAGAGCATCGGCTGCGTATCAGCAATGCGCCTTATGGCCGAGCGTATTGGCGTATTCAAGAAATGGTCTTCGAGGGTTGTTTCGTTTATGCGCATGCAACGCCTGGAGCGCTCGAGGATCTTTCGCGTGCCGAATTGTCATGGGTGCGTGATTTTCATGCGGCACATTATGGTCCCAATACCGCGGTAGTGGTTTTGTCGGGCGATTTCGATCCGGACATGGCCATGACGTTTATCCATCGTTATTTCGACACGATTCCGCGGATCACGGTCAAACCATTCGTCGAGCCTACGGTGAGCGACCAGAAAGCTGAACGACGCGAAGTCATCCATGATCCGCTGGCTCGAGTCCCAGCGCTGACGTATGGGTTCATCCTGCCTAAACCACTAACGCGGGAACACGATGCGCTGCGATTTGCCTCCATTATTCTCGGAGATGGAGAACGCGCGCGACTTCCAGCATTGTTGATTCGCGAAAAATCACTCGCGACGATGGCTACCGCAAACGTTGATGAAGGCAATTTCTTGCGTGGGCCGGGGCTTTTGAGAATGGAAGTGCGACTCACCACGAATGCCACGGTCGTCGATGTCGAAAACTTCGTCGATGCAACGTTGCTCGATTTGGCGACGCGTCCACCAACGCCGGAAGAAATGTTGCGAGCTCGGCGAAGGCTCGAAACGGCACTCGCCAATCGAATGGCTTGGACGCGCGATCGGGCGATTGACCTTGGCAAATATGAGCTTGGATTGGGCGATGCAAAACTCCTCACGAGGGCTTTCGATCGTTTTGCCGCCGTGACGGCAGACGACGTGCAGAAAGCCGTGGCCAAGTATCTGGACAAGTCGCACCGATCGGTCATCGAGTCACGTCCGGTACCTGTTTCCACTGGCGATGGCGCAACGGCTTCCGTAGGTGCCCCATGAATCGTCATTTTTGCACGGTGCTTCTATCGACGGTGTTCGGTTTGGGTTGCAGCGGCGCACCTCGAAATACTCATTCCGCCTTGCCAAAGGACAAACCGCCGACCGTAACCTCGGCAGAACCGGCTGTACCGAAAGAACCGCCGCCGGGATCAATGCCAGCGCGGCAAGTCGCATCGATTCCCGCAACGTGGGCCGAACTTCCCAATGGCTTGAAAATCGTCAGTCGTCGCAATCGTTCGATTCCCCTCGTGCAATTGCGCATTGTCGTCCTTGCGGGTTCGTCCGTCGATGGTGAGACGACGGGGTTGTCCGCGATGTGCGCCAAATCAGTTGCGGCATCAGGTGCGGGCACGATGAAGGACATAGAACTGCAAGGAAAACTCGAAGCGCTCGGCGCCTCGTTGCATGTCGACGTGGATCCCGATCGTATTGTTTATGGTTTGTCCGTCGTGAGTGATCGGATTGGAGAAACATTCGAACTGGTGGCGCAAGTGGTCAGCAAACCTCGATTGAGCGAACCAGACATTTTGCGCGTGCAAAAACAATTGGCTGAGGAAGCGGCGGAGAACGCGCGTGGAGATGGTCGATGGGGCGTGCTCATGACGTTGCATCGTGACCTCTTTGAATTGCCAACCGAACACCATCCGTATGCCTCCTACGACGCAACGGCAGACGATATCGGCAAACTCAAACCGAGCGCCTGCAAGGATTGGCATCGTAAATACTTTGTGCCGAGCAACATGTTGGTTGCCGCAAGTGGCGACGTCGAACCGGAACGATTACGAGCGATTGCGGCGAAAAACCTCGGATCGCTGAGAAAAGTATCAGTGCAATCGATGTCATTTACTGATCCGATGCCGCCTGCATCGATGAAAATCACATTGGTCGATAGGCCGGGCAGCACGCAAAGCGAAGTTGCGGTCGGAACGTTGGGGCCCAAAGAGACCGATGCGAGTTATTCCGCGTTTGTCGTGGCCGATCAGTTGATTGGTGGAGCCTTTACGGGCCGATTGTCACAGGATTTGCGCGAAAAACAAGGTTTGGCGTACCTGACATTTTCGTCGATGTACACCTATGCCGATGGTCCTTCCTTGTTTTTTCTGTACGCACAAACGCAAAACGATTCAACGGGCAAAGCGCTCGATGCCCTGCTCGAGCACGCACAAAAACTAGCGAGCGATTCGCCAACTCCATCCGAAGTCGAGGCCGCATCACGATTTTTGGTGGGAAACCGGGCCATGGATCGTGGTCATCCACGGCACTCCGTAGACGAATTGTGCGATTCGTGGGCGCACAAGCAATCGGACGATGCGACGGATGAATTGGACAAAGCCATCCGTCGAGTTGGTCCGGACGAAGTGCGTCGCGGATTCGCGGAATACGCGCGACCAGGACACGTGGTTGTGGTCGTTGCGGGCGACGCATCGAGTATCGGGTCTGCGCTACAAAGCTTCGGAGAAGTCAAAGTTGTCGATCCAACGCGGAATTTTGCTCGGATCAAGACTCTGCCCAGCACCAGCCGCTAGCTGGCTCGTCCCAATCGTTGGTGCGAGGTAGCGGCATCGTGAGAGGCATCGGGCTGGTGCTGATACGGCGTCGATCGGCGCGGAGTCGCGAGTAGCAAATACGCTCGACTGGTGTAGCGCACGAGCGACCAAATTGAAAAGTGACAAGGATCGGCCACTTTTCGTGTGTTGACAGTAGTTTCGGATTTTGCGTATTCTCGACGCTGGGAGGTTTCCATGCCCAGCACGACTCGGGGGGTTCGAGGGTTTTGGTTCCTGCTTGCGCACGTGTTTGCCCAAGCGTTACGAGCACTCAGACGCACCCTGATGCGGTTTGCTCCACTGTGGCTCGTGCTCGGGTGCATATTTGCCCAAGCGGGATGCGCATGTGAACCGGAGGGGCAAGTCAAAAGCTCGAACGTGTTTCCATGTCGATTCCAGCACGACAAGCTTGCCATTTTCCCGCGCCGCACCTCACAACTCGCGCTGATGGCCGGAAAAACTCCAGTTTCCTTTGGAGTCACCGACACGGGCGAGAGCGCGGTGAGCATGCCTTTGATCGTTCCGCCTGG
>JANORL010001254.1:0-3631 GCA_031415295.1 Polyangiaceae bacterium | reverse complement strand
TGGCCCCATTCGTGCGCGATAATGCCATTGTCAATGGTACCGTCACGCTGCAACCCTGCCACACCGCTAAAGACGTACATCTGCATAATCGGCGAACTGCCGTCTGCCGGTGTCTGCATGTTGGCATTGTCGGTACCACTGTAGTCTTGGCCTTCGGCCTTGATCGCATCATTGCCTGCGCCGCCGCGACCAAAGTTGTTGGCTTGCGCATTACCTGCAGCCTCGTTGAAACCCGAATCATACCAGTAGTCGTGGTAGTAGTTGTTGTCGTAGAAGAGTTGTGCAATCGCCGCCCGTTGCTGATTCTGGTTCGCCGTCGGGTTTTGCGCTGTATCGTACGTCCGGTCGAATACGCCAGCCGATGTCGTCGTGGCCCGGAAGTCCATTCCGCCAAACCCATCGGGCGCATTGCGATCGACATACGCATCGACGTTGTTGCCATTCGTTTGCGTCGCGCCCGCCGCGAGCCACGGATCGAACGTATTCATCGGATTCTTGTTGAACCCGTCTACGGTAACCATTGTCGGAAGCGAAAATGCCGGAGCCGAGCCATCGGGAACGCCGGTGGGATGTGGCGTGAAATCGGCCTGCGGACCATCCTTCGGCGTAAACTTCGGCGCTCCGTCTGACCACACGCGATATTGAAAAGCCGCTTCCTGCGTTAGACTGCGGCGCTGAAGCAGCCGGCCATCGTCTGCGGCCATTACGTACGAATACAACACCGAGGAGGTGCTCGTTTTTTCCGCTCCTGCGATTTCCACGTAATACGCCGGGACAAGCGCATCCGGCATGGGAAAGTATACTTTCTTGATGCGCGCTGGCCTGGCCAAGCCAATATTTTTCGCAATCGTTTCGGAAGTATCCTCCATATCGAAAAATGAATACCCGTGCTCGACCCTTTTCGTGTCACTGAAAGCGCTCGCCGGCACTTTCGTCCCGAAAAAATCATTAAATGCTCGGGAAATGGCCGCTTGGGGCGTTTGCAAGAATTTCGCCGACCGCGTCATGTTCGCCGCGGCTCGCGGATGCAGATTGCCCGTGATCGCCAGGAGCTCGTGCTTTCGCGTCATCAACACCTTCACGGCGACCTGATGTACGTCGATTCCGGCCGCTTTTTGCCGAAATACCACAATGATGCCGCCTCGGCCCGTATCATGAACCATCGCCATATACGCCGACGTCAATGCGCCTGAACCAACGCCATACAGCCCCGCGTATTGCTCCAGGTAAAACCGTGCCGATGCTTCGGGACGCGCCAAATATTCCGCTGGCACCATGGGCCCATTGACCGGCGCCCTGAAAATCGTCGGTACACCTCGTTTCTCATCGATACTCGACACGCCCGCCAGCATCGCCGGTGACGACGCAGGAGGAAACGGACGCACTCGCGCATCCGCAGCATCGAAATAAGCATCGTAGTCAGGCAAATGATGGCCACCTGCAAATGCGAACGAACCCGTGAGCATCGTTACCAACACCGAAGCAAGACGTAGTGTACGTTTCATCATTCCTCCATGTCGCTTTGATTCGAGCGCACCAATCGCAACATAGCGATTGTAAAGAATTTTCTACCGAGACTTCCCGAGCACGAAACCGGCGACGCATGTAAGGGCCGTTGTATCCGATTTGGAAACGGATAGGAAGCCTTTTCCTGAGCTTCCCGCAAACCGAGACGACACAACGCGCAATGGATCTCACACGCTTGCGAGAAATGCATCATAGGCATGCGGCCTGTCAGCTCGGCAGGGCGATCTGACAGGTTGTCGATATGCGGGTCGACAAAATCTTCACAGCGTCACGATTCGCGTGCCCTGAAGCCACGACCTTGCGCAACACACACGCACGCGTCCAATTGCTGAACATGACCTGCACAGTCGACTCGCTCGGACATTGTTCGTCACCTTAATGAAGCGGACATTCTATGTCCGGGTGTATCCATAATAAACGGGACAGTCGCAATGAATGTGGCATACTTACGTCCAACATCTCGCACGAAACGACCCGTGACCCATCCGGAAGAAAATCAGGAGGAATCTCATGGACCGAATTTCTCTCGCCTATTTCGTCGATTTCATCCTCGCCTCGGGTACCCCCAAATTGCGCGGTGTGCGCGACTACAAGGAACACAAGGACGACGCATGCTCGGACTTTTATCGTCCCGTCCGTGATGCAATCATCAACATGCATCGCCAAAGCTTGTCCCTTTCAACGCTCGACGACATTTGTCGAAACGAAACCAATGAAACGCGCAAAAAGCATTATCCTCGCGTCGTTGCAGGATATCGGGCATTTCTCGCGCAAGGCGTCAAGAATTACTTCGAGCCGCCGCGTGCAGGCTTGGGCCTTGGCGCTCTCGATGTGGACGTCAACCCTGAACTCGGCCTCGTCATTGACGGCAAAAAGCACCTTGTCAAACTTTATTTCCGCAATGACCCGCTCACCTCTCGACGTACCGCGCTCGTTCTGGCTTTGCTTTCCCGCGGCTTGTGTGAATCAAATCCGGAATTCGTTCCCGCCATTCTCGACGTTCGTTCGGCCAAACTCCATTTGTCAGCCGTGACGAGCCCCCGGATCGATTTGCTCCTGCGTGGCGAAGCCGCCTCGTTTGCAGCCATGTACGCCGCCGTCTAACGTTTTTCCTACCGCGACCTTGTCGTCCCGCCATTTTTGCGCCACAATCGGCGCATCATGCAACGTTTTCTAGGACAAACCGTCTTCGTCACCGGCGCCTCCGCCGGTATTGGCGCCGCCTTGTGTCGTCGCTTTGCAGCCGAAGGTGCCGACGTCGCACTGCTCGCTCGCCGCAAAGATGCGCTCGAAACCGCAGCTGCCGCCGTCCGCGCCCTCGGACGCCGGGCCATTCCAATCGCTTGTGACGTCACCCGCGATGGGGACCTCGAACGTGCAGCCGAAATCGTTCGCGGCGAAACGGGACGCATCGATGTCGTCGTTGCTAATGCCGGTATTGGCATCAATGGCGCCTTCTCGAAACTCGAGATGGACGATTTCCGCCGCCAGTTCGAAACCAACGTTTTTGGCGTCATTCGCACAGTACGTGCAACACTTCCGGACCTTGAAAACGCACGTGGCTGTTTGGCCATCGTCGGAAGCGTCGCCGCGTCGCTCATTCCTCCCGGCACCGTCAACTATGCAATGAGCAAAGCGGCTGTGGGTGCGCTCGCCCAAGGTCTCGAACTGGAACTTGCTCCCAAAGGTATTGGCGTGACGCTTGTTCTTCCAGGATTCGTCGAATCAGAAATCCGCCTCATCGACAACCAGGGGCACCTACGCGAAGCGGCCAAGGATCCCATTCCACAATTTATGGTCATGCCCACGGACACGGCGGCCACGCTATCGCGCACGACGGCCAGCACACTCACGCCGGCCGTCGCCTTCAACGCATCGACCACGGCGACATATGCCCCGCTGATGGCCGCCGTGCGCGTGCCGCCGTCGGCTTGCAGGACGTCGCAATCCACCCAGATCGTGCGCGCGCCGAGCGTGTCCAGGTCCAACGCGGCGCGCATGGCGCGGCCGATGAGGCGCTGGATTTCCTGCGAGCGCCCGTCAATCTTCCCCTTCGAGCTGTCGCGGGATTTCCGTTGCAACGTCGAGTAAGGGAGCATCGAGT
>JANORL010001253.1:0-4733 GCA_031415295.1 Polyangiaceae bacterium | reverse complement strand
GCGCATTCGCGTTTCGAGCAGGATCGCCTGGTTGTAATGGTGTGCGTCGGCGCGTTGCTGGTCGAAAAACCATTGCTGAATTGGCGTCAACGCGACGGTTCCCGAGACGGGTCCTTGTTCCGTGGTGGCGTGGTTTACGACAGTGGCAACTTGCGCCAACTGTTCAATGGTTTGATGTTGAAACAGTTGGCGCACGTTGATTCCAATGCCAGCCTGCTGCGCTTTGGCGACGACTTGGATGGCGAGAATGGAATCGCCACCGAGTTCGAAGAAGTTGTCGCGCACGCCGGCGCTTTTAATACGCAGCACGGTCGCCCAGGCACTGGCCAGCGCTTCCTCAACGTGATTTCGTGGAGCAGCGAAATCCGACGCGTTCGCCGTTTGTATATTAGGCGCCGGAAGCGACTTCCGATCGATCTTGCCATTGGGTGTGAGCGGCAAGGCGTCAAGCAAAACGAACGCGGATGGAACCATGTAATCTGGAAGCCTCGAGCGCAAGTGTTCGCGCAAATCGTTTGGCGAAGCATTGTTGTCGGCGAGTACGACATACGCGACGAGGCGTTTGTCTCCCGGAACGTCTTCGCGGGCGAGCACGACGCAACCACTCACGCCTGCGTGCGCTAACAACGTCGCCTCGATTTCGCCGAGTTCAATACGAAAACCGCGAATCTTGACTTGGTGGTCAATGCGTCCACAATATTGCAAGTAGCCGTCATGTCGCCAGCTTGCCAGATCGCCCGTACGGTACATTCGCGCGCCAGGGTGGCTCGAAAACGGATCGGGAAGGAAACGCTCGGCCGTAAGACCTGGCCGTTCGACGTACCCTCGTGCCAAGCCAAGGCCCGCGAGGTAAATCTCGCCAGCGATTCCGCTCGGCAAAACATCGAGCGAACGACCTAATACATACGCCCTGCCATACGAAATGGCTCGTCCTATCGTTGCGGGCTCGCCTAGACGCCGATGTGCACACGTTGAATACGTCGTATCCTCCGTGGGGCCATACAAATCGCGCACGATATCAATATTCGGCAACGCATTGTAAATTGCATCTGCCGTAGCTTGATCGAGCGCTTCGCCTGCTAAATTCGCAGCTCGCAGCGTTTGCGGGAGTTTTCCTTCGCGAACCAATATCCGCGCTGCGGACGGTACCGTCACGAGCAACGTTGGTGCTGGCTTTTTCGATAACGTGTCCACCGCCAAAACATCACGCACGACAAGCGTCGCGCCCCCAGTGATGAGTGGCGCAAAGATCTCGAAAAATGCCACGTCGAAGCTAATGCTCGTCGATGCAATGGTACCGCTTAGCGTTTCCTTGTCGAATTCGCCCGTCACCCACGATAAGAATGCCGCCCCCCCAGCGTGTTGTAAGGCCACTCCTTTCGGCTTTCCCGTCGAGCCCGACGTATAAATCACATAGGCCACATTTTGTGGATTGACGCCGCTTTGGGGCGTATAGCCTGGGAGCTTCGCCCGGGTCGGCGATTGATCGTCGAGACAAAGAATTGGGGCATTGCCAGTCGAAACCATGTTTGCAATGGGTTTCTGCGTAAGGACCACCCTGGGTTTCGCGTCCGCCATCATGAACGCAATTCGCTCCGGCGGATACGATGGATCCAGCGGTACGTACGCCCCCCCTGCCTTGAGAATGCCGATCAACCCGACGACCATTTCAATGGACCGCTCGACGCACAGGCCGACCAGAACCTCTGGACCAACCCCAAACGAAACTAGATCGTGCGCCAATTGGTTTGCCCGCGTATTGAGTTCGCCGTAGGTGACTTGCTCGTCCTCGAAAACGACAGCAATGGCTTCGGGCGTGCGCTCGACCTGTTCCTCGAACAATTCGTGAATGCATTTGTCCGACGGAGACGCTGCCGCCGTATCGTTCCATTCCACGAGCAATTGGTGGCGCTCGGCATCCGTCAGGAGTGGCAGCGTTGCAATGCCGGTATCCGGGTTTTGCACGACGGCGTGCAATAGCACGTCGAAATGCTGGGCCAAACGTTCGATCGTCGCAGTATCGAAAAGGTCAGTGTTGTATTCGAGTGACCCCTGAATTCCTTCTTCTACCTCTTCGAGCGACAGCGTCAAGTCAAACTTGGCTGTCGTGTTCTCAGCGTCGAGCATTTCGAGCTTCACGTCGCCCAAGGAAAGCGCTTTCATCGGCGCGTTTTGCAGGACGAACATCACTTGAAACAGCGGCGAACGGCTCATGTCGCGCACATGCACCAATTCTTCCACCAGTTTTTCAAATGGAACATCTTGATGCGCATACGCACCAAGCGTCATTTCACGTACCCGCCTAAGCAAAACGCGCACCGATGGCTCGCCCGATAGATCCGTACGCAAAACCAGAGTATTGACGAAAAAACCGATGAGAGATTCGGTCTCTGCTCGCGTACGGTTGGCAATGGGCGAACCCACGACGATATCGTCCTGCCCCGTATACCGGTGCAAAAGCACTTGGAACGCTGCGAGCAACGTCATGAATAACGTGACCCCTTCGCGACGGCTCAAGGCACCAAGAGCATCCGACAATTCACGCGAAAGGAGGACCGGCAACGAGGCGCCTCGATACGTTTGCACCGCGGGGCGCGGACGATCGGTCGGCAGGTCCAATACCGGAGGTGCTCCGGCAAGCAGATTCTTCCAATACGCGAGTTGCGATTCGAGCACCGAGCCCGAGAGCCACCGCCGTTGCCACACCGAGTAATCAGGATATTGAATGGGCAGGGCCGGCAATGGCGACGGTTTCCCCTCGGAATAGGCTCTATAGAGCGCCGCAATCTCACGGGCAAACACGCCCATCGACCAGCCGTCGGAGACAATGTGGTGCATCGTGAGCAAAAGAATGTGCTCGGTTTCCGACAAATGTAGCAGTGTCGTCCGAAGCAATGGACCATGTGCCAAATCGAAAGGCTTCTGCGCTTCTTCGGCGGCCAATCGCTGCACGTCCGAGGGTGCGACGTGTATGACCGGCAAACACCATAACGCATGGGTAGCGATGACCTGGGTTGCATTGCCGTCAACGATGGGGAACGTCGTCCGTAATGCTTCGTGACGATTCACGACTTCTTGCAAGCTCCGCTCGAACGCGTACACATGGAGGAGCCCCGAAAGGCGTACGGTGGCCGGGATATTGTAAAATGGGCTGTTAGGTTCGAGTTGGTCCAGGAACCACAATCGTTCTTGTGCGAACGACATCGGCAATATGTGATCTCGCGGCGCGACTGTGAGCGGAGGAAGAGACTCTCCGCGGCCCTTACCGATCAATGGTTGAATGGTGCGCGCTAGATCCGCCGCGGTTGGGGCGTCGAACAGCGCACGCAAAGGAACGTCGATGCCGAGCGCATCGCGAATGCGTACGACCGCCTGCGTCGCGAGCAGCGAATGCAGTCCTAGGGAGAACACATTGTCGTTCGTTGCCACGGGGCCAGTGCCGAGGACGTCGCCAAAGACCTTTGCCAGCAATGCTTCCAATTCGGTTTTCGGTTGTGCCGAATGTCCTTCCACGTCCGGGGCGTCGACAATCGAACGGGCCACTTCGTCGAGCGTCCCGGCCAGAAATCCATCATGGCACGCATTGCGTTGAATTTTACCGCTCGAAGTTTTAGGAATGCTTCGCGGTACCAGCAGGACCACGGCATGCGCGTACACACCAAATTCATCGAGAATCGCGTGACGAATATCAGCAATAATCGCGTTCGAATCCGTATTGCCGCGCGGATCAATTTCAACAGTAATGCCCAGGCGCTCTTCGTTGGCTACCTCGACGGAAAACGCAGCGCAGCAACCCAGCCTCACCGACGCGTGCGCTTGTTCAACAGTACGTTCGATGTCTTGCGGGTAATAATTGCGGCCGCCAAAAATCAACAAATTCTTTTGTCGGCCCGTGACGAACAATTCATCGCCCCAGACAAACCCAAGATCCCCTGTGCGCAAGAAGGGCCCTTCGCGCGTATTCGCGAGATGAGCCGTGAACGAGTTTTCAGTCTCGGTTGGGCGATTCCAATATCCGGCAGCTACACTCGGTCCCGCAACCCAAATTTCGCCTACTTGCCCCGATACAGACGGACAAAATGATTCCGGATTGACAATTTCCACACGCATGTCGGCCCCAGGTTTTCCGGAGGATACCAAGATGCGCGTTGCAGCAGCGCCAACATTTACTTCGGCGCGCCCTTGTTCGAGCGCAGCGGTATCGACAGAAATTTCGCAAGGTAGCACGGCTTTACCGGCGCCCGTGACGAGCAAGGTGGCCTCCGCTAGGCCATAACAAGGATAAAATGCCTCGAACGCGAAACCGGCCGGTGAAAACACTTGGGCAAACTGTGCAAGGGTCTCGCTGCGTATAGGCTCGGCACCACAGAATGCCACGTTCCAACTTCGTAAATCGAGCGATTCAATTTGAGCCTGAGTTGCCTTGCGTACACATAAATCATAGGCGAAATTGGGCCCGCCGCTCGTCGTGGCCCGAAAATGTGCAATGGCCTCGAGCCACCGCAGGGGTTTTTGCAAGAATGCGAGCGGAGACATGAGCGTGCACGGAAATCCACCATAAAGCGGTTGGAGCACATTACCAATCAGACCCATGTCGTGAAACATCGGGAGCCAACCGACGCCGATCGAATGTTCATCATGCTCGAATCCGGCGTGAATCAACTTGGAATTGTGGAGCAAATTGTCATGACGCACCATTACGCCCTTGGGGTCGCCCGTCGAGCCCGACGTGT
>JANORL010001252.1:0-12323 GCA_031415295.1 Polyangiaceae bacterium | reverse complement strand
CCAACTCGATCGGGTACAAATCATGACCAGCGTCCAGGTTGTCTCTCTCGGGGGGTATGGGGGCAGAGCAGTCGGCTCGTCTTTTGGGCTTGCCCAAAAGACTTAAAGAGCCGCCTGCGGAGCCCCCCATCGAGACTGGTCTCGCGCAGCGCGTGTCCCACACGCGCGAAGCGAGCGTACAAGCCAAGACTCGCCTCCAACTCTCAACTCTCAAATCTTGCGCAGTTCGTCCACGAACTCCCAATCGGCGACGAGCCCTTTGCGCAACATCACCGACAACAGTGCGGCGACGATGGCTTCCAATCGTTCATTCGGTCCGAGGATCTCGTTGGCATCTGCTCCGTGACAGATGGCTCGGAGTGCGGCGACGAGGTCGCGCGCGGTCAAACCCGAAGGCGTATGTTCGTTGAGCGTCGAAGGCGGCGGTTCGTCCTGTGCAGGTGCCGATGTCGTATCGTCGGATTGTTCCGTGCCTGATTTCGACTTGCGTGGAGCTGGCAACGAGATCGTCGTTCCATCGAGCAACGTCAGGGCGATCATGCGTGGAGCAGGTCCCTTTGGTTGTGGGATTTCGGCCATCGGCGAAGACGGTGCAGGTTCGTCCTGGTGCGCGAGTCCCGAGTCTCCGATCATCTCGAGCTGGCGTCGTCGTTCGGCGGCAGACGGCATCTCTCTGGCACTGACGACGGGCACGCGTACGTTTGACGTCGCGGCGTCTCGGAAACGGTGACTGGCCCCAGCGTCGGGTAGCGTTTCCGGGGGCAAATCAAGCGACGCTGCGCCCGCGATCGTGGGTGGCGCATTCATGTCGAGTGCGTCGGGAAGAACCAAGTCCAATTCGGGCACCGCCCACCGTGATGACGACGAGGCAAGTTCGCTCCAAGTCATACTCGACGATTCCACCTCGATGGAAGGCGTTGACAACGACGTCACTTGAGCCGACGGCAACACTTCGATCGATGGACTCTCGCTCGACGGCATCGGGGCCGGAGCGCGGCTGGCACGAGCTTCAGGTGCAGGCAGAATCGACGGCGTTGCTTTGGTTCCGTAATAAACACGGATCGCATTTCGAATGTCGCTTGGTTGCGCGATCATCGCCTTGACTGGCAAACCCGCATGTTTCTCGCACTCGACAAGTCCTTCGTCATTCGAAGGATCATCCATCGCCACGTAGAGTGTTTGTCCCTGCGAACGAATTTGGCGCACGTAGATCGGCACCATGCAGTAGCGATCGGCAACATGGTGCGGAACGAGATTGAGGAGTTTTCGCGAAAACTCGATGTGCACCAGCGACACCCAAGGCACGCTGAGTTGGTGCGAAAGAACTTGTGTAAGCTGAGTCTCGTTGACGAATCCCCGTTCCAGCAAGAGCGTGCCCAAACGGCGGCCGTCGGAACGTTGTACGGCGAGAATGTCGTCGAGATCGGATTGACGGAGTAGTTTTGCGTCGACGAGTAGTTGGCCGAGGCGGATGCGCGCGTGGGGCATAGAACCTCAGGCTACTCGATGGTTGCGGTGCCATCCAAAAACGCGGGGTGTTCTGCTGGTGGCGAAGTGCGCCGAAGGCGGCCCGAAGCCCCCAATGTTCAACTGGGGTTTGGGGCGAAGTGCGCCGAAGGCGGCCCGAAGCCCCCAATGTTCAACTGGGGCGTTGGGTTCTTGCGGCGATGACTAGTTGGTTTCGACCCGATGTTCATCACTGCTCCTATTTGAACTCGATCATGATACTGTTCCCTCGTGTCGGAGATTCGCTGCCCTCAATGCGCAACCTCGTGTGATCCGGTACATCGGTTTTGCCACGTTTGCGGTTTTCCCATTTCGGAAGCGGTGTCACGAGGTGATGATCCGCTGATTGGCACGACGTTGCCGGGCGGATATGTGATCCTCGACCTGCTCGGAGTTGGCGGCATGGGGCGCGTCTACCGTGCCGAGCAGAAGGCTCTTGGGCGTACGGTCGCGGTCAAGATCATTCATCCCTATCTGTTAGGGGATGAAAGCGCATCCGTTCGTTTTATCACGGAGGCTCGCGCGGCTAGTCGACTCAACCACCCGAACATCGTGAGTGTTTTCGATTTCGGCAAGAGCGACAACCAGCTTTACCTCGTGATGGAGTATTTGCGCGGGCGCGATTTGGCGCGTGTGGATTACGAAGACGGACCGCTTCCATTCAAGCGGATCGTCGATGTCATGGCTCAGGTGCTCGCGGGATTGGGCGAAGCGCACGAACTAGGCATCATTCATCGGGATTTGAAACCGGAAAATATTGTTCTCGAGCCGATGCGTAAGGCTGGAGATTTTGTAAAAGTCGTCGATTTTGGTTTGGCGAAAATGCGCGAAGTCCCAAGTTCGCACATTACGAGTCCGGGTATCGTTTGCGGGACGCCTGATTACATGTCGCCCGAGCAGGGGCGCGGTGATCCCATTGATGGTCGTAGTGATCTGTATACCTGTGGAGTGCTTCTTTTTCAGCTCTTGACGGGAAGACTTCCCTTCGAGGCGGAATCGCCGACGCAAGTCGTATTGATGCACTTGACCTTGCCCCCGCCAAACCCGACGACGCTCGCACCCAATCGACGGATTCCTCCAGCGCTCGTGAACGTCACAATGAAGGCGCTCGAAAAAGACGCCAACAAACGTCATCAAACGGCGGACCAATTCATTGCAGCGTTACGTGGGGTGTTTGCCGAGCCAGACGTTGCTTCCGCGTCGGTCGTCGCGAGCGAAGTGGGAATTCAATGCCGCTCTTGTGGGACGATGGTTCCCCGCGCGCAAAAGTTCTGCGGAGAATGTGGCGAACGTCTTGTCGCTCAGTTGCTTGCCCCTCCGCCGTCGTCATCGGGGAAAAAGGTTGGTTTGGAACCGCCGCGCATTCCGTCGCCCCTGGTGATCCTGACGCCGGAATTCCCATTACGATTCATCGGACGCGAACGAGACTTGGAATGGCTCGATGCCCGACGGTTTGGCATGGAAAACTCGCTTGCGGCGATTAGTGTCGTCGGTGAATCTGGCGTGGGCACGTCGAGGCTGCTCGAAGAATTTTTGCGAGCCGACTCGGCGACTGGCGATATTGTGGTCAAAACGCGGCCAGATCCTTGGGGCGCCGACGTTGGTTATTTCGCACTTCGTATGGCCATTACGCGTCTTGCTGGGTTGCCAGAGGGTGGCGGAGAAGTGTCCGATTGGCGGGGCGTAACGCCCGAAGCGCGTGCGGGTCTCATGGCCGTGTTTGGCAAAAACGAACATCCATCGCCGCCATCGAGTGCCCAAGTATGGTCGAAACCTACATTGGGTGTCGTTTTACCGGAAGATCGGCGATTCACGGCTGCCGAAGCATTACGCTGGGCCATCATGCGCGCCAACGAGCGACATCGGGGGCGCCTGATCATTCTGGCGATCGATGATTTTCACGCAGTCGATGGCGCCAGTCGTAATGCCATTGCCGACGTCGTCGCCGAACCGCCGATGCATTCGCTTTTGATTATTGCCACGCACACGCCAAACTTCGATGCTGCATGGATTGGACCAACGCTGCGTCTGGGAGGTTTGTCCGTTTCGCTGCTCCTGCACCTAGCCGGGCCCGCATTGTCGTTTCGTGCAGGAGCGACCGACGAAACAACGTTATCGCCCCTCTATGTCGATCAAGCTTTACGCTTTTCGCTCGAAGGGGGAACAAATCCGCCGCTTCAGCTCGCGGACCTCATTGCCCTGCGTATCGAACGGTTGCCACTCGAAGCGAGGCGTGTATTGCAAGCCGTCTCTGCACTTGGTGACGATGCGGGTCTCGACGATATTGGCCGCATTTTGCAAGACGGCAAAGATATTCCGATTTTGCTCGCGAAACTCAAAAATGCCGGACTCATTAGTCAGGACTTGGGAAGTTATCGCGCGGCACATCCCATGATTCGGGAAATTGTTCTGGCCACGACGCCGGTTGCCGTACGCAAAGACTTGCACGCCCGAGCCCTTGTGGATCGAGACGGCGATCCATTGCCGCTACCAATTGAAGTTCGTGCACTGCATGCACAACATGCCCAAGATTCGCTGGAAGCGCTCATGCTTCTCGAACACGTGGCCGATCGGGCGAGTGAACGAGGTGACCGGGAAGGGGCCACGATGGCATTACGTCGGGGTCTCGACTTGGCCCGTCGTGAAATGTTCCGCGGCGAACTCGACGAACCTGAAAAAGCGGTCCTTATTTTCAGCCGAAAACTTGGGGAAGTGTTGACCACGTCAGGCGCATTGACCGATGCGGATGGAGTGCTTCGCGAGGCGCTCGATTTAGCCGGTCCTGCAGGGGTCGAACGTGCGTGGCTGCTCGGCGTTTTGGCCCATGTTGCGCATAAACGCGATCGCATCAAAGATGCCGTCGTGTTTTTTGCTCAGGCTCTCGAAAATGCGAAGGCGCACGGGGCTACCGATCTCGTCGCATCGCTCGAGAAGATGCGTAGAGATTGGGCGGCCGAGTGATTGCGGCGAAAGATACCGAAGCGGAATTGGCAGGACGATCCGGCGGGCGTGTCGGACGGCGTTACGTTGCCCGCTGGGACCTCGACAAAACCTATTTGCGTACGGATTTCGATACCCTGCGAGATTTGGCGCGTACGGCCATTGAACGGCCCGATCAAAAACGCACGGTTCCCGGCGCCGCGGCACTCCTTCGCGAGCTTGGTCGAGCGGGCGTGGAAACGCATATCTTATCCGGAAGTCCTGAACAATTGCGTTCGCGGATTGAACAGAAATTGCGTTTGGATGGAGCGAAATGGGCGTCGCTCACGTTGAAACCGAATCTGCAAAATATTCTACGTTTGCGATTTCGCGCATTGCGTGGACAACTTGGTTACAAACTTCCGGCGCTTTTGCAACGGCGTTGTGAATTGCTCGGACAACGTGACGAAACCGGGGAAATCGTTCGCGAAGTACTTCTTGGGGACGACGCCGAAGCCGACGCGTTCGTGTATTCGCTTTACGCTGACATTTGCGAAGGAAACGTATCCGACGAAAACATCAGGGACGTCATGCGTCGGGGTCGCGCGTATGACGACACCATTCAAGATACGTTGCGTTATGCACGATTTGTGGAAAAAGGTCCCGTCGTCGAAACTATTTTGATTCACCTCGACCGACAATCATCGCCATCGGATTTTCGTCAATATGGTTCGCGGGTGGTTCCATTTTACAATTATTTACAAGCCGCTTTCGTTTTGCATGAAGCCGGGCGTATTCCGGGGCGTGCCGTTTTACGTGTCGCTCAGGACCTCATTGGGGCCCACAACTTTGACGGCGCAGCGCTTGGGCGCAGTTTTCTCGATATCTCTCGGCGTGGCCATGTCTCGGGACAAGGCATAACCGATATTGTGAATGCCTATCGTGAATTGACGCAAGGGCGTACCACCAGCACGAGCGAACTTGGTTTGATGGTCGCGTCGCTCGAAAAAATGGTGCCCGAACTTCGTCCGCTTCCCGAACGTAATTTGCCGACACTCGATTACCGCGCGATGGTCGACGTGCATAATCCCAGGGCGAAGAAAAAGTGAACGATTGACGTGAGAGGGGCGAGCGAGAGCGATCGCCCCAAATTTCCACGATAATGGGCCACAAACTCCAACCGTTTCACAGCAAACTCAAACGTAAAATCCCACTACGATGCAACCACTCCCCGACGGCCAAGAAGTCGCGCGCAAGGCGTTCCGCTCAGGGGATTCATTCGGTCCGTACCAGATCATTCGACCGCTTGGCCGCGGTGGTTTTGCTCCCGTCTATCTTGCCGCCGAAGTTCACGATGGTCACAAGCTTCGCGACGTTGCGTTAAAAGTTTTTTTCTTACCCGACGGCATCGACCCCGCTTCGCCAGAAGCATCGGCTTGGCGTGACGTTGTATTCGCCGAAGCCCGGGCACTTTGTCGTGTGCAGCATCCAAGCGTCGTGCGGTTTTTGTCAGTATTTCGCGATAAATCCAGCGACGTTTTTGGCCTCGCCATGGAATACGTCGGCGGCGAATCCCTCGATGAACGTCTGAACCGGCTCGGCAATTTGGACGAGCAAGACGTGCTCGAAGCATTGGCCCAAGTCGCATGGGCGCTTTCAGCCGTGCATGCCGCAGGTCTCGTACATCGCGACGTCAAACCCGCCAACATCGTATGCGGGGCATTGGGTTACAAACTTATTGATTTTGGCGTTGTGGCCAATATGGACCCCGAACGTCGACGGGCAATGGAACTCGAAGCGTTACAGTTTATCGTGGGCACTCCGGGCTACATTGCGCCAGAATGTTTACGAGGTGGAGCATTGGCATCTCCGGCCAGTGATCTGTATGCATTGGGGGTCACGCTACGGCGGCTCTTGACGGGTCGATTGTCCAATGAAGAAGAAACTGTCGCGGACGCGGCAACCATGCTCGCCGATGATGTGACGCTTTCTGTGTCGATTGCGCAATTGCCCGTGGCCACCGCTGTTGTTTCGCAACTATTCTATAAACGTTGTCGCCCGGATGTCGTGCAGCTCGTCGAAAAACTTTGTGCTCCCGAGCCTCATGCCCGTCCGCAACATGCCGACTGGGTGGCCCGAGAACTCGAACGTTTTTTAGCGGAACGACGCGGGGCCCAAAGTGCTCCAGCTACTTCGGACGATGGGACGTTTGACCGCGAGTGGCGCGACAAACGTATTACTAATCTTGTGGATTCCGGCCCGGAACTCGTCGCTCACCCAGCACTCGTGGGGCGTGATGATGCCGTTGCTGTTGCTATGGAGGCACTCGAACAAGCACGGCGCGGACATGTACAAGTCGTTATGTTTCGAGGTCCG
The DNA here is from genome assembly GCA_031415295.1 of Polyangiaceae bacterium. Lineage (GTDB taxonomy): Bacteria > Myxococcota_A > Polyangia > Polyangiales > Polyangiaceae > Polyangium. The sequence goes on along the minus strand of JANORL010001252.1, from coordinate 5,522 downwards.
CTTGGTGTTGGACGCACGCGTCTTTTGGACGCCATTGTTCAAAAGGCGGGCATTGCGCCATCGCGAGTCTTACGGGCTGTTTGTCGTCCCGAACGACAAAGTTTGCTTCAGCCGCTCGTGCGTGCAGCAATGTCGCTTTCCACTCAAGAATCGGATGCTGTCGTTGGTATACGTAGGGCCCTTTCGACCGCGTTATTGCACGAAATGTTGCGCGAAGCGCGGGCTCCGGGCAGCGAACTCGAAGTCGTCGAAGCTGCATTGCTCGAGGCTGCCGTAGATGCGCCGCTCGTCCTGGTGATTGACGATTTGCAATGGGCCGATCCGTATACACTCGAACTCGTGCGCCGACTTTTCAACAAAGCGGCTTCGGAAGCGGGCGCGCGTCTTTTGCTGCTCACGGCGGTACGTCATGAGCCGACACCATCGGCGGCATTACGAGCGCTTTTGGTGCATCTCGGAACGCTCACCCATTCAGCGATTCGACATGTTCCCTTGTTGCCGTTGGGTGCCGACGATGCATTAAAGGTAGCGCGGGCAGTGGCGCCCTTGTCGCCATCGTTGGAACTCGCGGTTTTGCGTGGTTCCGAAGGAATACCATTTTTCTTGGTACAAGGCATTTGGGCTTGGCGCGCGACGGGGGCGATCGTATTTCGAGACGAACACTTCGTGCCCACGGACGACCACGTTTTGGAAGAGGGACTGCCTGGAGTGGCTTCGCTCGTGCAGGCGAAGTTGTCTCGGCAATTCGAAGCGGGCGGGGCAACGGTGCGACTTGCATTGCGCATTTTGGCGGTCGTCGCGCTGTATGGAGGGGGCATTGAGGCAGCCATGCTCGCGGCCGTGCTTCACTCTACGGACCTTGGTCCGGCGCTCGAAGGCCTTTTGGAAGCGGGACTCTTGACGGTCGCGCTACCTTCGCTCGAATACGATTTTCCACAGGAAATGTTGCGGCAAGCGGTACTCAATCTCGTGCGCAGTCGGCGTTGGTTTGTCGAAGTATATCGATCTTTGCTCGATATCATGGCGGCAAAACCCGGCGCGGATTCGGATGCGACCTTTTTGGCGTATGGTTACGACAAACTTGGCGTAACGGATCAGGCGCGACGTTGGTATGATCGTGCCATGCAGGAGGCCGTGGCATCGGGTCTTTTCATGGAGGCCATGGGGTTCGGCGATCGCCTCGTTTCCCTTACGGAGAACCTTCGCGATCGCGTTCGGCTGGAATTGTCGATTGTGCGCTTTTTGATTGAGGGGCGGCATTTCAAGGACGCTCGCGGGAGACTCGAAATCCTGGAAGAATGCGTGTTTTTGGAATCTGCACTCGAGTTGCGTATTTTACGATTGCGAGTCGCCCGCGGGCTTCAAGAAACGACGGTTCGGGATGACGACCTCGTAGCCGATGCGGACAAATATGGCAGTCCAGCGATTCGGTGCGAAGCTCGTTTGGCTGTGGCGGGTCTCGATCGTGGGCCGAAAGCCATTCCGATGGTGGGTGAGGCCATAGAATTGGCTGAAAAAATTGGTCCTGCTCTCGAGTATTCAGCGCGCCATTTGCGATTTGATTTGCGACACGAAGCTAGTCCGCCAGATCTCCATGGAGCCGTCGTGGATCTTGAACGATCGCTGGCCATTGCCAATGAAACGTCATCCATTTGGCAAAAAATCAATACAGAAGGTGATTTGGCGGTCCTCGAGGCGGAAATTGGCAACGTCAAAGGAGCAATCGAACGATTACGCCGACTCGTCGGTGTCGCTCAAGCTCGGGGAATGCAGGGAGATCGGGTCCTATTCTTACAAAACTTGACTGTGTCCTTGTTGCGCGACGGACAGGCACGGGAAGCGGCGGAGACCGCGGCGCAAGTGACCCGTCTGGCGGCTGCATGTGGCGATTTGGCCATTGCCGCCTCATCATGTTCACTACGCGCAGAAGCGCTACTACGGCTCGGTGAGTTCGAAGCGGCACTCGTAAGTGTCGATGAGGCACTTCGTATCCAGCGGCAACGAGGCGATCGCCTGCAGGCGTTATCGTTGTTGCGGCGCGCCGAGATTCTCTCCGCTCTTGCTTATTTTGATGAAGCCATGGAAACGGCGCACTGTGCCATCGAGGTAGCAGAAGCCCACAATGAAAAGCGTCTCTTGAGCACTGCCAAGCTGTGGATTGCCGTGCAACGTGCGCATCAGGGTACAGCCGCTGAAGACGACGTGCGCCGTGCTCTCGCCGAAGTGACGGTTGCCGGGAACGTACGCGGTGGATTCACAAAGGCAATCATCGAGAAAGCGGAAGCGTGGCTCCGCTTTGCGGAACTGCCTCCCTGATGAATCCCGCATCGAGGATTATTGCGGTTTTTTCTCGTGCATGACCGCGTCGTTTGTGTCCGCAGGCTTCGCCGGTTGTTTCGCTTCTTCGTTTACAGGTTGTATAGGCGCTGTCGTTGTTGCCGTGGGGGTGGTCGCAGCCGGCTCCGCTGGACTCGGCGACGCAGGCTCCGCTTGCTGCGATGCACACGCCGTGACGAGCACTGCACCAATCATCAATGTCGCAACGATCTTCCAATTCATCAGCTACCTCCCTCGGCCTCGAACACTGCGTCGAGGCAAACGCGGGTGAATATGACACGCAATGCCAGACAACGTCGACATCAACCTTTGTGCCTAGGTCGGAAAATGTCCGCCTTGGCGCGATCTGTGGGTACCTCGCGTTCGCCCTCATGAAACGGCTACAAGTTGCATCGACTAGCGTTGATGCTTGTTGCTGCGTACACGCGACTCGGAATGGCGCGTCGCACCAGAGTCGTTGCATCACGTCATAGTACGTCTGATTTTTGTACGTGGAGCGATCGACGTATCGCCATGGTCGCGTAACCGTGGGAGCGTAGCGACTGGGGATTTGTAGACGTCACCGGCTCTGATCTCGATGCGAAGCGTCGCAGCGGGGGCGCCTGAGTCGTAAAGTAGGATCGAAAGGGGGTGAACGTTGGAGGACAAACCTTTCCTGCAACATCATCGCGTATTGATCGTCGAAGACAGCGCGACACAGGCTCGTCAGTTGCGCTTGCTCCTCGAGTCCGATGGGTTTCGCGTCGATGTCGTATCGTGCCGTGCGGAAGCGATCGAGTTTGTCTCTCGCACACCCGTGGATGTCATTGCATTCGACTTGATGCTTCCTGACTCGACGGGCATCGACGGCCTTCGCACATTGCTCGTGTCGATGCCGCGTGTTCCCGTCGTGGTTCTTACGGCCAACGCCGATGAACGATTGGCGATCGAAGCCCTTAGTTGCGGTGCGGAAGATTATTTGTTCAAGGGTCAGTTCGACAAACCTTTGCTCGTGCGCACGATACGTTACGCGATCGAACGGCACCGGATTCGGACCGAGCTCGAAGAAGCGACGAGTGCACTACGCGTCAAGAACGCCGAGCTAGCTCGTGCAAATGACGAAAAGAATCGGTTTCTAGGAATCGCGGCACACGATTTGCGCAACCCGCTCAGCGTCATTCTTGGCTACACCGAACTCATGTTGTCGGGGGACGCGGGACCCGTCACTGACAACCAAACGGACGTCTTGGGATCGGTGAGTTCTTCCATCGAATTCATGTTGAGCTTGATCAACGATTTGCTTGATTTTTCGATGATTCAGTCAGGAGCCATCCGACTCGATTTGCAACGCACCGACCTTGCGGCGTTGGTGCGAAAGACGGTCACGACAAACCTTGTACTCGCCGACAAAAAGAGGATCGCGATTGTCTTCGAGCAATCCTGTCAACTCGAACCGCTCGTGATCGACAGTCGCAAGTTCGAGCAAGTGCTGCACAACCTCTTGTCGAACGCGATCAAGTTTTCGCATCCCGACACCCGTATCGATGCTCGTCTCGAATGTGCAGGAGACTGCGTGATCATCTCGATCGTTGATCAAGGTGTAGGGATTCCGGGCAGCGAAGTTGAGATGTTGTTTCGGCCGTTTCAGAAGACGAGCGCTCGTTCGACTGGAGGCGAGCGCAGCACGGGCCTTGGGCTCGCGATCGTCCGCAACATCGTCGAGAGTCACGGCGGGCGTATCTGGTGTGAGAGTGATGTGGGGCGTGGATCGACGTTTCGTATTTCGCTGCCGATCACGTGAGTTCGTACAGGTCAAACCCAGGCGTTGTTGAGGATTTCTCCAACGCCGCCAGCGCCTGGCACGATGTACTGATGATCGTTCAGACCCCTTTCTTCCGCGGGAAGAGTGCCCGCTTCGGTGCGCAACGCGGCAGGCGTGGAAAGGCCACGATCAATGCGGTACGCGTAGATTTCGAGGTCGGGATGATCCTTGGTCACGCGTTGGATGTATTCCGGCGTGATCATGAGATGAAGAGCGATGAGTTTCGCCGGGGTGCCTTCGAGCGAATTTTTGTAGTACGAAACGGCACTCACGATCGATGAGCCTGTCGCGCCCATCGGATCGGGAAAAAGCACGATGCGATCACCGACATCTCGTCCAATTTTTGCATCGTGCCACGTTGCTCCGGTGACCGTTCCTTGCTCGTTCGTTTGTCGACTCATGAAGAGGTGATCTTGTCGTACGAGGTTTGGATCGAGCACTTCGTTCATCAAGTCGTAGACGGCCTGCGACGGCATGGTGCCAGCGCGAGCGATACCGACGGTTACGGCTTTGGTCGTGCGAGAAAGCGCCAATCCGCGGTAGACGGCTTCAGGATGCGCCGTCGCCATTCGCGTTGGAACATCCACACGACTTCGAGGAAATTCTGTTGCAAGTACGACGTGAGCAAGCATCTCGTAGAGCTTGCGCACCAGTCGCCCCATGTCTGGCTGTCCGGTTTCCGGCGAACAGACTCGGGTAAGCAGCGTCCACGCGAACGGATCGTCCAGCAGATGAACTTTCGGCCCGTAATGATGGCGAATCTCGGTGGCTTGAAAGCGGCTTTCAGCGTAGGCAGTGTCGACCATCGTTTTTCTGTTACACTACCTCGCCCGGTGCGGGGTAAACCTACGCGCGCCGGTGGTTCCCGGCGCATGAGTGTGCAGCGCAGGACGTCCCTGGGGGCCCACTTGATCAGGCCTTCACACGTGCGCAAGAGGGAGGATAGTTTCGGTGGATAGCGACCTCGCTGAGTCTGTCGCAGCGCTCAAGGAAATCTTTGTCAAACGCGGTCTTCCCGTTCGTTTTGACAAAGCCGTCCCTGCGTCGGTCGAAGAAATGCGGAAGACGTTCAAGATTCCAGCGCGTTACCGCTCATTTCTCCTGGCTGCCGACCCGACGGATGTCGAAACAGTGACCCCCGTCGAGCGCGTACGTCTTTTCTCGTGCCAAACCATTCCAACCGAGCAATCGCTTGGCGGCAAAAGCACGGGCGAAATCACCCAGTGGCGAAAAACCTGGATCATCGTTGCGCGCAGCGCTCTTCTTGGTGACCCTTACTTCCTCGATGTGAGCAAGCTCGACGCCGAGGGTGATTGTCCCATCTACACCTGCATGTTGGGTACCGATTCGGTCAAACCTCAACTTTGTGCATCGAGCTTCCAGC
>JANORL010001251.1:0-4738 GCA_031415295.1 Polyangiaceae bacterium | reverse complement strand
GGAATTTAGAGTTTTCCAATTCCTTCGTTAGGTCCTCGCCGGATACGGACAGCTTCATCAGGCGATTGTCGAACGGCAAAACGCCCCAAATCGTCGCATAAGTAATGGGACCCGCGGGAATCGTTTGACGAATGCCACCTTTGTTCGCGATAGCCACGTCGCCTCCCACCTCAGCAAGCCACGCATTCGCCACCATTTGCCCCACGAATGCTTCGGGGCCAATGCCCCCTTTGCTATGTCCAATCGTTGTACCAAGCGATTTGTCTACTTTTTCCTTCCAAACTTTCACGAGTTCCGTGAGGACTGGATCGGCGTAGACATTGGGCGACGCCACGACATCCACGAAATCGGGCTTCACTGAAACCACGCGTGATTTTGCAGGCAAAGACCGGTCGACTTGTAGCGTGATTCGCGCATATTGATGAATACGCCAGTCGGGACTCATCACGGAAACGTCGCCCGCATGTTCGTGCATTTTTTTGTGGCAATGACCTCCTCCGACAAACGACAGGCGCCATTCAGGGTGTTTTGCAACGGTAGGAGCGAGAATGTCCGGACATTCGTGTCCAATCGCCACGACGACGTCGGCTCCTGCTGCCCATACGCTCGGAACTGTACGATCCAAAGCGTTTTCGATAGGCTCGAACGTCATCCCGACGAATCGTTCCGCAAAGGCCGTTTTTAATGTTTCGACCGTAGAAAGACCAATCACGCCAATACGAATGCCGCGACGTTCGAAAATTTTGTATGGATGCACATCCAATTCTTTGGCGAGGTTCGGGTCATCGATGCGGACATTTGCGGACAAGTAGTGCAGTTTGGCCTTGTCGCGGTTTTTCGGAAATTGTGCGCGTCCGAAGTCGAATTCGTGGTTTCCGAATGCGGAGGCTGCGTATCCAAGTCTCCCCATGGCTTCAGCCATCGGTTCGCCCAAGAAATACGTCGACATTGCGGGACCGGTGAAGTTGTCGCCACCGGAAAGCAATAACGTTTTCGGATTTTTGCAATTTTCCGATTGTGGCGACATGAACGATTCGTCTTGGTTGATCGCAAATGGAGCGGGACCTGGGCAATGCCCTTCGGTCTTGACGAGTTGTCCGGATAATGCTGCAACGCCGCCTCGCAACACGCCGTCGCGCGGTAAACTCTCGAGCCACCCATGTTCGTCGGTCGTGTAGAGCAGTGTGATTTCGACTGGACGTGACGGTGGCGTAACTTCAGGCGAGGCTGTCGCTTTTTGCGGTGGTTTGTCCTGGGAGTGAAGTGGTGGAGGCGGACCTGCTGCCGAACCACATCCGGCGATGGTGAGCCACGCAAACACGGGGACAAACCTGGGCAACGACGTAAAGCAACTCATGGCGCGGTGCAGTTTAGCCGATGGTTCGGCGATCTGAAACCCATCTCGCCAACGATGTTCCCGACGTTGTCTTCTGGGGACAGTTTGAGGTAACGTTGGGTGGCGATACCGTCATGGATATTCGTTCGAACCTCGTCGCCTTGCTCGACCCTTGGCTTTTGAACCAGGAAGTTTTACCTGGCGTACGTTTTGCGGGGGCATCTACGGAACTCGGCATGCGTCTTCGTTTCGAATTGGACGATGGTCTATTGTGGGTCGACGTCGCGCCAATCGAATACGCGCCCGTTTTTGCTGCGCGTAGCGAGCGGCTGGCATTTGGTTATCGCACCGAGGGGGATCGACGGGCGATCGATCCACATTTGGGCCTCGAATTGTGTCGCCGCGTGGCGGCTCGAGCGAAGGTGAATGAAGCGCGTGTTTTCCAGGGCGCGGAAGAAGAACGTGGCGACGATGATGGCGCGCGTATTCGTCACGTGAAGGTCGACGGTGTTCTCGAACGAGCGGGTCACACGGACCAATCGTTTTATACATTGAGTCCTTATGTTGGTTGCAGCATTGGTTGCCGATTTTGTTATGCATCGTCGAAAGTCGATCCTATGCGGGCGGTGCTCGGATTGCCGGCGGTGCCCTGGGGATCTTATGTTGACGTACGTCGTAATGCCCCCGAGGTTTTGGCCGACGAACTTGATCGTTTGCCCATTCTCCCTATCAAGTTTTGCCCTGTCGTGAGTGACCCGTATCAAGCCATCGAGCGTCGCGAGCGATTGACGCGTCGGTGTCTCGAGACCATTCGTTCTGCGGCAGGAATATGGCCGACGCTTCTGCTCACGCGGTCGAAATTGATTCTCGATGACCTCGACTTGATAACGTCACTGCCGCGGGTGTTTGTCGGAGTCTCTTTGCCGACGATAGACGACGAAGTGCGTGCGCATTTCGAGCCCCGAGCGGCTTCTGTTCCCGAGCGACTCGAGATTTTGCGTACACTTCGTAAAGCAGGCATTTCCACGATGGCGATTGTGCAGCCCATTTTTGATGGATCCTTGGATCATTTGGCGGATGCGTTGGCCGAAACGGTGGATTCGGTAAGTATCGACGTTCTTCGTGGGGTCATGGGTGCGGAGCGCGAATTTTCGGCGCTTAGGCACGCGCCTACGCGTGAGCAAACGTGGCAGGTTTCGCAGGCGCGGACGCTCGCGGGACTTTTGGGTGAACGCGGTGTGCCGGTGTGGATTTCCGAATTGCCGCCAGGACTTTAAAACGGGGGAATTGTTCGAGGTCGATATGGAACATCGGGATGGTTTGACCCAGCAGATTGGTGTGATTGGTGGTGGCACGGCGGGGTATTTCGCGGCGCTGGCTATCAAACGCCGATTCCCGCACATCGACGTGACGTTGGTCGAATCGAGCAATATTCCGATCATTGGCGTAGGGGAAGCGACAACGACATTGATGCCGCCGTTTTTGCATCAACAGCTCGGTTTGGACATTGTCGAACTGTTCCAGGAAGTCAAACCCACGTTTAAGATGGGGATCAAATTCGAATGGGGCTTGCCTGGCGATTACTATTTTACGTATCCGTTTGGCGTGGCGGAACCCGTGGAAGCGCACGTATTCGATCGTGATTTACGCGGCCAGTCCCTCGTGTCGCTGCTCATGGGCGAAAATAAGGCGCCCATTTTGCGTAGTCCTGAAAACGAACTGCACTCACTGTTACCTAGTTTGAAGTTCGCGTATCACTTGGATAACGCGCCATTCGTCGCATTTTTGGCCAAAGCCGCGCAGCGTGCGGGTATTCGGCACGTGGACACGAACATCGAACATATTGTGGTAAATGCCGATGGATGCATTGAATCGGTGCGTTCGAATGACGGTACCGAGTTACGTTTTGACTTGTATGTGGACGCGACTGGGTTTCGTTCATTTCTTTTGGAGAAGACATTTGGGTCACCGTTCCAGAGTTATGCATCGACTCTTTTTTGCGATACGGCGATTGTCGCGACGGTTGCGCAACGTGGCGTTATTGAACCGTATACGACGGCGGAAACGATGGATTGCGGTTGGTGTTGGCGTATTCCGGTCGAGGGTGAGGATCATCGCGGGTACGTGTTTTCGTCCGCGTTCATTGACATCGATGCGGCGACAGCTGAAATGCGCGCGAAAAACCCAGGAATGGGAGAGCCTTGGATCGTGCGATTTCGATCGGGACGACATCGTGACTTCTGGATGGGGAATACCGTCGCCGTGGGGAATGCATATGGATTCGTCGAACCGCTGGAATCGACGGCATTACATATGGTGATCATCGAAGTGGCGTATTTGCTCGAGGGAATCAAAGCGATGCAAAATCCAGCCGATGATGGTTCATTTCGTCAGCGAACCAACGAAGCTGTGGGAGCACATTGGGACTATTTGCGGTGGTTTTTGGGCGTGCATTACAAATTTAATCGACGTCTCGATACTCCGTTTTGGCGAGCCGCTCGCGCCGATGTCGATGTCAGCGGCTTTCAACATTTGCTCGAGCGATTCGAACGTGAAGGTCCGTGGCTTGGGCATCGAGGCGATCGTTTTGAAGTTGGGGATCCCGCTTTTGGATACAGCGGTTTGATGATGTTGTTGCTCGGACAGCAGGTTCCATGTCCGGATCCGAGCGTCACAATGGATCGAGAAGCGTGGCAGATTCAATCGACGAAATATCGTGGACTCGTAAAAAGAGCGTTGCCCCAGGCGGAGGCATTACGTATTTTGCGAGAAACTCCCGAACTTCTGAGGCGTTTTAGCCATGGGGCGGGATCGTGGTGTGTGGGGGATGCCGAGCGGTTTTCGATTGCGAAGGCAATGAAGGGTTCGGTGCTGTGAACGATTAACGAATGAGCGACAACCGGGACCCATGAGGGGAGCTTCCCATATGCGAAGGGGATTCGGTGCATCGGGTTTGGCACGGCACCGACAGTAAAAAAATATTTTACCATCACGATTCCTCTTCATCATACGATTTGTTTCAATTCTTCGTGAGGTCATCGGTGATTGGGGAGTGAGGTGTCGGAGGAGTTCGGGAGCGGACGTGGGGCGGAAGGCTCATGCGTATTGCTCCAATGCAGGAGAACCACGATAGCCAAAGCGACGGACACGGATGCAATGATGGTAAAAAGAGCAGTGAATCGAAGACTTTCAGGTTCGACGTGTGCCGGTGGAGGCGCGGGTAGCTCCAAGATATTTGGATTAAAATTGAATTGAACCGATCGCGACAATTCACGAATATCGGGGTTTGACAAGACAGACGTGAGGGCAATGCCAGCATCGGTGATATCTTGAAAGTGCTCGGAGTGTTTGCGATCTGTTACCAAGACAAACCACGCATCGAAGTCTTGCGGAAGTCGAACG
>JANORL010001250.1:0-1912 GCA_031415295.1 Polyangiaceae bacterium | reverse complement strand
CAAATTCGTTTGGCATGGGCGGTGCTTAGTGAGGTTCCAGCAGGCGATTCGACCTGCGCGATTTCTCGCAATGAGGTACACGTCGTGAATTCATATGCTCCGCTACGCGCTTTGTTCATCACTCTTTCGCTTATCGCTTCGATTGCAACATCCGGTTGTCTCGTGGAGAGTTCTGACTACTGCGTGGACGAGAACGATGACAACGGGTTTTCCTCCAGCGAGGAGATCGACGAAGACTGCCTAACGAATTCGAGCATCGTCATGCCCGATATCAAAAGCACCAAAGATGGCGACCCGAAATGAGACTGCTCGCGGCGTGGCTCGAGTGCCCCATCCAAGCCACGCCGCAGCTCGATTCAATAACTCTTTCGTGAGCGCACGTTGCGTAATGCCCGCACGCTCGACGTCCGACATCGCCTGCATCAAAGTCTCTTTCGTCGCGCGACCTTCCTGAGCCAAAAAACAGCGCCTCCCATAACGCCGCAGTTACGACAAACCCCTGATCGCCGTGTTCTTCCGCCGCTTTTCGAGCTGCCAGGGCATCGTCATACGCCGCGTCTGGCCTGCGATGTGTACCTTCGGGCAAGACTGGCTGGCCCGTGGCCCTCGGGAGAAGTCCCCGCGCAGGTGTTGACCTTCGGCCACTTCCCGCTCGATCTGCTCGCGTTTGTCGTTGCGCCATGCTACCGTCGCCCCGCGAGCACGCCGAGCCATGAAAATCCCCTACGCCAACTGTGATTTTGCCGATATCCGCAAACGCGGTTACTTCTACGTCGACAAGACGCCGTTTCTCCCGCACATCGAGAACACGAACGAGAACCACCTCATCTTTTTGCGTCCACGCCGATTTGGCAAGTCGACCCTGCTCAGCACACTGTTGAACTATTACGACATCAGCAGGGCGGACCAATTCGACGAACTTTTCGGTGGCTTATGGATTCACCAGAATCCGACACCCAACAGACACAAGTACCTCGTCCTCAAGCTCGACTTTTCACCCGTCGACACGACGGGCACCAACGAGCAGATTTGCACGAGTTTTGCCTATCAGGTCAAGGCGGCCGTCCAATCGTTCATCACGCGGTATGCCAAGTTGGTGCCAGCCTTGTCGTTCTTCAAGGACGTGCTCATGTCGAAGAGCGACGACACCGCTGCCCTCATGACGGGCGTGCTTACGATACTGGAGGACGCCAATCAGCAGATGTATCTGCTCATCGACGAATACGATCACTTTGGCAATCGATTGCTTTCCGACGGCAAAGACGACGTGTACAAGGAGCTCGTCAGGGCGACGGGCTTCGTGCGCAGCTTTTATGCCGCATTAAAAGCATTCACGGCGACGAGCACCATTGCCCGGACATTCATCACGGGCGTTTCTCCCATCATGCTGGACGACTTGTCGAGCGGCTTCAACATCATCAAACACATTTCCCAGTGGGATGACTTTAATGCCATGGCTGGGTTCACGCGCGTCGATGTCGAACGCGCCGTGGACATTCTTTTGCGCGACAAGCCCGCACTTGCCCATGATCCGCGGATTGCGGACCGTGCTGTGCTGCTCGAGACGCTCGAAGAGTATTACGATGGGTATCGGTTTTCCCTGGGCGCATCCGAAAAAATGTACAATTCGACGCTCGTCTTGTACTTTATGAGCGAGATCCTGGCTACAGGCCGCTATCCGCGAAAAATGCTCGACTTGAACGTGCGCACCGATTACGGGCGCCTGTACCAGATTGCCAAATCGACCAGCGAACATGATTCCGACACGCGTGAGCTGCTCGAAGAGATCCTGACGAATGAATCGATAACGGCGGAACTCGTGGAACAGTTTGGAACGCGGTTTCATTTGGGCCGCCCCCAGTTGGCGTCGCTGTTTTATTATATGGGCATGTTGACGTTTGCCGACGATGCG
>JANORL010001249.1:0-12558 GCA_031415295.1 Polyangiaceae bacterium | reverse complement strand
AGCGCATCCGAGCTACTTGCGGCGATCTCGTCGTCTAGTTTCGCTACGGCTTGACCGTGCTTTTTTACCTCTTCCGGATTGGCAATCGACGGTTTGAAACGGATGATGTCGAGCAACCGTTCTCCGATGTCTTGCGGCCCCGATCGATCGCTTGAAAACACTCCGTGAATCCCGTCGCAACGTCCGTGAGCACCTTGTGCGCCTCTTTCTGCTGCCCTTTGCCACTGGAGTCGAGACAATACCAGTAACTCATGCGATTCAAGAGATTCGTATTCTTCCGAATGATCTGCTCTTTGGTCCCCGCGCCCGGAAGCGGTAATTCGAGTACGACCCCAAGTCCCTTGTGGGATCGATCGATATGCTCCTTCAACGCTTGCATGCGAGCCGCATCATTGGACAGCAACAGAAAAATAGAGCCGACAAAGTCACCTCGACAATCTTCCACAATTTTCTCGGCCACCGATCCCAGCGTCACCGTGTCCGCTTTACGTTCTTTGAAATTCAAGTATTCTGCTTGCGAAAGCCCCGCCCATTCGCGCATGTAGACATCCTTGTGGGCGTCATCCATCACGAAAATCTTCACGCGTTGCTGATTGTTCTTGGCAAATTGCCGCTGCTCCTCGAGCCAACCCGTTCGAGCCTCGATGCGCCGAAGAACGGATCCCGTCGTTGCTTTTTCAATCGTGGTGCGGGTCGGTGCGTTCTCACCCACCAAGACATGCCAAAGATTCTGTTTGTCGGGGTCGAAGTTCCCATGGGCAGACATCGCTTTCTCGAAATCCGCAAGCGGTCGGCGGCTGAACAATGTCTTGCCCGTTCCTTGAGCGCCGTGGACGAGAAGCACGGCACTCGCACGACGCTCGTAAACGCTTTGGAATGCCTGGCGGAAAACGCTCGAAAGAGGCTTCCAGTGCTCCAAGTCCACAGCGTATGTCTCGAATTGACCCAGGTTCTCTGCGCGTTCTGGAAAGAGGAGGATCTGTTCGCAGAGCGTATTCATTCCATTCTTCTCCGCGGTCACCGACGGTAAACGCCCGGTCGTACCCCACCATCACACGCAAACTCCCCATCACTTGGGCAAGTTCCGTGCCGATTTGCCGATCTTGCTCCAAAAATCGAGATTGTTGATGTCTGCAACACCGTTTTCTGACCCAAAAACGCCTGATCGGATACCCGAAACGATCTTTTCGGCACGCAGCAACACCGGCTCGGACGACTGAAGAGCCGAGAAAGACGCGCTACGCGTACTCGTGCAACCCTCGCCCTTATCTCAGAATGCTAGGAAAAACCAATCGCGCCCGTCACGGTAGCGGCACACTGCCTTGCCCAAGAGTATCCACATCGATGACGTCAGTCACGGACGAAGCAATCCACGCGCGTAACGCTTCCGGGTCGCGCGGAAGGTCGTCCGACCAAAGGCGCACGGCTCCATCATCGCCCGCACTTACCACCCATAAACCATTGGGTTCGATTCCTACGGCCCGCACAGGCGCTTCGTGCATGCCCATGACGCGACTTTCGCCCGTTTCGATATCGTAGAGTCGTACTGTACGATCATCACTGCCCGTGGCAAAGACCGCACCGTTTTGCGCCAATGCGAGCGACGTAATCAATCCACGATGTCCTCGAAAAATACGCAAGGTTTTACCAGATTGGACATCCCACAAACGCACCGCGTCGTCTGCACTATGACTCAGCAACGCTTTGCCCCCAGGTAAGAAGGACAAACCCGCCACTTTCATGCCACTGGCATCGTATGCTCGAGGCTCGGACGCCCCCGGATCCCATATACGCAATCGATGATCGAGGCTCCCCGTCGCGACGGTTGCTCCATCCGGAGCAAACTCGATCCAATTCACAGCATCTTCGTGGCCCCGGAATTCGCTCACGTTGCTCGACGTCAGATCCCAAATTTTTGCCGTGCGATCATTGCTGGCACTGCCGATTTTTTTTCCGTCGGGCGAAAACGCGACATAGAGAACAGGAGCCGTATGTTGACCCAGCTCGCGGAGCTCGCCGGAATCGACATTCCAAAGACGAACCAATCCATTGGAATTGCCAATGGCTACAGTCATGCCATCCGGTGAAAACGCAAGAGCTGGAATGAAACCTCCGATAGAAATCCCGCGTATCTGATGCCCGAAACGATCCCACAGACGAACAGTTCCGTCGGTTCCACTGGACGCGATGACTGCCCCATTGGGAGAAAATTTAGCCGTCTGCACGGGCCCCACATGACCAACCAACGAAATGGCTGCATCGTTGTCACGAACTGGCCAGAGCTGGACCAATCCGTCCTGTCCGGCAGTCACGACCCAATCTGCTTGCGGAGAAATATCGACCGTGCGTGCGGATTCTTGGTGACGGCCGAGCAAACGTCCTGATTCTTGATTAATGCGAAAGATACGCACGGCTCCGTCACCGCTCGACGCGATCAAACGGTTGCCGTCTTTGAAAAAAAACGATTCAGACACCCCACCCTGCATTCCGACGAAACGACGGCGCCTTCCCGTGGACAACTCAATCATGCGTACGGAATTGTCGTAACCGCCGGCGGCCAATTTACTCCCATCAGGCGAAAAACTCAGCGAACGGACATTGGCATCAAACGACGGCAAGGCACGGGAGGTTCCGGCATCGAGGTCCCATAAGCGTAACGAACCATCGACCGATGCCGCGGAAACGAAATGAGCGTCCGGCGAAAATGCGACCCTGACAATGGGTGATGTTTGTCCTTCTAGAACGCGCAATTTTTCGGCTTCGATATCCCAAACGCGCACGTTGGCGTCCATTCCCCCAACGATGATGTAACGCCCATCCGCAGAAAAACCCATAGGAAAGCGTCCCCACACCTGGACCACGTTTGGATTTACGGAAAGCGACGTCAATCGTTTGGGCTCGGCATTGTCTACGGCAACATACCACACTGATCCATCGCCGCCCCCCGTCACGAAATGTTTCTCGTCTGGCGCCATAACTGATTTTAATGAAATTTTCCACCCGGAAGCGAGAATTCGATCCTTGCCCGTGGCGAGATCCCACATACGCAAGGTGCAATCGTCGCTTTGGCTAAACAAGAAGTTGTCGTCCTTTGAAAAAATCGTGCTAATGACAGGTCCCGTATGCCCATGTAGTGTGGTGATGGGTTTTGCCGTTGCGATATCCCAGATTCGAATCGTGCGGTCTTTGCCGCCAGTGACGACGCGTTGGCCATCCGAAGAAAAACTTGCCGACCACACCTCGTCGGTATGCCCTTCGAATGCTCGGGACGTGCCCGTTGCAATGTCGGTAAGTCGCGCAGTGCGGTCATCGCTGGCCGAGAGAAGCAACGATTCGTCTCGTGAAAGCACAATGGAGTTGAGCACTACCGAGTGATCACGAAAGGTCCTTGATGTTCCACGCGACCAAGCATCCGCCGCAATGACGCGGGCAACATTCCATTTACGAAACGACGGCGACAACACTTTGAGCCACGCCAATGCCGCATTCGGATCACGCTCGACGGCTGAGCGAGCTTCGACGAGGGTCAATTCATCCGCACGCGCCGTGGCCTGTTCTTCGGCGACAATCGATTGTTCCCGAGCAACCTCGGCGCGGTGTCGTTCGCTTTCCGCACGATCACGTTCTTTGACGATCCGAGAAACGAAAAGTGCACCATTCATTGCCATCAACATGAGCGCAAACGCCGCGACGCCAAACGCCGTGCGATGTTTGCGCAGGAATCGAATGGCTCGTTCGCGTGATGAATAATGATGGGCGCCCACGAGTTGGCCGGTGAGAAAGCGGCGCAAGTCTTCGGCAAACTCTTTCGCGGTTGGATAACGCACCGAGCGGTCTCGATGCATGGCTTTGTCGATAATCGTCAACAAATCGCGTGGAATTCCTGATTGCAGCACTTCGAGCGATTGCGGAGCAGATTCCAAGACCCGCATGATCGTTTGCAGTCCACTGAAGCCATCATATGGCTGTTTCCCCGATAAAACATGATAAAGAATGGCGCCCAAGGCATAAACGTCCGCTCGCTCGTCGACGGCATCCCCCGCAGCTTGTTCGGGCGGCATATACGAAGGTGTCCCCATGACGCTGCCAATCATGGTGAGGGCATTGTTCTCGGGCACGGGAGCATTGGTTTCCATCGCCAATTCCGCCGCGCTCGGCACATTCGTTTCATTGAGATCCTTGGCCAAACCCCAATCAATGAGAACCGTTTCACCATGCGCACCAACCATGATGTTCGCGGGCTTGAGATCCCTATGAATGATGCGCCGCTCATGTGCATACGCAACCGCATCGGCCACGGCCAAGACCCGCGTGAGTAAAGGTAAACGTTCATCCAGCGAGTGGGATTGTTCGATAATTTCGAGCAGCGGTTTGCCCGAAACGAGTTTCATTGCATAAAATGGTTCGCCCGATGGCCACCGCCCTGCTTCGTACACAGGGACAATCGACGGATGTTGCAACCGCGCAGTCACCAGCGCTTCGCGAACGAATCGATCTTCATAGGCTCCACTGTCTTCGAGCAAAACCTTGACCGCAACACGCCGATCGAGCCGTTCGTCATGCGCCGAAAGCACGCGCCCAATTCCCCCTTGCGCCACTTCCCCTTCGATTCGGTAGACTTCTTTTTCGACAACGGGCAAACGCGCAATGTTGGGACGCCCGGATCCAGGCTGGGGCGCCATTGCCGGCATACGCACGTCTTCTGGAGGCATCGTCGGTTGAAACGCAATCGGCACTGCGACATGGCCCTTGCTTGCTAGGTTTTGCGTCAACGAACCATCGTTCGTTTTGCTCGGTTCGCCCGAACGCACTTTGACTTGCCGCGAGCTGTCCGTACTCATCCCCGTTCACCCTCTCATTCGTCGCCGAACATGCCTAGGTGACTGGTGTCAAACTGCTGCGCACCCGAAATCGTCGGTCGACATCGCTCGAAATCCAGGAGGATTCCTCGCTCCGTCGCCCTAGCTTTCGGGCGCTCGCGACGTTTGACACCAGCCACCTAGCCCTGATCATCAACCAAGAGACGCAAATGGTAGCGTAAAATAAGCACTGCCACGACGATAATTGACGTCCGAACGAATCCAGTGGATCAGTCTTGGCCATGAGCGCCGCCAAGGAAATCATGAACCAACCACCCACACAAACAATTCCGCTCTATGTTCGTGTGCTTGGAGGCGTCATTGCGGGAATCGTGCTTGGTCTTGTTTTCGGCTCACATCCCATCGTCTTCGGCGTCCATGCGTCGGACTTGGGTCGGCTGGGAATGCTGGTCGTCAAACTGCTGAAAGCGCTCGCTGTTCCACTCGTATTTTTCGCTATTCTCGATGCGTTCGTCAAGACGGACATCTCTTGGAAAAAAGGCGTTCGTCTCATTTTTATTTGTATATTTAATGCCAGCGTAGCGCTCACCATTGGTTTGTCGATCATGAACGTACTGAAACCAGGGCGACATTTTGCGGGTGTATTGTCGGCATTTGCCAATTCTGGAAAAGAAAACGATCATTCTGCCCACGACCTTATTGTGGCATCCAAAAAGGCCAGTTTGGGTTTCGTCGACAATTTATCCGGGTACGTCCCCAAAAGTCTTGTCGACCCGTTTTCGGAAAACAGTGTCATTACGATTGTGCTGCTCGGATTGCTCGTGGGATCCGCATTACGCCAAGCCCGCAAGCGAGCGCTAAAGAATGACGGACCGGATACTGGACCGCTCGAACGGATCATCGAAAGTATCTATGCCGTGTTGATCGAAGCGCTAGATATCGTGGTAAAAACGGTGCCCTTTGCCGTATTCGGCGTCGTCGCGGACGTTGTCGGAAAAGCCGGCATAGCCATCTTTCAATCCATTTGGATCTACCTCGTCACGGTCCTGTTCGCGATGGCGCTTCATTCGCTCGTGTATTACCCGTTGGCTGCATGGTTCGTCGGGAAAAAGCCCCCGCGCGTGTATCTGGGATACGGCGCCGATGCGATTTTGACGGGACTTTCGACAAACAGCAGCCTCGCCACGGTGCCGATTACCCTAAAAGCGGTCGGTAAAATGGGCGTTTCCCCTGAATCATCGCGCCTCGCGGCGTGCATCGGGACGAACCTCAACAACGATGGCATTTTGCTCTACGAAGCCATGACGGCCATTTTTCTTACGCAAGCCTTAGGAACTTCCGTTGGTTTAGGCGGACAACTCACCATTGCTCTCGCCTCGATGATGGCCGCAGCAGGCGTCGCTGGCATTCCTGAAGCGGGCCTCGTGGTATTGCCACTCGTACTCGGCGCAGCAGGTTTGTCCGAAACAGTCATTGCCGCCGCAATTCCACTGGTCATGACCGTCGATTGGCTCATTGCGCGCTGCCGATCCGGGGTCAACGTCATGGCCGACATGCTCGTAGCCATCATGTTGGACGCTCCCCTGGGCCAGCATCAAAACGCAAGCGAGGATCAAAACCGTCAGAGTACGTGATTCGCAGATTCATATGTCACGAACGTGTTTTTGAATTCGAGTGGACATTCTGGGTCAAAGTGCGCTACAATCACGAAATGCGAGCGTCGGGGTGGGATCCATCGGCCGTTTCGAACATCGAAGGCCACATCGCACACGGTCACGAACTCGCCGACACCGTCGTCGGCGGACGTTTTCGCATTGGCTCGCTCACCAATGTTGGTGGAATGGGCCTGGTGTACGACGCCCGCGATTTGGCCAGTGATGGGAAACGCGTCGCCGTCAAAGTGATGCCCCCGATGACCCGATCGGCCGATGAAGCTCGGGAACGGTTTTTTCGCGAAGCAGAGGTGCTCGCGTTGCTACGTCATCCGGGAATTGTCGAGTACATCGCGCATGGTTTGACCAATGACCAGCGCCCGTATCTCGCCATGGAATGGCTCGAAGGCGAAGAACTCGAAACCATTCTCAAGCGTCAACCTTTATCCGCTCCTCACGCCGTACTTCTCTTGCGTCGTATCGCCGATGCGCTCGCGTTCGCCCACGATCGCGGAATTACCCATCGGGACCTCAAACCCGCCAACATCATCCTTCGCGGCGGTCGCATCGACGATCCAGCGATTGTCGATTTTGGCGTCGCGCGATGGCTTGGGCGCACCTTGCAGGTGACCCGCACCGGCATGTTGATCGGCACACCCGGATATATGGCGCCCGAACAAGCTCGCGGACAAACGGATATCGGTCCAAGTGCTGACGTTTTTGCGCTGGGCTGCATCCTTTACCAAGCGTTGATCGGCAAAGCTCCGTTCGCTGGCGATCACATCACCGCTGTACTTACGAAGGTCCTTTTCGAAGAAGTGCCCCCGATACGTTTTCATCGACCTGAGATGCCCGAAACGCTTGAATTGCTGCTCTCGCGCATGTTGCTCAAGGATGCTTCGGAGCGACCCCGCGACGCTCGTGTGCTGCTTGCTGAATTCGATCAACTCGGACTCGATTTCCGACCCACCGATCAAGATATCAACATCACGTCGACACCCGCGCGCAAGGCGCTCACGAACGCGGAACAAGCGCTTTTCTGTTTGGTGTTGGCAACGCCGGAACGAAACGACGCAAGCGACCGATGGACCGTGTCAAACTCCACTGTCCGCACTCCGTTCGTGAACGATGCAAGCTGGCCGCGCGAGACGCTCGAACTGCTCGGCGTGCAACTCGAATCATTGGCCGACGGCTCACTGGCAATCATCGTGGGCGATGGTGCAAGCGCAAAAGAACAAGCAGCAAAGGGTGCACGTTGCGCATCGTTGCTGCTCGAACGAAATCCATCTGCACACATTACGCTCGTCATGGGTCGCGGCGTTCTTGGACCTCGTGGAGGTGTTCCCGAGGGGGAAGTCTTCGAACGCGCATCGGCGCTATTAAGAGAACGGGCCATCGTTGACATGACAAACCCGAGATCCGCGGGAATCTGGATCGACGAAATGACTGCGGATGTGCTTGGATCTGGCTATCACATCGAACGCACGCGGACGGCGCTGCGACTCATACAGACGAGCACGAACGTCGGAACGGAAGCCATCGATCACGTGCATCACGAGACGCTCACGTGCGTGGGCCGTGAGCGCGAGATCGGACAGCTCTTGTCGGCCCTCGACGGCGTGATCGAAGACGAGCGTTGTGCAGCGATCGTGATGACGGGCCTTTCTGGAATTGGAAAATCGCGCCTCATGCAAGCTTTTCTCGATCGCGTTCGGAAGGGTCACCCCGAGGTTACGCTACTGCACGGTCGTGGAGATCCCGCCCAAAACAATTCGAATTACGGATTGTTCGCCCACGTGTTTCGCGAACTCGCCGACGTAACACCGGAAGATTCGCCGGCTGAGCAGCGGCGAAAGATCGAGGTTCGTCTTGGTACATGCTCATCCAAGACAAACAGTCCCCTCGATTTGGAACCACTGGTCGACCTGTGCGTTCCACGCGAAGAGATGATCAACATACCGCCTGTTTGGCCAGCGCTTGAAAACGCTTTGATTTCATGGCTTACGCACGAAGGTGCAACACGTCCGATCGTCGTCGCCATCGATGATACCCACTGGGCGGATGCGTCGACTGTCCGGTTTGTGGATGGCCTTTTACGTTCTGCGACAAACCTGCCATTGTTTGTCTTGACGATTCACCACGATGCATCTCAGCAGCACACGCCTCTTCCGTGGCACGGTCGCGCACAAAATTTGCGCCTCTCAGGCCTCAGCAAACGTGCAGCGGAGCAGTTCGTGCGAATGGCACTCGGCAACGACGCATCCACGGAAACCGTCACGAAACTCGTCCACGATGCCGCCGGAAATCCTCTGTTTCTCGAGGAACTCATCCGATCCACAGCATCGGGAAACGGGAACACCACGCCACGCGCGCTGCTCGCGATCCTGCAGGCACGCATGAAGCATCTTTCGTATGGAGCGCGTCGAGCGTTACGTGCGGCAAGTCTGTTTGGACAAACGTTCTGGCGACAAGGCGTCGCATTCCTCTTGGGACTCGATCGATCCACGGACGAACACACGGTAGAGCGTTGGCTGGATGAATTGCTCGATGCGGAGCTCATCGAACTGCATGCGGAGAGCCGATTTTCGGGCGACACGGAATATGGATTTCGGAGTGTGCACGTGCGCGAAGCGGCCAATGGTTTGCTCACGGACGGAGATCGGGATCTCGGTCGGGTGTTGGTGAGCGTATTTTTGGAGCAAGTGGGCGAAGACGACGCGGTACTCGCAGGAGCGACGTACGAAATCGTCCAATACCTTCAAAAACGACACAATGCGTATTTCGTCGCGCGTTTATCGATGTTGACGGGAATTCCGCTGCACACGTTCAAGCGCGCGACACCCGACGATCCGGCGCGATTGAAAAAACTGCGTCTGGCGTTGGGTCGACTGTTGCACGATGACGAAATTGCGGAAGTACGGCACCTTTTCCGCGACGTTTGACCCGTTTGACCCGAGGCGCGCGGCAATTTTCGCTCGGACGCTCGATGCGTGTACGATGCCATAACCCAGCGCACTGGGTACCTGGTCCATCTGCGATGACTGTGAAAAACCCTGCTCCTCAAAGTTCTTCCGCCCATCCTTTCGTCGTTGCCTTGCTCCTGTTCGGATCGGGTTTGTCGGCGCTCGTTTATCAAACGGCTTGGCAACGCGAACTGCGACTCGTGTTTGGGTCGTCAACAGCGGCAAGTGCAGCCGTCTTGGCGATATTCATTGGCGGCGCCGGAACCGGCAGCTTGTTACTCGGGCGTCGTAGCGACGCAACCGAAAGACCCCTGCTCATGTACGCCAAGCTCGAAGTGGGCATTGCGGCACTGGCGGCAGCGAGCCCATTCTTTATCGATCTGGCGCGGGCAGTTTATCGAGCGGCAGGCGGTACGTTTTATTTGGGGATGACGTTTGGCACGGTACTACGTCTGGTGCTCGCAGCGATCGTCATTGGTTTGCCCACGGTGCTCATGGGCGGGACATTGCCTGCGGCTGCGCGAAGCGCCGAAAGCGCAAAAGATACGCAACGTCGCGCGGTTGGTTGGCTTTACGCAGCGAATACGCTAGGCGCGGTGACCGGAGCGGCCCTGTGCACGCTCGTCCTATTGGAGCGTCTCGGCACACGAGCCGCATTATGGTCGGCCGCAGTGCTCAATGCATTGGTCGCCTTGATCGCGCTGCTCATTGATCGCGGTCTAGCGCCGACCATCGAAGAATCGACCCATGCTTCCGAAACGACTGAATCGGCAGACGACACGCTGGTGCCGCAACGATTCGTGCTCATTTTTGCGGGTTTGTCGGGATTCGTATTCTTTTGGCTGGAACTAGTCTGGTATCGGCTTCTCGGGCCTCTGCTCGGCGGAACCGTCTACACCTTCGGTGTCATTCTCGCCGTCGTACTGCTCGGCATTGGACTTGGTGGACTGCTGTATCCACTGTTGTTTTGGAAAAAGTCCCCGACGCCAAAAAGTTTGGCCCTTACCGCCGCACTCGAAGCACTCTTTGTAGCCCTACCGTTCGCTTTCGGAGACCGTTTAGGACTGCTCACGATGGCGGTTCGTCCAGTGTCGGACGGCGAAACGGCGATTCGCCTCATCAGCTACATTCCGGGATGGCTAGCGATCATTGGAATCATGGCATTTCCCGCATCACTCGTTGCCGGCGTGCAATACCCGATGCTCGTGGCACTCATGGGCAAAGGGCGAGAAAAAGTCGGTTCCCATTTAGGTTCCGTTGGCGCATACAACACGCTCGGCGCAATGGCGGGTGCACTTCTGGGTGGGTTTTTCCTGATTCCGTGGTTTACCGCTCCCGGTTCGATGCGCATTGTGTGTGTCGTCCTGGTGGTTATGGCCATTTCGGCGGGATATTTTGCATTTCGCATCAAGTCACTACGTGTGATGATTGCCGCGCCCTTCTTTTCGGTCCTGGCCATCGTTGCGCTCACGGCCACAGGACCGACGGCTGTTTTGCGTCATACGCCCATTGGCGCTGGGCGAGTCGATCGTCATGTGCTCAGTACCCCCGCTGCGGCACGTTCCTGGTTTCAAGACAGCCGCCGCGTCATCGAATGGCAAGCGGAAGGACGCGAAAGCAGCGTAGCCATCGATACGACCGACGGTATTGCTATGGTCGTTAATGGGAAAATCGATGGAAACGCTCACGGAGATGCCGCCACGCAAGTCATGGGTGGAATTCTCGGCGCGATTTTGCATCCAAACCCGAAAAACGCCATGGTCATTGGGTTTGGCACGGGCAGCTCAGCTGGATGGCTCGGCAGCGTTCCGAGCATCGAACGCGTGGATGTTGCGGAACTCGAGCCGTCCATGTTCGAGATTGGGCGGCGTTGTGCTTTGGTGAATGAAAACGTCCTCGAGAATCCCAAGGTCAATCGTATCGTCGGAGATGCGCGCGAAATCCTGCCCACGGTTCCTCGCAAATACGACGTCATATTCTCCGAACCGTCGAATCCGTATCGTGCAGGTGTCGCCAGCCTATTCACCCGCGAGTATTATCAAGCGGCCAAGAAAAAGCTCGAACCGGGCGGGCTTTTCGTGCAATGGGTTCAAGTCTATGAAATCGAAACGGAAACGTTGAAAATTTTGTACGCGACATTAGCCTCGGAATTTCCGTCTGTTGAAACATGGTACCTCGGCTTTAGCGATTTGGCGCTCGTGGCTTCTGAAAAACCACTGGAACACGACGTCGCGATGCTCAAGGAAAAACTCGCCGCCGAACCTTATGAACGTGCATTACGTGTCGCATGGCGAACGGAAGGCGTGGACGGCCTGTTTGCGCATTTCGTTACCGGTCCAGCCTTCGCGCGAGGCCTCGCAGATGTCCCCGGGGCGCTTTACAATACCGACGATCGCAATCGAGTCGAATTCGGATTTGCACGCAGCGTCGGTAACCTCGTGAGTGCCAGCGAATTTTTCGCGCCCGTGCGACAAAGTAAAGATGACCGGCGACCACGAATACGTGGAGGAACAGTCGATTTCGATCACGCGCTCGAAGACAAGGCCGCGCAAATTGCCGGTGATGGAACGGAACCGTCAGTACCGGAAGGTTTGTCCCCGGATGCCGAAGTCCGCGTCCAAGCCATCATCAATTATATCGCCGGCAATTTCGAAGGCGGCTTGGCCAAGTGGGAATTCCAAGAGCGCGGTCCTACAGGACACGTCGAACGAGCGATGCTGGCAGAAATGAATGCGTGGTATGGCAAAGAGCCGGCGCTAGGATTCATCGAGCAACACGCAAAGGCGTTCCCGCTCGAAGCGGATGCCATTCGTGCGCGGTACGAATACGCCATTGGACACCGGAGCGAAGCCGTCAGATTGCTCGAGCAAGTTTTTATTGCGTATCGCAACGATCCGTGGCCGTCGACGATGGTCATGAATCGAGCTGTCGATCTGGCGCGGGAACTCGGACAGAGTTGGTCACCAGATGCTGCGCGCCTTTTTAAGGCCGTCGAAATGCCTTTTGCTGTAAAAGTCCTCGAATCATCGCGGAAGATTCTCCGGGTCGATCTCGCCGCTGCGTTGCCCGATGAAAATGCCTGTATCGCCGCATTCGCTGCGCTCGAGCCGAATCCGCCCTGGG
>JANORL010001248.1:0-3714 GCA_031415295.1 Polyangiaceae bacterium | reverse complement strand
ATTGGGGCTTGCGGCGGGCATAAAAACGTGCTTGGAGGTAAAATTGCCAGTCCGTGGAGGTCGTCGCCAACCATGAAATGAAAACGACGTCACGACGGGGCGGGGCGAGGAGTTACGTTGAAACGATGTGGGAGCTGCATGGTTCGAGGAGAAAGTGGCGGATGTGCGTCATGGGCCGTTCGCGCGTAGCGCGGACGTGCCCGGCTTTCATTGAATGACGGGACAGGCGTCGAAAACCTTGGGCATGGTTGCTCAAACATGTGTTTGCAATCGACGTAAACGTTTGTCCGACATGCGGTGGGCGAATGAAATGGCGCCAGGTTGCCTTGACAGAATCTCGCATATAGCTGTGGCCGAGCCATGAAAAATTCCGCCGCCTTCTTCACGCTTCTTCCGACGTTCGGTCTCCTTTTCGTCGGCGCGAAGCGAGCGTGCAAATCACCGCGTGTGCTTTCAAGTCGATGGCGCAGAAATCACCGGACGCGGTCGCTGCAGGTCTTCGCACCGAAAAAGCAGATCGTGGATGGTCATCGAATGGGCAAAGGGGAGATAGCGGTCGTCGTCGACGGAGTCGTGGTGGGTTGTTTTCACTACGTGCCTGGTTGCACAGGTTCTGAAAAAATTAAGCTCCACCTTCGCTTCCCACCACATTCAATAACCTATCCCGAACATCCAACCCCTCATGCCGCCTCGAAGGCCGCTCCTGCAACACCCTCCCCAATACCCCATACAAATCCCCCTCCGAACACCCCTCCCCAATCCCCGCCTCCAGCAAAAAACGCCGATTTCCATCCTCCCAAAAATAACCAGGCCATACCAATATATACGCCCCCGTACGCGCACACTCCGCCGTCGTTGACCCTCCCGCCTTGGATATCACGACACCTCGCCTCCATGCACCCGGTTCTGCCGCCAGATGCATGTAGGCCGCAATCTCTTCAGCCTCGCAATAGCCCTCCATTCGAATGCGCGTAGCCGATGATCCGCCTCCAAAATCCGCTTCGAGCCGCGTTTTTAAAGCTTCGTCCCGACCGCATACCACAATGACCAGCAGCGGAGGCAGCTCGTCTACGGGAGCTTTGTATAGCAATCGCGCCACCTGCTCCAAGGCTTCTCCATTGTCATTCTGACCCATCATCACCAAGACCAAACGCTCGGTTTCACCCAATCCAAGCTTGGCCTTCAGCCGCTCCAGGTGCGATGGAGCCACTCGAAAAGGCCGGCGCACCGGGTAGCCCATGGGATGAATCAATTGATGATACGATTCCCCCAAACCATCCTGAAGCTTGGGCAGCGCGGGCTCGGCCAGCTCCGAGGCTACGCCAATCGTGACCCGCTGGGGATCGAAGAGGAACACAGGACTTGGTGCCCGGGGAATGCTGGGCTCAAATAAGGAAGAGCAGAGCCCAAAATCGGGATGCATATAGGTGAGTGGACGAAGGGGCGTGGCCACCTGGGCCAGCAGGTAATTTGATGGGAGAAAGGACAGAATATGGGCGACCTGATACCCAGCGAATCGATGTGCCGCGCGTTCGGTGGAATCGGGCATAAAATAATCGTGAAAGATGCGCTGAAGTTCCCCCAAACGCTGTACCGAGGCGAGAATCATCGAGGGGGATGCATGCTGATTCCAGAGATCAGCGTAAGAGGTGCCAAAGACTCGATAAAAAGGATCGCTTTGACCGATCACGTCCGCGTGAAAGCTGAGCACAATGGGCTCGAAGCCTCCGATTTCCCGAAGAATCTCGGCGGTAGCCTGAGCGGGCGTACGGGTGCCTCCTCCGCGATCGCCGTGTAAAATCAGGATGCGTTTGGGCTCTTTCGCAGCAATCGCGGGGGGGGTTGGGGGGAATCTGTGACGGCCTGAAGAAAAGCCTCAAAGGCCGAGGCTTCGCGGGAGGCAAAGGAAGATAGCTCGGGGTAATGCTGATTTAAATGGGGGATAAAACCTGGATGATCTGGGCCAAAGAAGGGCGAGGTATGGATGACCCAATGTTCGAGCAAGGAGCGTTCTTCGAGGGATAGATTCCCTCGTGCAAGGTGCTGTTCAAAGGCGTGGGCAATTTTCAGAGCCTTGGTGGGAAATGCTGTGGCGATGGTGAGAGCCCGCACCAGATGCGAGGGCCAGGCGATTCGGGAATAGAGGGTTTGGTCGTGGCCGATCAGCCGTCCGTGTTGGTCAATAGGAAGTTCAAGCATAGCGAACGACACGTCAGGGTTGTATTCTATGATAGGTGCGTCCGCGGGTCGAGAAAAATGGTCATCAATGAACACTTGCCGCAGGAAACGCAAACTCAGGGATGCGGTGGAGTGGTCTTATGATAAAGTAACTCGACGACGACGCCGCCGACAGGGCCACCGCGCAATGTTCGAAAATGGCGGTTTGTTTGGACTAAGCGCACGGATCGCACCATTTTATCCAATTCGTCACGAGTCAACTTTTGGGGTTTGATCAGAAGAATGGCCAAGAGGCGGGCATCGAGGTTCCCGGTGTCCCAAAGAGCCATGGCCTTCCTTGATGTCGTCCATCGTGTACGACTTGGCGACGTCCCGCAACTCATCAAGTGTCCTTTTGACCTCGGCCTTCGGATCGTTTTCTTGTGCCATCCGCGCACGCTAATCGCTACACGCGCCCTGCGGCAATACTTTTTGTAGCGCACACAGACCCTCTTGATCGCTGCGCACCGCACACAGTCCGAAAACAGTCACGACGATACGTCACTTCGAAAAAACGCGTCCACGGCGCTCGCCCAAGTCGTACCGAAGAGCGTGCTTTTCTCTCGCAACTCGGCAGCTTGGCAACGCGATCACGTTCTGCTAACGTGGCCCGCGCATGCCGGCTCGCGACTTCGACCATCACCATGTTCGCCGCGTCCTCGAAGCCGACGGCTGGACGATCACCCACGATCCGCTACGGCTTCGTTGGGGCGTGCGCGACTTGTACGTCGACCTTGGTGCCGAGCGACTTCTTGCTGCCCACAAAGGCGCATTGAAGATCGCAGTCGAAATCAAAAGCTTCGTCGGGGCGTCGGTCGTGGACGACATCGAGAAAGCGCTCGGTCAATTCACTCTGTACCTCGATGTGCTCGAACGGCTCGATCCGGATCGCATTCTCTATATGGCCGTGAGCGCGAGTGTGCGTGAAGAGGTTTTCGACGACCCACTCGGGCAACTTCTTTTGGCCAAACGTCGCATCAATTTGCTCATTTACCACCCTGAGAAGGAAACCATTTCGCAATGGACCCCCGAACCCTCGATCGTCAAATAATCGAAAAAGCGCTCGCCGAATACGCCGCTGTCCCATACGCATATGGCAACGTCGAAACGCAAACCGTCTTCGATCGTGCGTCCGACCATTACCTCCTGATGATTGTCGGTCACGATGCGGGAAAACGAGTCCACGGATGTCTTGTCCATATCGATATCATCGGCGACAAGATATGGGTCCAACGCGATGGCACCGAACACGGAATGGCCGTGGACTTCATGCGCGATGGTATTGCGCCCGAACGCATCGTACTGGCATTCTCTGCTGCGGGACCTCGACCCTATCCCACGTCCCACGCGGCCTGAGAGGGTATTGAACAGGCTGCTGCGCATTGCACGGCTTCGGTCGGACTTACTCAGCGTACGATGTACGCTTCCGTCGCCCTCCCATAAGCGTTAAGATAAGCTCGCATTTGATGCCGAGTCGCGCCTCACCCCCTAACCCCC
>JANORL010001247.1:0-4018 GCA_031415295.1 Polyangiaceae bacterium | reverse complement strand
GCTCTGTCGCTCGACGAGTGTCGCGAATTGGCTCGTGAAAAAACGGTGGATTGGTTGGTCCTCGCGAGCGAATTCGCGCAACGCATGTTGCCGCAGATTTTCCGCAGTGGCGACCCGGTGCTCGACGTCAATTTGCCGGCGGAAAAACGGCAGGACTTGGAAAAGGTCCTCGAAGATTTGCCGCACGATGTTTTTATCGCCGCTGACAGTCTGGGGTGGGTGTATCAGTTTTGGCAGGCGGAGCAGAAGGAAACGGTCAACAAGTCGGAGAACAAGATTGGCGCGGACGAACTACCGGCAGTGACGCAGTTGTTCACGGAAGACTACATGGTGGACTTCCTGCTGGATAACACGCTCGGCGCATGGCACGCGGGCAAGTTTCTTGCGGCAAACCCCAAGCTCGCCGAAACTGCGGAGAACGAGGACGAACTGCGCGAGGCGGTGTCGCTAGCGGGTTGTCCGTGGAGGTATCTTCGTTTTATGCAAGATGCCGATTCGAATCGGTGGACGCTGGCAGCGGGAACGTTCGACGGTTGGCCGAAGGCGGCGAATAAGCTCACGTGCCTCGATCCGTGTATGGGCAGCGGGCATTTTGTCGTGGCGATGTTCGAGCGGCTGGTTTCGTTGCGTATGGCCGAAGAGGGTGTGGACCAATCGATTGCGGTGGCGGCGGTCATTCGGGAGAACCTGTTCGGATTGGAGATTGACCCGCGCTGTACGCAGATTGCGGCGTTTAATCTGGCGCTTGCGGCATGGCGACGCGTGGGGCATTGCGGTTTGCCCGCGATGAATCTCGCGTGTTCGGGGCTGGCGCCGAATACGAAGAAAGAGGATTGGCTGAAACTCACGCCCGACGATTCAATTCTCCGGTTTCCGATGGGGGCGCTGTACGATCTTTTTCAAAAGGCGCCGGTGCTGGGCAGCCTGATCAATCCGCGCACGAACGACGCGATCAATTACCAAACGAGTATGGACGAACTCCGGCCGCTGATGGAAAAGGCGCTCGGGCACGAAAGGAAGGACGATACCGCGGAGGAAATGGCGGTGACGGCGCGGGGGATCGTCAAGGCGGCGCAGATTCTCAATGGGCAATACACGCTGGTTGCGACGAATGTGCCGTATTTGGGGCGCGGCAAGCAGGATGATGTGCTCAAAGATTACTGCGAGCGCGTTCATAAAGATGCCAAAGCTGATCTCGCCACTTGTTTTGTCGAACGTTGTTTGAGCTTTTGCATCGACGGAGGTGGCTCAACATCGATCGTGACGCCCCAAAATTGGCTCTTTCTCGGCACATATGAACAGCTGCGTCACAAGCTACTCAAAAGTGCAACCTGGGATGTTGTGGCTCGTCTCGGACCAAAGGGATTTCAAACACCGATGTGGGACTTCAATATTGTCCTACTTTCACTGTCCAGAAATGTGGCCGACCCCGGACACCAGTTCTTGGGAATTGACGTGACTGAGAGGACAACCCCCGAATTAAAGGCAGAGGGGCTCATAATACAAGCCGTGCGATCCGCCAGTCAGTCGAGCCAATTGATGAATCCTGATTCTAGAATTCTGATTGAGGAGCGAATTCCGCTACCGTTACTAGCTGAATTCGCAGTCTGTCGCCTGGGATTAGGCACTGGGGATGCGCCGCATTACCTGCGGAAATTCTGGGAATTTGACTCTAAAGGAAACCTTTGGGAGTTCTTTCAGGCGACTAAAGGGCAATCCAATCGGTACGACGGTTATGATGGTATTGTCGCATGGGATGCAGAGCAGCGGCGCATTTTTGGAATGACCGACGCTGAGCGCAAACAAGCTCACAATCAAGACTATCGGGGACGCGAGGTGTGGGGTCGGAGAGGCATTTCAGTGTCAATCATGGGCGGATTAAATACATGTCCGTATGAAGGCGCTTTATTTGACAAGATGGTCGCGGCCGTCGTCGCCAACAATCCTGACCACTCTTTGGCTATCACGGCGTATATCGAGTCCGAACAGTTCAAAGAAGAAGTCCGCAAGTTGGACCAAAAATTGATGGTGACAAATGCCACGCTTGTCAAAGTCCCCTTCGATCTCGCGCACTGGCAGAAAGTCGCCGCCGAAAAGTATCCCCACGGCCTCCCCAAACCGTTTTCCAGCGATCCCACGCAATGGCTCTTCAACGGCCATCCCCATGGCGCCGACCAACCCTTGCACGTCGCTGTCGCCCGATTGCTCGGCTACCAGTGGCCACGCCAAACTGGTTCCAGTTTCCCCGATTGCCCAGCCCTCGACCCCGATGGCCTCGAAACACACGCCGACACCGACGGCATCGTCTGTCTCGCCGCCATCAAGGGAGAAGCCGCGGCCGCCGAACGCCTCCGTCAACTGCTCGCGTCCGCGTACGGCACCGAGTGGAGCGCGGACAAACTTGGTGAACTGCTCAGCCAAGCAGACGCCGCCGGCAAACCCTTGGATGAATGGCTGCGCCACGAGTTTTTCGCGCAGCACTGCGCCTTGTTCCATCAGCGCCCGTTCATTTGGCAAGTATGGGACGGTCTGCAAAATGGCTTCAGCGCGCTCGTGAACTACCACAAGCTCGCTGCACCCAACGGCGAAGGCCGACGTACCCTGGAAAAACTCATTTACACGTACCTCGGCGACTGGATCGACCGCCAACGCGCCGACCAAAAAGCAGGCGTCGAAGGCGCCGACGGACGCGTCGCGTCTGCGGAACATCTCAAGCGCGAACTGGAGAAGATCCTCGAAGGCGAACCGCCTTATGACATTTTCGTCCGCTGGAAACCATTACACGAACAGGCCCTTGGATGGGACCCGGACATCAACGATGGCGTGCGAATCAACATTCGTCCGTTCATGACCGCAAAACCATTGAGTGGCCGCGGCAAAAACGCCTGCATTCTGCGCGTAACGCCCAAAATCAAATGGGACAAGGATCGCGGTAAAGAACCCACACGGACCAAAGACGAATTCCCGTGGTTCTGGACCTGGGATGACCAGACTCAGGATTTCCCCGGCGGTAACGAATTCGATGGCAATCGCTGGAACGACCTGCACTACACGCGAAAAGCGAAACTCGAGGCACGGGCAAACGCGAAGGGACCCAAACCGTGACGTCTTCCAAGCGACGCAGCGCTCCGCCACACGCGCTAATTGCAAAAGGGTTTGTCGATACCCTCGAAGCTTCGTTCCACAATGCATTACGCACACCCGAAGGCACCGTAGAGCCCGTCGCGCTTCTTTGGACCGACCCCGATCGCCAATGGAGCAGCCTCTTGCCGCGACTCCAAACGGTCTTGCCGCACGTGTTTACGCTCGGCGCCTACAATCCTGCCGCGCGCACGGGACCCGCGATATGGCTGCGATGCGTAATCGATCGCGCGCTACCGGATGTTCACATTCAGGAAGGCGTTGTTCCGATCCTGTACCTTCCAGGTGTTGCACGACAAACGCTGCGTATGGGAAAGGATTGTCCACGCGAACTCCAACCGCTCATCGAATTGCTCTACCGCGGATGCGAGTGGCATCAGCGTAATGGACGCGATTGGACGGTCGAGGCGTTTCTGATTTCGGATGACGGCCTTGGGCTCGACGTTGCGCAGGACGCTCGGACGCGCGAGGCGGCGTTGCGAAGTTTGCCGCTTTTGGCCGAAACCCCGCTCGATGGCTTTCGCGATCATCGCCTGGAAGCGGACGATTTCGACCGATTGGCAATAAACGATCCCACAAGAGATTTGCTGCGCTGGATGGGATTGGACGACGTTTTTCGAAAGACCGAGAGCGAAGCGCGCTGGAAATCGTTCTGCAGCGTGTGCATCACCGAGTTCAAGCTGGACCCCGAAAAGAAGTCGCCCGCAGACGCAGCGAGCGCGCTCGTCGAGGGAAATGGGAAATGGGCGACGGTTTGGCAACGATTCAAAGAAGCGCCGAAACTGTATCCGAGTGTGTCGAAGCTCCTGCGTGAACTGCCTGGGCAGCTCCGTCTGGGGTTTGACCCGGAGCGTTACCCTCGTAGCAACGACGAGGC
>JANORL010001246.1:0-3916 GCA_031415295.1 Polyangiaceae bacterium | reverse complement strand
GGGATGGGAGTTTGGGTGGGACTTTGTCGATTACGAGGGCGAACCATAGGCTGGGACGATTGTCAACAGAAACGTCGAGCGACGACTGGCGTCGGAGGCGGGGCGACCCGCGCGACCCTAGCATGCGGACAGATGTACACGGCGTCGCTCGACGTTTCATCTGCGTGATACGGGCTGCGCTCGAGCGTTCTGAATGCTCGAATGGACGCTGGCTGGTCTGACAAACCGATGCCATATCAACCGCGAGATCCATAATGCGGCAACGATTGACGACCACTCCGGAAACCTCGGACCGGATGAAGCGGATCCGGCAGTCGAACACCGAACCCGAGCTGCTTGTGCGCCACTTCCTCACGAACCAAGGCGTGCGTTACCGGACTTGCGTGAAGACGCTCCCAGGACGCCCGGACATCGCAAATCTGTCCAAACGCTGGGCAATCTTCGTTCACGGGTGTTTCTGGCATGGTCACGAAGGCGGCTGCCGTTTGGCAACACGGCCCAAGCGCAACGCGGATTTCTGGAGCGATAAAATCCGGCAAAACAAGGGGCGTGACGAGTGCAAGGCGCAGGCGCTTCGCGACAGGGGATTACTCGTGGTGACCGTGTGGCAGTGCGAAACGGAAGATGAGCAACGCCTGAGAGCACGTCTCGACGAGCTGTTGACTCAACATGCCGCATCGGCAGACTCGCACATAAAAGGCTCGCGTTCATAAGATTGGACGGTTCCAGAGTTGTTTGGATTTCTTGTGCTTGGCTTTTGACGTGAATTACGCGATGATGGTTCGGTGTTCGGTCCCGAGATTCTCGTACGTTCTTTGAGTCAGCCTGGAAAACCCGACGATTTTGGCAACCGGTGGCAGTACCACTCGCGTAGCGATCGGCACTCTAAGATCGGCTGCTGGGGTGTTCTTTTCGATTTGCTCTGCCACTGCCCGCCCTTGGTTGCCCAAATCCAGGAAGGCCGCGTCTCATTCGGGATCAACCATGAGATGCGGGATTTCAAACAGAACCGCAAGAAGAGCCTCGACCTCGTGCTTTGCACACCAGGCGCCGACGTCGCCTCGTCAAAGTCACCACTGACGTTCAGGGGATTGGTAGATAAATGGGGGATCGTACTCACGTCAGCGGAACAGAAAAAGCTGCGCGCACTGCCAGACGTCCAAGGAACATCGGTTGGTGCCGTTCTCGTCGCGCTCGAAGCGAAAGCGTGTATGACCGCTCATTTGAAGGCTCTGCCGCGGCTTTACGACGAGTTGAATTCGAGCCATCTCACCATTCACGGCTCGACCGACGTCGCCATTGCGGCCGGGCTGGTGATGGTGAACTTCGCCGACGACTTCGTGAGTTCCGACGGGAACAAGTTTCCACTCGCCACGCATCCGGCAAACGTGTCGCAGCACCGTCAACCCGAGCATACTCAGCGCACCCTGGACAAGGTGCGCGAAATACCTCGGCGTGCGAAAACGGGTGATTCGGGTTTCGATGCGATTGGTATCGTCGTGGTATCGTGTCGCAATGACTCGAGCCCGATTGAAGTGGTCACCAAATCTCCGCCGGCGCCCAGCGTGCGAGAGATCGATAGCTACGATTCATTGATTCGTCGCCTCGCATTCTTGTATGGCCAGCGATTTCCTAATGTGTGAATTACGAGCGTCACAGAAAACGGAGAATAAAGCACGCGAAGCCTGCCTCCTCCTGTAGTCGGATGTGAGCAGTTGGCTCGTAAAACACAAGAATAATCAGGAGTGCAATCGTGGATCAAACCCAATTCAATGTTATAGTGGCTATGGGCATATTTACCACAATGCTCGTTTCCGTTGTCACGCTAATCATAACCATTTGGCGATTCAAACGTGTCGAATTGGGACAAACGAAGCTTCGTGATCTACAAATTGAACAAGCCGATCAACAGCTCAAACTCAGCAAGAATGTCGCAGATTACGATATAGCCATCAAGCATCTGCAAGCGCAGGAAAGCAGTGCACGATTCGAACACACTCTCAATGTCACAGTCGAAATAGACGTTGTCGAATGCGAATCTGCATCTGGGAAAATTTGGATTCTTCAAACGAATGTCGATGTAGTTAATGGAGGTGGCAATACTGTATGTATTCCGGCGGTATACGTTCATGCGCGAACACTTATCTCGTCGCGTGCAAGTGATGTGTCTGAGGCAAAGTTCTATACCAGTCGTTTTGCCGATCTCCCGCCATGCGGTGGATTGTCTAGCCCGCGCAACGTTGCCCGTCTCGAGAACTCGATCATTCAAGTTGCTCCAGGTGAAATCGAGCACTTTGTCCGTTGGGATCGCCTAAATGAGGCGTTCGTCGCAGAATTTCCGGCAATCGTCGTCAACGTTGAGGTATTTGGTGCACCCTATGAACTCCTTGGCCATTGGTCAACGCCAGTGCATGGCCACGGCCCACTACGGGCCAAATGGCTTAATTATATGAAAGACGCGCAGCATGAAGTGATTATTTTCTCCCGAGCGACCGAAACAAAGCCACTCCAAAACCTCGAAATGGGCGACCGCGTTCTTCTTGAGCCTACAACTGGGCAGATTGATGCGACAAACACCAAAGAGTTCCGTGCTGTTTTAAATGGGGTGTTTCAGTGGAGCAGGCAACGCACGGTTGTACTTCGAGGATACTTGCGAAAAACAGTTGATGAAGCGGCTGCGGTGCCGCCACTCTCATCAGTGAGATCTCCCGCGGCCCAAGTGTCCAATAACGCGGCATCTGTACAATGAAGTCAGCGGTTGATGTTCGAGCCGCGCAAAGCCGTGAGAGAATCACGCAATGGCATCAACACGTGTCGATTTACGTCGACCGCGCACGGGTAAGCCAACGGCTTCCATTTCGACTCGATGCAAATGTTCTCGAAGTATATCGAGAAATCCTTTTGGAAATCGAAGCGAGCTGACCTCCGCACGTGAAAGAAACCCTGCGGTCGCTTTTATGGATAGCAGCTTCGGCTCGAACTGGAGCCACTCGTGAAGAGGGGCGCATTTTCGGGTCTCTGGGAACGCTGATATTTCTACGCCGCGTCGTCCCTTCTTGTCCACGTTGTATGCCGCTCGTGGCCACGACCCAACGCGCTCGAGTGGATAATTCGTGATTTCGCGGCCCACATCGGAAGGAGCCCGCAATCGTTTTCCGACCCATTCGGCGACGTCGACCGTGACGGCATTTCCAACGAGTTTCCAGCGGTGACCTGCCTTGGTCACCTCAACGGAAGGCTCGGACCATCCGGGCTCGAATCCCTGCATTCGTTCGGCGTCGCAGATGTTCGGCGTTACGACACGCCCGTCCGGAAGAACAATGGCCGGCGACGACGGGATACCCACGGTGGACCCACCTTTCAGCGTCGGCACTGCATCCACCGCCCAACCGAGACCGCGGATCCCTTCGGTCCAGTAAAATCCACACGCCAACCGCCGCAGTGGATTGATAGGATCTTCCGGCGCGCTGGCTTCGTCTGCAAAAAGCACATCTCGCGGGTCTTCTTCGCGCGACGCCAAAAACAGAACTCTTTCGCGCCTTTGCGGAAGGCCGAATGCACGCGAATTGACGACTCGATAAGCCCACCGATATCCGAGCCGCTCCATTTCATCGACAATGACCGCCATTGCCTGGCCACGCGCAAGTTGCAGCATGAAGGGTACGTTTTCGAGCAAGACCCACGGAATACGGCGAGATTCCAGAAGCCGGAAAACCTCACCCACCAAGCCGGAACGGGCGCCCTCGATTCCTACCGTTTTCCCTGCTTGGCTCAGGTCTTGGCAGGGAAAACCAGCGGCAACCAGTTCGGTACCTTGCGGTAGGGAAGAAAGCGTACGAATATCGTCGTGCTTCCGGGTTTCAGGAAATCGCGCCTCGAGAACTGCACGCGCACCTGGCTCGAACTCACACAAAAT
>JANORL010001245.1:0-4226 GCA_031415295.1 Polyangiaceae bacterium | reverse complement strand
CGGTTTGGAGTGTCGAATCGAAAGTTTGTCAAGAACTTTCTTCACCCTCCGTGACACCCTTTGATCCACTCATGAATTGGGCCGGATCGTGCACCTCGACGAACCCAATCGCGGAGGGCTTGATGTGCGATGGTGAGCCGTGCGTAAAATCGTTGGTGCTCCAACCACCGACGATCGCACCGTGTGTCGCTGCGTCAGTGATGTCTCCCGGTGACCAACCAGTGGACCTTCTCGAGCACACTCGCGTGATCGAGTACGTTTCTTCGGCGAAGGGACATTCATGCGGTTCGACGACCAACTGCATCGCTCCGCCTCCAACAGATTATCGACTGTGCTTCGTTGCGAACGACATCGACGTTGCGGTGTCGTGTCCTGAAGGATGGACCGATCGGCGTACGGGTTGGAGAGTCGTCACCAACACGCGCACGTGTTCTGCGTGCACGTGTGGTGCGCCTGAAGGCGCGTCGTGCAGCGTGCGCGCAAGCGTATATGCCGACGACGCTTGCACCAACGAGCGTGGCAACGTCATGTTGGCCTCGACGGATGCAGCCCAGTGCATCGACTTGGCCATTGGCACAGCGCTCGGAAGCAAGACCGCCGAGGTCCTCTCGTACCAGCCCGGGACGTGTGCACCGTCGACGAGCGAAGTGCTCGGCGAGGTGACGCTCGAGCATCCAGTCACGTATTGTTGTGTCCCACTACTACCACCAATCCCGTGACGACGTCGGCCTCAACCGCAAGTGCCATTTACGCATTTGTTCCAGAAGCACTCGCTGGCCTGCGTGCACGGTTGACCGCTGTCCAACAGGCACTGGCCTTGTCCATTGCAACGAAAATCCCCATCGCAAACTGCAGCGGGATCCTTGCCATACTTGTCCGTAGATCCAAGCGGAAGTGGTTCGCATGCGCCTGATGGTTCGCAGTTGGTACAGATTGGGCACACCGCCGGACAGCAACTGAAGTTTTCGCAGTTCTTGCTGACGCAAACCCAGTCGCCGCCTCCGGAGCAATTCATTCCCAAGCACTTCAAGCAGTGAGTTCCCGACGGGCCGCAATCGACGTCTGTTTCGTCGCCATTCTGAATTCCGTCGTGACAACTGACGCACAAGCCCGCCGAGCAATATCCGTCCGGACAATCGGTGTCGACGTTGCACGTCCCTGGGCACAACGGACACGAGCCGCCGCAATCGACGTCCGTTTCGTCCCCGTTTTTCACGCCATCGTCGCAGCGTGAGCAGACGTTACCGACTTCGCACGTATGCCCTGCCGGGCAATGAGCATCTTCCAAGCATTCGACGCATTGAGGTTCGGACGTGCAGAAGCCCATCACGCAATTTCCCGACTCGGCGCAGGGATCGACCAAGAGACATCGGCCGCCCGGAGAGAAAGCCTTCAAGTGACATGTGCCATCACAATACCCCGCATAACAACTGTTCGGCAAGTTGCACTCGTATGGCCCAGTGCACGGACAACCCTCGCCATTCGCTTGGCAAACAACGCTGGAACAAGAAGGAACGACAGCGAGAGCCGACAAAAAAATCGCGAGCAAACCCAACACGACAAACCGACGAGCGAGCATAGACAAACTCATGCCGTTTGTCATGCCCCCGCGACCTCACGTTGTCCAGAGGTTTCACGATGTGGGCGGATCGACGTGTTTGTCCGGTTCGTGCATCGCGGATGACAGCATCATCCTGAGGCAATCTGGAGAGGTTTTCGCAGGGGCGCTTTTTCGAGCTGGTCGCTTGGTTGATGGCTGCGTGCACGAGAGATGTTATTTCTTTCCTTTGGGTTTTTCTTCGCAGATCACGCGCCAAACTTCGAGCAAGCCGACCACTTGCGCTGGGTTCAATACTTCCTGTAGTTTTTCGAGCTGGCCACGTGTGTCGAGACAATGTTTCTCAAGTGCGAGTCGCCGAATACCGTGGGAGACATTCTCGCTCTGGTCGGCTTCGAACGCTCCCGAGAATTGCCCAAGCGGCGCAAACGAAGTACACGCAATCGTTGAAGCGTGTGAATTGGTTTGGCAGGGGAGGGACCGCGACCATGCCGAGGAAACCGACGGGGACGATTTACAGCAACACCAAAAGTGCCTGGCACCTTGACAAAGTGCCTGGCACCTTGACGGCCAGCAACACCAAAAGTGTCAGGCACCTTGATGGCCCGACGGCACTCCAAGTGCCTTCCTCCGCCTCATGTCAATCCCACCCCACCGCCATCGCTTCCCCGACCTACGCGACACCCGCCACCATGCCTCGACCGTCGCTTCCCCAAGCAACGCCGACCCACCGCGACCCCTCGGTCGTCGCTTCCATAACGCATGCGTCAAGCGTGGTCGCGCCTCACGCGGCGCTTGATCCAGCGACGCGGACCCTCGACGACGCTTTCGGCGTCGCTTGATCAACGTGCGGGGTGGTGTCGAGAGGGCTGTCGTGTCGCTCGGATGACGTTGGTGAGGTTATGAGGGACGGGGAGGACGGGATGCGGCCGTGGTTAACATGTGTCGTCCTGATTCATGCTCGATTGATTTTGGCTGTGTAGGTTTTCCCGTCGGCGGCAGTATGTTCCAAAATGGAACTCACTGAATGCTCCGCAAGTTCACCGGTGCTGATTATCACACCCAGCCAAACGCGACGGTCGTCACGTGCACGTCATCCTCGTCCGCTTCGCCCGATAACATCGCCAAGATCGCGTCGTCCTCGGTCGGCGCGAAAATCGCGAGCGTTGCTTGCGTAAGGCCAAGCTTTTTCGCGTAACCAGCGGCCTGTTTGCGGTAGTTCGCTAGATCGGACATATCCCGAAAGCTTTTCACTTCAATGAGTGAGGTGGTGTCTTTCGTGCGCAACACCAAATCCACCTTGCCATTGCCGGTGGGGAATTCGGGGCTGATGGAACATCGTCGACCGACGGCATCGAGCAGCCATGCATAAAGATGGAAATGGCCCACGGCCTCCGTGAAGTGTAAATCCGCTCGGCGCGGCTGTCCTTGCCACGGATCGATGCCTTTTGCTTTGAGTCGTTTCAAGTATCCGCGGTATCGTTCGAGCAGTGCTGGAACGTTAAATCCATTTGGCGTGAAAACATCCGCGAGCCAATCTCCGATTTCGATGGCTGGC
Source organism: Polyangiaceae bacterium (assembly GCA_031415295.1). GTDB lineage: Bacteria > Myxococcota_A > Polyangia > Polyangiales > Polyangiaceae > Polyangium. The sequence continues at coordinate 1,110 of JANORL010001245.1, read as the reverse complement.
AGTGGTCCTTTGTTGCCAAACATGTTGTAGGTAAGGCCCGAATACAATCGGAGCTGGACGAATGGCGACGAAAATCGACAAACTCGTCCCCCATGCGATAACTTGTCCGGTGCTGGCGCCTGATCGATGATGCCATTCATGTAGAGGTAATTGCACCATTCCTCTTCCATCGCAAAACGTACATTGGGATCGGTGAACAGCCGCATGACTTCGGCGCGGTAAGGCTCGCGGGCTTTCTTGCTCAAGTTGAGCAGCGTATTGTTCCATTCGACGTACACCGCGGCATCGTACACTTCGGCCCACGTATCGCGCGTAATGGGCTTGTCCTTGCCTGGGTTGTATTTCTCCGCGAGCAATTCGCCAAACCAGCCAACGAGACCCGGTTGTCCACGCGTGGAATCGAATACGGCATTCACGACATCGGGCTCGACAACTTGCCCGCTTTCCGTTTGGTATTGGTGAAACATGTCGACGACTTCGTCGCGGGTAAGGTTTGGGATCTGCATGGATCGCTGCACGTTAAAGGGCGATCCGCGTGGACTGTCCAAGCCGAGCACGGCACGTACACCAAGGAGCGCGAGGCTATGCAGCGTGTAACTTTCGCGGGAGAGATACATGGTGCGGAACATGCTCACCAGCCGGTCGATAACGAGAGGCGGCAGGGCATCGAATTCATCGATGAGCAGGATGAGCGGTTTGTCGAACAATCCGCCATTGCGCGCAAACAGCTTGAACCACTTGTCCCAGTCCGTCGGTGCGGGAGGCTCAAATCCAAACCCGTCGCGGAACATACTGGGCACACAGTTGAGAAAAACATCGGCCCCGTCGGAGGCTTCAAGTCGTCCCTGCATCGACAAGGCACCAACGGCGAACTTGTCGCCGTGTTTTGCGCGAATCTCAGCGATGGCTTGACGCATGATCCAGGTTTTGCCAGTTTGGCGCGGTCCCCAGATGGTGAAGAAGTGCCCGCCTGATTCTTCTGGTGCACCGACGAGCCGCGCGACGCATTGCTTGACAAGTTCGCGGCGTTCGACGCCGAAATTGGCCTTGGCTTCGACCGGACCGTACGATGTGAACCGACGCATGGGCGCCACCCTAGCAGGTTTGTCG